>NZ_SRSR01000129.1:0-389 GCF_004792275.1 Mesorhizobium sp. M4B.F.Ca.ET.143.01.1.1
CTGGAGAGAGCGCTCATGACCGCCTCCTTATCATCACGTATTCGACCTTTCGATGAAACGGTGGTATTCGCCGCCGTGGATGATCTTCATGGCGGCAACGATCGAAGCGACGTGGCGATCGATCTGCAGGTCGGCGGCGGCCATCTGAACGTCCCGAAGATGGGGCGCCCGGAAAATCTCCCGACGGTGGACTTGGCAGAGGCAAAGCTTCGCCGGCAGCCGGAACTGAGGTGTTCGGCATTGGATTTCTCCAGTCAGTTGTGATACTTACACTTGTGAAATTAGCACAGGGATTGTGAGTTGTGAAGCCTGCACAAGTAAGGATGGCTAGCGCGGCATTGAACTGGTCCTTGGCTGACCTTTCAAACGCTGCCGGCGTTCACCGCAAC
>NZ_SRSR01000130.1:0-388 GCF_004792275.1 Mesorhizobium sp. M4B.F.Ca.ET.143.01.1.1
ACGCTGGTCGACCAGATCGCGCAGTTCGGCACCGAGCTCGGGCCGCGCCATCCCTCGATGATCTCGGCGCAGCAGCAGTTGAGCGATCTGCGCAAGCTGATTGCCCGCGAGCTCGGCCGCCTCGTCACCGCCGCCGAGACCGACTATGAGCGCGCCTTGGCCAACCAGAAGGAACTGGAGGCCAAGGTGGCGTCGCTGAAGGGTAAGTCGCTCGACACCGACCAGGCATCGGTCAGGCTGCGCGAGCTGCAGCGCGATCTCGATGCGGTGCGCACGGTCTATGCCAACTACCTGCAGCGTGCCCAGGAGACGCGCGAGCAGACCAGCGTCAACAGCACCAATGCCCGCATCATCTCGCAGGCCATGCCGGCGCTGAAGAAGAGCTGGC
>NZ_SRSR01000131.1:0-387 GCF_004792275.1 Mesorhizobium sp. M4B.F.Ca.ET.143.01.1.1
GGTGCAGCAACAGAGAAGCCTCAATGTGATGCGGAAACATGAAATACTCGAGAAGCCGATCGTATTTGACCCAGTAGTCGGCAAGGCCATGAATCACCGTCTCGACCAGCGGGTGTCCCTTGCGCGCATGGATGAACCAGGTCTCCACAAGCCGCGGCGTGCGGTTGGTTTCGCGCAGGATGTAAAAATCCTCGCTTTCGATCTGGCGAGGAACCGGTTGCCTGAGCAGAATGGTGGCGTCGAGCCAGGTGCCGCCGTGCTGCAACAGCAGGCCGAGCCGGATGAAATTGGAGAAGTGCTGGCTGTTCATCAGCTGACGCCGGCGCTTGTCCCAGATATGACCCGGCAGATCGACATAGTTTGTCACGGTGGTGTCATCGAGGACGA
>NZ_SRSR01000132.1:0-386 GCF_004792275.1 Mesorhizobium sp. M4B.F.Ca.ET.143.01.1.1
GTTGGACGCGGCATATGGGTTACGTTAGCTTCGCCGCATCTCAGCAACAGCTTTAGAACCATCTTGTCCCGTCCCATTCCTCTCCTGCAAACACTGATCGCCGTTTCGGCACTTCTCGCGCTGGTCGCCGGCTGCACGACTGTCGCGCCGCCGGAAAGCGTGCTGACCGTTCCCGCGCAGCCGCAGAAATACGCGGCGATCGTGGTCGACGCCCCGACCGGCAAGACCTTGTTCGAGGTCAATTCGCGGGCGCAGCGCTATCCGGCGTCGCTGACAAAGATGATGACGCTCTACATGCTGTTCGAGGCGATGGAGAGCGGCCGGGTAACCAAAGAGACGCAGATCCCGGTTTCCGCGCATGCCGCCTCGCAGCCGCCGACCAAGCT
>NZ_SRSR01000133.1:0-385 GCF_004792275.1 Mesorhizobium sp. M4B.F.Ca.ET.143.01.1.1
GGCGCGATGCTGTCGGGCGAAGTCGCCAAGCGCTTCAAGCACAAGGGGCTGCGCGAGGATACGATCCAGGTGAAGCTCACCGGCACGGCAGGCCAGTCCTTCGGCGCGTTTCTCGCGCGGGGCGTTTCGTTCGAGCTGGTCGGCGCCGGCAACGACTATGTCGGCAAGGGCCTATCGGGCGGCCGCATCGTCATCCGCCCGCCGGAAGAAGCCAAGATCGTGGCTGCCGACTCGATCATCGTCGGCAACACGGTGCTTTACGGCGCGACCGAAGGCGAGGCCTATTTCGCCGGTGTCGCCGGCGAGCGCTTCGCGGTGCGCAATTCGGGCGTGGCCGCTGTCGTCGAAGGCGTCGGCGACCATGGCTGCGAATACATGACCGGCG
>NZ_SRSR01000134.1:0-383 GCF_004792275.1 Mesorhizobium sp. M4B.F.Ca.ET.143.01.1.1
TCTCGTGCCGCACGACAACATGCGCAAGACCATCGCGCGGCGCCTGGTCGAGGCCAAGTCCACCATCCCGCATTTCTACCTGACGCTGGATTGCGAGCTCGATGCACTCTTGGCGCTGCGCACGCAGTTGAATGCGGCAGCACCCATGAAGAAGACGGAAAAGGGCGAGGCGCCGGCTTACAAGCTCTCGGTCAACGACATGGTGATCAAGGCGATGGCGATGGCGCTGATGGCGGTGCCGGATGCGAACGCGTCGTGGACCGACAGTGCGATGGTCAAGCACAAGCATGCCGATGTCGGGGTCGCGGTGTCGATCCCAGGCGGCCTGATCACCCCGATCATCCGCAAAGCGGACGAAAAGACGCTGTCGGTCATCTCCAACG
>NZ_SRSR01000135.1:0-383 GCF_004792275.1 Mesorhizobium sp. M4B.F.Ca.ET.143.01.1.1
CGCTCCCTCATGTCACTGCATGCGCTTGCAAGCTCACGAGGCGATGGGCTCAGACCTGAATTTCTTCGCCTTTTCGAGGCGCGCGCCGCGTTGGCGGACCCGGACGTGATCGAGCTTTCCCTCGACAGGGAGCAGGCCGGTCCAAACCCCCTCGGCAGCGCCGCAACCAATCCGCGGGAACACACCCTGCGCTTCCCCCGGGGACATGATGAGACCTGTCGCGAGCCTCGGCCGAGGAGGGGCATTACACGCTGACGGAGGTGGAAATGCGTGCGCCCTTGGCGCTGATTATCGAAGACGAATATTTGATCGCGTCGGACGTGGCGAATGGCCTGAAGGAGCGCGGCTTCGAGGCGGCCTGCGTGGCGTCCGAGCGAGCAGCC
>NZ_SRSR01000136.1:0-380 GCF_004792275.1 Mesorhizobium sp. M4B.F.Ca.ET.143.01.1.1
GAAACCGCAGGACGCCTATCAGGCCTCGAAGGCAGGCGTCTGCGCCCTCTCCAAGTCGTTGGCCATGCAGCTTGCCGGCGAGCGCATCCGCTCGAACGCCATCTGCCCCGGCATGGCGCTGACGCCATTGCAAGCGCGTTGGGACACCGAGGAGAAACGTGCCGCCGTGGCGGATTACACACCGCTCGGCCGCATCGGCACGCCGCAGGACATGGCGAATGCCGCGCTGTTCCTGCTGTCGGACGCCGCAAGCTACATCACCGGCATCGAGCTCGCCGTCGACGGTGGCCTGTTGATGCGGATGTAGGCGGTTAGAGCAATTCCCGGAAAAGTGTGAGCGGTTTTCCGTCCGGAATTGCGTAAAAACAAAAAGATAGAGC
>NZ_SRSR01000137.1:0-380 GCF_004792275.1 Mesorhizobium sp. M4B.F.Ca.ET.143.01.1.1
AGAGCAACGCGCGGCGCGTCAACTGGCGGTGGAAGAACCGGCAATGTCGGTCCGTCCAATCCATCATTGGTGCTACGGCCACTCTATTATATTGATTTTTCGCCATTTTTTCTTTAACATCAAATCTTGGAAACCTGCCAAAGGGCGACCCAAACCGAACGCGAAGTCGACCGCGGCGAGACGCCGACCAAGTCCCGTGTAGAGCGCCTTAAAACTTTCGGCGAACTCGTCGACCTCCATATCGACGACATGTGCGATGTAGGCAACCCCCCTCGCCGCTCCAAGTCCGCCGCCCTCGATCCGCTCCAACTACACCCGGGGAAATGCAATTTTGGGCTCTCGATCGCGAACGGCTCATCCGCATCAATCGTCAATCGGCC
>NZ_SRSR01000138.1:0-380 GCF_004792275.1 Mesorhizobium sp. M4B.F.Ca.ET.143.01.1.1
GGGGTGGTATCGCCGAACTTGGTGCCCCACAGGGTCATGGTCTTTGCCCAGTAGCCCGACACCTTCGTCACCCTGAACGTGGTCTGCACCAGCGCCGGCGTCTTGCGCACCGCGGAGCTGACGCCGACCTGCACATTATTGATGCGGGCGACCTGCATGAAAGTGGTCGGCATCGGATAGCTTGCCGTAGCGGTGAAGGTCGCCGTGCCGGAAGCATCGACGTTGACGCCGGTCAGTGTCGCGGTGCCTTGGCCGCTGTTGGCGGCATAGGCCTGCTGCAGCGCCGTTTGGCGGTCGGAAAGCGCCGTCGTGGTCGGCATGGTGGTGATCGCAAGCACTGCGGCGTCGAGCGCGTTCTGCATGTCGCTGCGCGTCGTCAC
>NZ_SRSR01000013.1:0-192703 GCF_004792275.1 Mesorhizobium sp. M4B.F.Ca.ET.143.01.1.1
AGGGCAAGGAGCCGAAGGTCGCTCTCGTCGCCGTGGCACGAAAGATCCTGACCATCCTCAGCGCGATGATCCAAAACAACGAACCTTGGAATCCAAACAGGTCCTGACGAACACAGTTGCTCATCCGTCGCCTTCGGCGACACCTTCTCCCACAGGGGGAGAAGGGGAGGCGGCGTTCCTCACCCTCCGAAACTGCCGACCGCGCTCGGCTGCATGTAGTTGCGGCCGACATAGAGCAGCGCCGCTTCGTCGCTGCCGTGGCGGATGTCGACGACGCGGCCGAACATCACATTGTGCGTGCCGACCTTGTTCACCGCGCCGATCTCGCAATCGAAGCTGACGATGGCGTCGAGCAGCGCCGGCATGCCGGACGGCATGGTCTGCCAGCGCGCCGCTTGATAGCGCTCGGCCATGTCGCGGATCGCGCCGGCGAACTTTCCCGCCAGATGCATGTGCGACTGGGTGAGAACGTTGACGCAAAAGCGCTGGTTGGCGAGGAACAGGCCGGTCTGCGCCGAGCGCTCGTTCATGCAAACCAGCAGCGTCGGCGGATCGTCCGAAACGCTGCACATGGCGGTGGCGGTGAAGCCGCCGCGCCCGGCCGGGCCGTCCGTGGTGACGATGTTGACCGGCGCGCAGACCCGCGCCATGGCGTCACGGAATTCCAGCCTCGAGACCTGCGCCTCCATGGCCGGCCTCCTCAGCTCGCCGCAACTGAGAGCGGCGGCAGCCAGGTGTCGCCGGTCCAGCCTTTCTCGTCATAGTCGGCCATGCATTGGTCGACCAGCTCCTCCATCTGCTTCAGCCGGCCGCCGCGCTCGGCGCCCTTCAGCACCTGCAGCCGCACCTCTTCCGGCGCACCGGCATAGTTGAGCTCGTAGAGAGCGTGGCGGCCGCCGAATTCGGTTCCGGTCGCGTCCCACAACAGCTTCATGATCTTGATGCGCTCGACATGGCCCATGTCATTGGAGCCGCGCACATATTGCGCGAGGCAGCGGTCGATCTCCGGATTGTCGAAATCCCTGGCCGAGGATGGCAGGTAGATCAGCCCCGAGGCGATCACCCGGCGCACCGTGTCGATGACGCGAGGATAGGCCTCCGACATGAAAGTGCGGTAGGAAAGCGCCGCCTCCAGATTGGGCAGCACCGCGCCGCTGGCCCAGGGGATCGGGTTGTGCGCCATCGCGTTGGAAAAACTCCAGAACATGTGGCGCAGCGCGATCACCTCGCCGAGTGCTGCCTGGTTCCCGCGGAAAGCATCGCCGCCTGTAGCGCGCAGCGCCTTGGCGAGCAGGCCGCAGAGGAAGTCGAGCTTGACGGCGAAGCGCGTGCAGCCCTGGAAGCAGTAGCCGTGCATGAAGCCCGACGCCGGATGGAAGGACAGGATCTTCTGCGCGTCGCGCAGCACCAGCACGTCCTCCCAGGGGATGAAGACGTTGTCCAGCACCAGGATCGCGTCGTTCTCGTCGAAGCGCGACGACAAGGGATAGTCGAAAGGCTGGCCGACCGTATTGGCGGTCTGTTCGTAGGAGACGCGGCAGAACATCTTTATGCCCGGCGCGTTCATCGGCACGATGAACATCACCGACAGCGACGGGTCCTCGGTGACCGTCGCCGAGCTTTGCGCCAGGAAATTGTAGTGGGTCAGCGCCGACGACGTCGCCACCACCTTGGCGCCCGACACCCAGATGCCGGCATCGTTCTCCTTGGTGATGTGCACGAACACGTCCTTCACGGCCTCGGCCGGCTTGTGGCGGTCGATCGGCGGATTGACGATGGCGTGGTTCATGAACAGGACCGCTTCCTGGGCGCGTTTGTGCCAGGCCAGCGCATTGTCCTTGAACGGGCCGTACCACTCGGCATTGGCGCCGAGCGTGTTCATCAGCGCCGCCTTGTAATCGGGCGTGCGCCCCATCCACCCATAGGACATGCGCGACCAGTCGGCGATCGCGGTCTGCTGCTGGGCAAGGTCGGCGGCGGAGTGGGCGACGCGGAAATATTTGTGCGTATAGCCGCCCGAGCCGGTATCGGTCGGCGCGGTCAGCGCCGCCTGCCGGTTGGGGTCGTGCAAGGCGTCGTAAAGCCGGGCTAGCGAACGCGCCGAATTGCGCATCGCCGGATGGCTGGTGACATCGGCGACCCGCTCGCCATTGATAAACACCTCGCGC
The DNA here is from genome assembly GCF_004792275.1 of Mesorhizobium sp. M4B.F.Ca.ET.143.01.1.1. Classification (NCBI taxonomy): domain Bacteria; kingdom Pseudomonadati; phylum Pseudomonadota; class Alphaproteobacteria; order Hyphomicrobiales; family Phyllobacteriaceae; genus Mesorhizobium; species Mesorhizobium sp. M4B.F.Ca.ET.143.01.1.1. The sequence continues at coordinate 2,169 of NZ_SRSR01000013.1, forward strand.
CCGTCGCGCAGGCTCGCGAGATATTCGGCGCCTGTGAACGGCCGTTTCGTGTCGGCCCGGAAATCTTCCGATCGCATCATGATCCTCCCTTTGATTGGTGGAGAGTAGCCGCAAGCCGCGCGATGGTTTATGGACGAAAGCGATAAATCACTTGGACTTTTTCGGGCCGCCATGAGCCAGACCGCCATTCCCGAATTCTTCGTCTACGGCGAGCCGGCACGGGCGCTCGACGTCGGTTTCCTGCATGTCGAGACGGTGCAGGCGCGCGCTTCCGTGCATCGCGGCCAGGTTCTGGCGCACAAACATCCGCAAATGGCGCAGATCACCTTCTGGACGGGTGGCAGCGGCACCTATCGGATCGAGGACGAGACCTGGAGTTTTTCCGCTCCCACCGTGAGCTTCATGCCGAGCGGCGTGGTGCATGGCTTCGACATCGAACCAGGCACCGATGCCATCGTCGTCTCGGTCGCCGATGCCGCGCTCGCGGTGCTCGCCGAGCAGTCCGCCCTGCCGCTCGACCAGCCGGTTTTCGTCACAGGGCGCGGCGAGGGCGCGCTGTGGGAGAGGTTGGGTAATACGGTCAGGATGATCCAGGCGGAATATGCCGACAGGCTGCCCGGCGTGGAAAGAATCCTGCCGCCGCTGATCGCGGTGGCGCTGTCGGGCATCGCTCGCCTCGATGCGCAATCGCATGCCATCGCGGTGCCGGCGGCGGTGGCGCTCGGCGGCCGGCTGCGGCGGCTGATCGACCGGCACTTCCGCGAGGACTGGCCGGTGGAGCGCTATGTCGAGGAACTCGGCACCACCCGCCACCTGCTCGACAAGGCCGCGCGCCAGGTGCTGGGCGCGGGCGTGCGCCAGGCGATCGGCGACCGGCGCCTCGTCGAAGCCAAGCGCCTGCTGCTCTTCACCATCCGCACGGTCGAGGACATCGCCTACGAGACCGGCTTCAATGATCCGGCCTACTTTTCTCGCTTCTTTCGACAGGCGGTTGGCTTGTCGCCGGCGGCGTGGCGGAGACAAAGAGTGAGTAGTGAGTAGTAGGTAGTAAACGGAGCGAGGATTGAACAAATGTTCGAACCGAAATTCTACTCATACTCACTACTCACTACTCACTACTCACTACTCACTACTCACTACTCACTACTCACTACTCACTTACTCACGCCGCCGCAGCAGCCAACCCCGCATCCAGCGCCTCGCCGATCTTCGCCACATCGGCCGCCGAGATGACCAGCGGCGGCGACAGAATGATGGTGTTGCCGGAGACGCGCAGCATGACGCCGGCCTGGTAGGCGGCTTCGGCCACCACGGCCAATGTCTTCTTGTCGGCCGGCTTCTTGGCGGCGCGGTCCGACACCAATTCGAGCGCCGCCATCAGGCCCTGGTAGCGAACGTCGCCGACCAGCTTATGCTTCGCCTTCAGCGCCTCCAGAACCTTGCCGAGCTCGACGCCGCGCGCCGCCGCGTTCTCGTTGACGGCGAGCCGTTTTGTCTCGGCGAGCGCCGCCAGCCCGGCCGCGCAGCCAACCGGGTGGCCGGAATAGGTGTAGCCGTGGCCAATGGCGCCGAAGCTCGTCTTGTCGGCCTCGAACACGCCGGCGACCTTGGCGCCGATCAGCGCAGCGCCGAGCGGGAAGTAGCCCGACGTGATCGCCTTGGCGATGGTCATGAAGTCGGGTTTCGTGCCGGAGAGCCGCGAGCCGGACCACGCGCCGGTGCGGCCGAAGCCGGTCACAACCTCGTCGGCGATCAGAAGGATGTCGTGGCGGTCGCAGATCGCGCGCACCAGCGGCATGAAGCTTTCATGCGGAACGATGACGCCGCCGGCGCCGAGCACCGGCTCCATGATGAAGGCGGCGATGGTGTCGGCGCCCTGGAAGGCGATCTCGTCCTCGATCGCCCGCGCGCAGAGCTTCGCCAGCTTCGCCGGGTCGGTCTCGTCGAACGGGTTCCGGTAGGTCCACGGCGCCGGCGTGTGGAAGACGCCGGGCAAGAGCGGCTCGTAGTTGCGGCGGAAATTGGCGTTGCCGTTGACCGAGGCGCCACCGAAATGCGTGCCGTGATAGCCCTTCTTCAGCGCCAGGAATTTCGTCCGGTCGCCTTGGCCTCTTATCTTCCAGTATTGGCGCGCGAGCCGCAGCGCCGTCTCCACCGAATCCGATCCGCCCGAGGTGAAGAAGGCGCGCACCATGCCCTCCGGCGCGAACCAGTCGGTGAGCTCGTAGGCGAGCTCGATCGACGGACCGGTCGAGGTGCCGCGAAAGCCGGAATAGTAGGGGAGCGCATCGAGCTGCGCGGCCATCGCTTGCTTGATCGGGTCGCAGCTGTAGCCGAGGTTGACGTTCCACAGGCCACCGACCGCATCGAGCACGGTGCGGCCGTCGGCATCGGTCACCGAGACGCCGTCGCCCTTCATGATGATCTTCGGCGGCGTCGCCCGCATCTCGGCCGGATGCGCCATCGGATGCCAGATCGGCTTGGCGTTGTTCTCGGTGAGGAAGTTGATGTCACGCATCGGTGGGAACTCCGGTTTCCGATTGGGGGAGGGCAAGGCCGAAATGGCCAAGCGCCTCGGCATAGCTCTGCGCCGGCCGGGCGACGTCGAAATGCACGGTCAGCATGCCGGCGGCGATGGCGCCGTCGATGTTGCGCTGCTGGTCGTCGACGAACACGCACGCGCCGAGTGGCAGCTCCAGCGCCTCGCCGACCATCGCATAGGCGCGGCGGTCTGGCTTGAGGACGTGCGTGTAGGTGGCGTCGACGATCGTCTCGAACAGCGACAGCAGCGGCAGCCGCTGGCGGAAGCTCGTGCCGTAGAAGAGGTCGAGCTCATTGGAGAGGATGGCCAGCCTGACGCCGGCCGCATGCGCCGTCCGGATCGCCTGCTCGGCCTCCGGCCGCACCACCGCTTGCGGGTCGGCGCCGCGCGCCCGCTGCACGAAGGTCGACATGTCCCGCCAGTCCTCGCCGACCAGCTGGCCGACCTCGCGCGTGCGCGTCCTCCAGTAGTCGCGCTCGCTGATCTCGTCCGCCTGCATGGCCCGCCACAAAGGATCGGAGGCCGGGTCGAACGGGCCGCGCCAGGCAAGCGTGCCCGGCGCCAGACCCAGCGCGCGCTCAGTCAGCGCATGCGTCTCGAATAGCGTGCGGGTGACGACGCCGCCGAAGTCGAGCACCAGCGCCTTTGGCGAAGGACGGCTCATGCGGCGTGCCCACGGCCGGGCGGAACGATGCCCTCGGCGACCCAGCGGTCGAAGATCTCCAGCGCCTTGGCGCAGAAAGCGGCCTCATTGATGTGTTCGGCGATCTCGTGCAGCTCGGCATTGGCAGGCACGCTGGCACGCATCTCCTCGACAAAGGCCGACAGCGCCTCTGGCTCATGCAGCGGCTCGCCTTCCTGGTCCCATTGCTGGATGCCGCCGGCGGGCAGGATGAAGGCGGTCGGGCCGGTCGCCGCGGCGAGCTTCTCGCCGATGGCGCGCGCGATCTCCTTGCGGGTCGAGGCGTCCGAGGTCACCGAGGCGAGCAACCGGTTGTGCGCATGGTAGGGCCGCTCGATGAAACGCGACGGCACCGTTTGCCAGGTCGGGAAATCCACCATGTCGATGGCGCCGGGTGCGACGATCTGCGGGATGCCTTGCCGGCCCGCATTCTCCAGCCGGTCGGTGCCGGAATTCACCACCGAGCCGGTGAGCTGGTTGGCGAGTTCCTGCAGGCTGAAATCCATCACCGCGACAAAACCCTTTTGCGCCGCGATCGCCTCCAGCGCCCGTCCGCCCATACCGGTGGTGTGGAAGACGATCACCTCGTAGCCGCGCTTTTCCAGCTCCGGCTTCAGCCTCACCATATAGTGCAGGCAGCTTTTGCCGAGCGAGCTCATGCCGATCCGCGGCTTGGCCTGGTCCGGCTTGACGACGGCCTGCGCGGCACCCACCACCGCGCCGCAGGCCTGCGACAGCACCGCCTTGCAGGCGCTGTTGAGGCCATAGAGCCCGCCGGCCCAAAGGATCATCATCAGGTCTGTGGCGATCCGCTCGGGCGGCAGGAGATGCGAATAGGCGATCGTCGAGACGACGAATTTCGGCACGCCGAGCGGCAGCGCCAGCGCCACGTCGAGCGCAAGGTCGGTGCCCATCGAGCCGCCGAGCGCGATGACGCCGTCGATCTCGCTTTTGTCGTGGAGCGCGCGCGCCAGCCGCGAGGCGCCGAGCGCCATCAGCGTCATCGCCGAGTTCTCGTCGCCGCTGGCGATGATCGCCTCGATCGTCGTGTCGGCGGCTCTGGCCACCGCTTGCCTGTCATAGGCCGGCCGGTAGGGCGGGTCGCCGAGCACACTGACATCCATCATCACCGCGACACCGCCGACGGCCTCGATGCGCTCGCGCATGAACAGAAGCTCGTCGGCCTTGGTGTCGCCGGTGCCGATAACCAGGATACGGCGTGTCTCCTCCACAGTCAGTTCTCCCTGCAATGTCGTTGTTGTCATGCCTGCTTGCGGCCCGGCAGGCGGCCGAAGAGCCGCTCGCTGATGCCGCGCGCCGCCGCGGCGACGCTGGCGCCGTGGCGCTCGATATCGCCTTTCTGGATCCGCACCCGGGGCGCCGCGACCGCGATGGCGCCGATGGCCAGGCCGTCGGCGCCGAGGATCGGTGCCGCGACGCTGAGCACGCCTTCCTCATAGCCTTGCGAGCCGGTCGAATGGCCGCGCGCGCGGGCGGCGGCGATATGTTCGGCGAGCGTTTCGGCGTCGCCGATCGTGTGGGGCGTGAAGGCCGGCAGCGGTCCGGCAAGGACGCCGGCGCGGACATGCTCCTCGGTGAACGCCAGGAAGGCAATTCCCGACGCCGTCGCATGCAAAGGCAGCACCTCGCCAAGCTGCACGCTGACGCGGTTGGCCTTGGCCGATTCGATGACATGGACCGAGATCAAGCCGCGCTTCGAATGTTCCGACAGATGCACGGTCTCGCCGGTCTCGGCCGCCAGCTGCTCGACCACCGGCACCGCCATGCGCAGGAACGGAAACTGCGCCTCGCGCATAAGCGCCAGCCGCGCGATGCCGGCGCCCAGCCGGTAAAGCCGCGTGGTGTCGTCCTGCTCCACCAGCCCGTGTTCGATGAGGGAGACCAGCAGTCGCCGTGTCGTCGCCTTGTCGAAGCCGGCGCGCCTGGCGAGGTCGGCAAGCGCCGTCTCGGGCGCGCCGCGACCGAGCATTTCCAGCAGCGAAACGGCTTTGCCTACCGTGCCCATCCCGGTCTGATCCTCCATCAGATACTTAACGTGCGAATTAACTTGACAGCAAGTCGATTCCTTTGCAAGTCTATATTCGAAATGTCGTTGCAAATAGTGAAACGATCATGGCCCGGCAGAAGGTCACGGCATTTCAGGGACACTTGGTTTTCGCGAGCGCGGATCTGGAGGGAAAGATGACGACAATTGAAGCCGGCGAAGCGAACCGGCTAAGGAAGAACAGCCTTGGCGTCGGGGCCATCACCTTCATGGTGATCTCGGCCGCGGCGCCGCTCACGGCGGTGGCGGGTGGCACGCCGCTCGGCATGCTGATGGGCAACGGCGCCGGCTTTGCTGGCACCTATCTCATCGTCACGGTCCTGCTGCTCTTGTTCGCTGTCGGTTACGTCGCCATGTCGCGCCATGTCGGCAATGCGGGCGCCTTCTATGCCTATGCGGCACGCGGGCTCGGCGGGCTGGCAGGCGGCGCGACGGCGCTGATCGCCATCCTGTCCTACAACGCCATGCAGATCGGCGTCATGGGCCTGCTCGGCGCCGCGACCGCCGGCCTGTTCGCCGGCTGGGGCATCGCTCTGCCCTGGTGGGTGTGGAGCTTCATCGCCATCGCCATCGTCGCCGTGCTCGGCTACCGGCAGGTCGACCTGTCGGCCAAGATCCTGACCGTGCTGGTGCTTGCCGAATATGTCGTGGTGCTGATCCTCGACCTGACGATCCTCAAGACCGGCGGCGACAGCGGCCTGTCGGCCGCACCGTTCAGCTGGAGCCAGATCACCAGCGGCGCGCCGGCGATCGCCATCCTGTTCTGCTTTGCCGCCTTCATCGGCTTCGAGGCGACCACCATCTATGCCGAGGAGGCGCGCGACCCCAAGGTCACCATTCCGCGCGCCACCTATTTCTCCGTCATCCTGATCGGCCTCTTCTACATGGTCACCGCCTGGCTGATGGCGGTCGGCGCCGGCGTCGACAAGCTGCTGCCGGACTTGCAGGGCCTGCAGGATCCGACCACCTTCCTGTTCGGCCTGTCCGACCGCTATTCCGGGACGGCGCTCACCCACGCCATGAGCATCCTGTTCGTGTCGAGTCTGTTTGCCGGGGTGCTGGCGTTCCACAACGCAGTCGCCCGCTACATCTACGTCGCCGGCCGCGAGAAGCTGCTGCCGCAGACCATCGGCGTGACCCATTCGGCGTACCAGAGCCCGCATGTCGCCTCGGTCATCCAGACCGTGCTTGCCGCTATTGTCGTCGGGCTCTTTGCGGTGCTCGGGCTCGATCCGGTGCTGGCGCTGTTTTCGTGGCTGACCAATGTCGCGACGCTGGGCGTCATCGTGATGATGGCGGTGGCCTCGCTCGCCGTCGTGATGTACTTCCGCGCCAATCCGTCCACCCAGGAAAACGCGCTGAAGACCACCGTGCTGCCGGGGCTGACCTTCATCGCCTTCGTCATCATCATCTATCTGATCGTCATCAATTTCGGCAGCCTGTCGGGCGCTGGCGGCTTCCTCGGCGTGTTCCTGCCGTCGCTGGTGCTGATCGCCGCCGTGGTCGGCCTGTTGCTGGCGAGCGCATTGAAGGGCCGCGATCCGGTCGCCTTCGACAATCTCGGCGTTCCGCTGAAGGATTGAGACAGACAAGGGGCGGCGCCTGGCGCCGCCCCTTCCATCGCAAAGGGAGTGACGGCATTGAGCTTTGCCGACGAGATCACCGTCGAGGCGCTGGAAGCCGATCCTTACCCGATCTACGCCGAACTGAGGCGCAGCGCCCCGGTCGCCTATGTTCCGGCGGTCAACCTCTGGTTCGTCACCCGCTGGAAGGATGTCGAGACCGTCGCCAAGTCGCCCGACATCTTCTCGGCAGTGGTCGGCACGTCGCCGGTCGAACGCTCCTTCGGCAAGCCGACCATCCTGACCACCGACGGCGAGACGCACAAAGACCTTCGCCAGGGCGTCGATCCAAAATATCGGCCGCGCACCGTCGCTTCCTATGCCGGCGACCTCGTGCGCGCGATCGCCGGGCCCTTTCTCGACCAGATCGCCGAACAGGGCACGGCGGAACTGATGGCAGACTATTTCGAGCCGGTGTCGACGCTCAGCCTGGCGCGCTCGCTCGGCCTCGACGACATCGATATGCCGACCCTGCGGCGCTGGTTCTATGGCCTCGCCCAGGGCGCCATCAATTTCGAGAACGACCCGAAGCGGCAGGAGGTCGCCGATGCGATCAGCGCCGAGGTCGGCGCCGCCATCCTGCCGACGCTTGAGCGGCTCGCCCGCGAGCCCGACGACTCGGCGCTTTCGCACATGCTGCATGACGGCATGCCGGATGGGAAAACCCGTCCAATCGATTTCCTGATGCCGAGCATCAAGGTCATCCTGCTCGGCGGCATGCAGGAGCCCGGCCATGGCGCCGGCTCGATCCTTGCCGGCCTGCTCGCCCATCCCGAACAACTGCGGCAAGTGCTCGACGACCCCGACACCTTCGTGCCGAAGGCGGTCGACGAGGGCCTGCGCTGGGTGGCGCCGATCGGCACCCAGACGCGCCAGACGACACGCGCGGTGGAGATCGGCGGCGCCGTGGTCCCCGCCGGCGCGCCGGTCGCGGCGCTGGTCTCCTCGGCCAGCCGCGACGAAAGCCGCTTCACCGACCCCGATCGTTTCGACATCCATCGCGACGAAGGCAACCACGCCGCCTTCGGCTTCGGCCATCATTTCTGTTCCGGCCGCTTTTTCGCGCGCGAGCAGATGTGCCTGGCGCTACGGTTGTTGCTCGAGCGCTTCCCGGACCTGAAACTGGTGCCCGGGAAGGAACCGGTGTTCCGCGGCTGGGAGTTCCGCGCGCCTACCACCCTCAATGTCGCCTTCGGAGCCGCTGCCCAATGATCAGCCAGACCACCATCGACACGCTGCGCAAGGCCGAGGTCGGCGCGCGAAATCTGTTCATCGATGGCGTCCAGACGGCAGCCGCGACCGGCGCCACCTTGCCGGTGATCTCGCCGATCGACGGACGTCCCTTCGCCAGGATCGCCGACGGCAATGCCGCCGATGTCGATCGCGCGGTGCTCGCTGCCCGCAAGGCCTTCGAGAAGGGGTCCTGGTCGCGCGCGGCTCCCGCCTTTCGCAAGAAGGTGCTGACGAGGTTCGCCGAACTGGTCGAGAAGCACGCCGACGAACTCGCCGTGCTCGGCGTGCGCGATAACGGCACCGAGATCGGCATGGCCTACAAGGCCGAGCCGCTGTCGGCGGCCGGCACCATCCGCTACTACGCCGAGGCGATCGACAAGATCTATGGCGAGATCGCGCCGACTGCCGACAATGTGCTGGGCCTGATCCACAAGGAACCGCTCGGCGTCGTCGGCGTCATCGTGCCGTGGAATTTCCCGCTGATGATCGGCGCCTGGAAGATCGCGCCGGCGCTCGCCGCCGGCAACTCGATCGTCGTCAAGCCGCCGGAAATCGCTTCGCTGACGCTGCTGCGGCTGGCCGAGCTTGCTGCCGAGGCCGGGTTGCCGGAAGGCGTTTTCAATGTCGTCACCGGCCGCGGCGCGGTGGCCGGCGAGGCGCTCGGCCTGCACATGGATGTCGACGCGATTGCCTTCACAGGTTCCGGTCCGGTCGGCCGCCGCCTGCTCGACTATTCGGCGCGCTCCAACCTGAAGCGCGTCTTCCTCGAGCTCGGCGGCAAATCGCCCAACATCGTCTTTGCCGACGCACCGGACCTGAAGCAGGCGGCGACCGTGTCAGCCAACGGCATCTTCCGCAATTCCGGCCAGGTCTGCGTCGCCGGCTCGCGCCTGCTCGTCCAGGCCTCGATCTACGATCGCTTCATGGACGAGCTCCTCAAGGCAACCGCCAGGCTGAAGGTCGGCGATCCGCTCGATCTCGGCAGCGACATCGGCGCGGTGTCGAGCGCAGAGCAACTCGACAAGAACCTCGGTTTCGTCACCAAGGCGGCGGAGGAGGGCGCCCGCCTCGTCACCGGCGGCCGGCGCATCCTGACCGAGACCGGCGGCAGCTACATGGCGCCGACCATCTTCGAGAACGTGACGCGGGACATGCAGCTCGCCCGCGAGGAAGTGTTCGGCCCCGTGCTCGGCGTCATGCGCTTCGACACCGAGGAGGAGGCCGTGAGCCTTGCCAATTCCACTGTCTACGGGCTGGCTTCCGCCGTGTGGACCTCGAACCTGTCGACCGCGCACCGCATGGTACGCGCCATCAATGCCGGCGTCGTCCACGTCAACACCTATGGCGGTGCCGACATCACCGTGCCGCTCGGCGGCGTCAAGCAATCCGGCTTCGGCCGCGACAAGTCGCTGCACGCCGTCGAGAAATACACCGACCTGAAGACCGCCTGGATCGCGCTCGGCTGACGGCGTTCTAACGCTGCTGGATCAGTGTCCGCGCCGCATCCGCTCCCGCCGAAAGGATGCGATCCGACAACTCCGTGCCTTCGACGGCGCGGGCCAGTTGCAGCGCGCCGATGAGCGTCGCAAAGACGCCCAGCGCCACGCCTTCCGGATCCTTGCCCGGCGGCAAAGCGGCGGACACCTGGCTCACCAGTGACAGGAAGCGCTCGGTATAGACTTGGCGGGTTTCAGGCGGCTGGCGCGCGATCTCCGGCAGCAGCGCGGCGGAGGCGCAGCCCTTGTCCGGATTGTCCCGATGCGCGGCCGACAGATATGCCCCTATGGCCATTTCGGGACCGCCCGAAGCCAACAACTCATGCATTTGCTGCGACTGGGTATCGAGGGCCGCCGCCACGCTTTCGCGGACAAGTTCCGCCTTCGACTGAAAGTGCGGATAGAAGGCGCCGTTCGTCAGTCCGGCGTCGCTCATGATGGTCGCCAGTCCGGACGCGGCGATGCCGTCGCTTCGAAAGCGTTCGGCGGCGACTTCCATGATCCGGCCGCGTGAGGCGTCCTTCCGGCCCTTTTCATAGCGCATGGCTGCACGTCCTTTCGGTTATTGCATTATGATTATAATGTGATATTATACTCGTAATTTAATGGGCTGGAAAGAGCCGACCTTGGTGATTTGGAGTATGACATGAGCGCGAATTCCGGAAAGACCGCTATCGTGACCGGAGCCTCCTCGGGCATCGGCCGGGCCAGCGCCGAGGCCCTGGCCCGGGCGGGGTTCACCGTCTTCGGGACGAGCCGCCGCGCGGCCGGCAACGGCCCGGAAGGGGTGACCATGCTGGCCTGCGACGTGACCGACGGCGATGCCGTCGCGGCGCTCGTATCGACGGTGCTCTCGCGCACCGGCCGGATCGACGTGCTGGTCAACAATGCCGGCGTCGGCATGCTTGGCGGCGCCGAGGAATTCTCGATCGCGCAGGTACAGGGCTTGTTCGACGTCAATCTGTTTGGCGTCGTGCGCATGACCAACGCGGTATTGCCGTCGATGCGGCGGCATGGCGAAGGGCGCATCATCAACATCGGCTCGATATTGGGTCTCGTGCCGGCGCCGTATTCGGCCCACTATTCGGCGGCCAAGCACGCGATCGAGGGCTATTCGGAATCGCTCGATCACGAGGTTCGTGCCTTCAACATTCGCGTCTCCGTCATCGAGCCGGCATTCGTGCGCACCGTCTTCGACCAGAACGGGATCGAGCCGGATTCCCCGTTGCAGGACTATGATCGGGCGCGCGCCGGGGTCGACGCCCTGCTTCGCGATGTGATGCCGAAGGCCGACCGGCCGGAGGTGGTGGCGGATGTGATCGTCAAGGCCGCGACCGATGCCCGTCCGCGGCGGCGCTACACCGCCGGCAAGGCCGCGCGGCAGGTCAGCATGCTGCGCCGCTTTGTCCCCGCCGAGATGTTCGACAAGAGCTTGCGCAAGCAGTTCCGCTTGCCGGTCTGAACAGGCGCGGGGCAGGGGGATGCTCACCGTGCGGCACACCAAAACCACTTTCAGGAAGTTACTGCCATGAAGGCATTCGTTGTCGACAAATATAACAAGAAGGGCATCCTGCGGCTGGCCGAGATGCCGGAGCCGAAGCTCGGGGACAGCGATGTCCTGGTCGAGATCCATGCGGCGGCGGTGAACCTTCTCGATTCCAAGGTCAGGACCGGAGAGTTCAAGCTCATCCTGCCCTATAGCCGGCCCTTCATCCTCGGCCACGACGTGGCCGGCAAGGTCATCCGCGTGGGATCGAAAGTTCGCAGGTTCAAACCCGGCGACGAGGTCTATGCGCGGCCGCGCGATGGGCGGATCGGGGCATTCGCCGAGTTCATCGCCATCGATGAAGCCGACGTCGCCTTGAAGCCCAGCAATCTCAGCATGGAGGAGGCGGCCTCGATCCCTCTGGTCGGTCTGACCGCCTGGCAGGTGCTCGTTGAACGGGCAAAGCTGAGCAAAGGACAGAAGGTCTTCATCCAGGCCGGCTCCGGCGGCGTCGGCATATTCGCGATCCAGCTGGCAAAGCATCTCGGCGCGACCGTTGCGACGACGGCGAGCGCAAAAAGCGCTGCCCTGGTCAAGGGCCTCGGCGCCGATGTCGTCGTCGACTACCGGAAAGACGACTTCGAAAAAATCCTGTCGGGCTACGATATCGTTGTGAACAGCCAGGACGCCCAAACGCTCGAAAAGTCGCTCACTGTGCTCAAACCCGGCGGCAAGCTCATCTCGATCTCCGGCCCGCCGGATCCCGAATTCGCCAGGGAAAAGGGGTTGAACCTGGTGCTGAGGACGCTCCTGCGCCTTATAAGCCGCGCCATTCGGTCCAAAGCCAGGCGCCGTGGCGTGAGCTTTTCGTTCCTGTTCATGTGGGCGCAGGGCCACCAGTTAGGCAAGATCACCGCCCTCATCGAATCCGGCGCGATCCGCCCGGTTGTCGATCGGATCTTTCCCTTCGAAGCGACCAACGAGGCTCTGGCCTACGTCGAAACGGGACGCGCCAAGGGCAAGGTCGTCATCAAGGTCAGATAGCGGCATCCTGGGCGTGCGCGGCTTTTGCAGCGCGATGCGCTCAGACGGCGATTTGAAGCGTCCCGTAGCGCTTTACTTCGGCCTCGATCTCCCTGACCAGCGTCTCCAGCGCGGGGTTTCGGGGGCTGCGCGCGCGCCTGACAATATAAGCCAGGTCTGGAGGCTTGGGGAATTTGTGGTCGACTATCTCCATATCGGGCTGCAGGTGCCGCTGACTCAAGAGTGCGACGCCGAGCCCCGCGGTCACGCCTGCAATGATCCCGGCTGCGCTGGAGCATTCGAACACGGTCTCGAACACCGTGCCCTCGTCCTGCCCGACGTCCATGCCCCAGCGCCGGAAGAAGCAGTCTTCATCGAAGGACAGGAATGGGACCGGCTTCCCGTTCGACAGAGCCAGGTCGCGCGATTTCACCCAATGCAGCGTCTCGCGAAACAGGAGGATATCGGCGGGCCGGACCTCGTGCTGGAACACCTGGATGATGGCGGCATCAAGAGCTCCTTGGCTGAGCTGCTCCTGCAGGACGAGGCTCATGCGCACATGCGTGCGGACGCTCACCTCCGGGTAGAGCCGGCGAAACCGGCCAAGAATGCGCGAAAGGTCCGTGCAGGTCGTATCCTCGGTCATTCCCAGCGCAATCTTGCCCTGCAACGTGCTTTTCGACAGGCTCAGGACCGCCTCGTCATGGATGCCCAGAATGCGCCGCGCATAACCAAGCAAATCCAGTCCGGCCGTGGTAAACATCGGCGCGTTTGCCTTCCGGGCGAGGATTTCGCAGTCGAGGCTCGCTTCCAGTCTCCTGATCTTGTGGCTGACCGCCGACTGCGACAAGCCGAGGATCTCGGCAGCGCGCGTGACGCCGCCGTGCTTCTCGATCGCGACCAGTGCGCGCAAGGCGTCGACATCCAGGCGGCGGCTCATCACTCCAGCCATGACAATCCTCAATCGAAACCAATGCGATACGCCGATTTCTGATCCGCCGACGCTTTTCAGGCAAGCCATTATGCTGATTTCGCGGCTATTTCATGATCGTATCGAAATTTGTCATGTGCAAACGTGCGTGCTTGTCGCCAATAGTCAGCGCCAAAATTGGCCGTGATCCGCTTCCCGGAGCTACGGGCGCCTGACCAAAGAGATCCCATGACGCTCCTGCACAGCAAAGCCCATCGCCTCGTGTGGCCAATGATGGCGACGGCCCTGGTGGTAAGCTGGAGTTCTGGCTTCGTCGGCATCCGCTACGCCAGCGAGAATGCCGATGTCATGCTGGTCCTGTTCTGGCGGACCCTGATGTCGGGATTGATTCTTTTGCCATTTGCTCTGCTGATCGGGCCGCGCATAGGCGCACGTGCCCTGGTCGAGCAGACGGTCTTCGGCGCGGCGATGATGTTCCTCTATCTGGGCGGATTCGCGCTTGCCATCGGTCAGCGCGTGCCGACCGGCCTTGTCGCGCTGATTTCCGATCTTGTCCCTCTCGCCATCGCAGCCTTGTCGCAGCCGGTTCTGGGGCAGCGATTGACCGGGCGACAATGGATCGGAACGGCTCTCGGAGTGACAGGCGTGCTCGTCGTCTCGCTGGACAGCCTGAGCCTCGGGACGGCCCCGGCCTGGGCCTATGTGTTGACAGTCGCTTCCATGATGGTTCTGGCGCTGGCAACGGTGGCGCAGAAGCGGATGGGGACGATCAATATGCCCATCCATCAGAGCCTATGCATTCAATGCCTGACGGCGGCGATCCTTTTCGCCGCCTACGCCGAAAGGAATGGCGGGCTGATGCCGCCCCTCGATGCCCGATTCGGGTTTGGCATCGCCTGGCTGGTGCTGTTTTCGACCTTCTTTTGCTACAGCACCTATTATGTGAGCCTGCGCCTCTACACGGCCTCGCAGGTCAGCAGTGTGATCTATCTCAGCCCACCGGTGACGATGCTCTGGGGCTGGTCGATGTTCGGCGAGCCGCTTTCGACGGCGATGTTCGTTGGCCTTGCGGTGACACTGTTTGGTGTCTGGTTCACGTCGTCGCGCAGCGCAGCGTGGAAGGACCTGGAGCTCGGTCAGCAGCATATCGGATGATCAGTCGATGACGGCTCGTGCGATCACGCCAGCGTCGATCCAATCATGGACATCAAGGAGGTGAACCTATGAAGCTCACGGATTTCAAAGCCCTGACCTTCGATTGCTACGGCACGCTTATAGACTGGGAATCCGGCATGATCGACGGCCTGAAGCCGTTGACCGAACGGGCTGGCCGCGGCTTGAGCCGGAACGAGATTCTGGAGGCGCACGCCCGGCACGAATCCAGTCAGCAGAAATGGACACCGGGGAAACGCTACCGCGATCTCCTGCCGATCGTTTACAAGCGACTTGCGGAGGAATGGGGTGTCATCGTCACCCGCGAGGAATGTGTGGCGTATGGCGAAAGCGTGAAGGATTGGCCGGCTTTTGCCGACTCCGCACAAGCCTTGCAGTATCTCAAAAGGCACTACAAGCTAGTCATCCTCTCCAACGTCGACAACAAGAGCTTTTCGTTTAGCAACAAGAAGCTCGGCGTGGATTTCGATGCGATCTATACGGCGGAGGATATCGGCTCCTACAAGCCTTCCGACCGGAACTTCGACTATATGCTCGAAAAGCTCGGGACAATCGGGCTCGAGAAGCGACAGATCCTGCACACGGCGGAAAGCATGTTCCACGATCACGCTCCCGCCAACCGGTTCGGCCTGACATCGTGCTGGATCTATCGCCGGCATGCGGATCAGGGCTTCGGTGCCACGATGAACCCGGGCGACGTACCGACGGTGGATTTCCGCTTCGACAGCATGGCCGATCTGGTGAAGGCGCATGCTGAAGAATTGCGGCGTGGCTGATAGCTGAGCCGCCGGGCCGCTATTGCGTGACACCGCGCCCGCAGAAGCGGTCGTTCGACAATGTCCAATTTTGACCAAGGCCGTCGTTCGTTATGACCCGCAAAGGCCACGCCGCCAGCCTCTTCACCCCAGCAAATTGCGCGCCGTGCGCATGAAGATCTTCGATCCGATCGGGATCAGGTCGTCCGGAAAATCATAGTCCGGATTGTGCAGCGCCGGGTAGCGCTCGCCGGCGCCCAGGAAGAACATCGCCGACTTGGCGCTGTGGCCGAACAGGCCGAAATCCTCCGAGGCGCGCATCGGCAGGGCTTCTTCGCCGTGGACGACGCTCTCTTCGTCGAGGGCGCGGCGCAGGTGCTCCACCGCGTCCGGTGCGTTGACGCTGGCGACGAAGATCTCGTGGTAGTCGGAGCTGACGGCAAGGCCATGCCGGCCGGCGATTTCCGCGGCCAGCGCTTCCGCCGCGGCGCAGAGATCCGCCATGCGCTCGTCGCGCCGGGTGCGCAGCGTCGCCCAGACTTCTGCATGAGCGGGCGCGATGCCGAACACGGCTTCGCCCATCTCGGTATGGGTGACGGTCACCATGGAAAAATCGTCGTCGGCGAAGCTGCCGCGCCCGAGCGCCGGCAGCGCCGGCATCAGCTCGCTGATCGCCAGCATCGGCGAGACGCCGGTCTCCGGCATCGACGAATGCGCGGTCTTGCCCTCCAGCACGATGCGCATGCCGCGCGAGGCGCAGTTGACCACGCCGCTCTTCAGCCGCACCTCGCCGAACGGCACGCCGGGCAGATTGTGCAGCGAGAAGGCGAAATCCGGCGCGATCTCGCCGAAGCGCGGGTCGGCGACGACGCCGGCTGCGCCGTTGCCGGTTTCTTCCGCCGGCTGGAACATCAGCACGACACGGCCGCTTGCCGGCCGCTCGCGCCCGAGCTGACGGCCGAGCGCGGCCAGGATCGCGGTGTGTCCGTCATGGCCGCACATATGCGACTTGCCCGGTACCTGCGAGGCATGCGGCACGCCGGACAGTTCCTCGATCGGCAGCGCGTCGAGTTCGGTGCGGAATAGCACCGTCGGGCCGGCCCGGCCGCTGTCGTAGACCGCCGCGACGCCGTGCCCGCCCAATCCGGTCAGCACTCTGTCCGGCCCCGTATCGGCGAGGAAGGAGACGACTTCCTTTGCCGTTTTCTCCTCCTCGTTCGAAATCTCCGGCTGCCGGTGCAGCTTGCGCCGCCACGCGGTCAGCTCGACAATATCCCGATTTGTCAGGGGCATGCTTCTTGGCCTCCGATGACGACTTGCTAGCGACAAATGGCCGTGGCCGCCACGGCCATGGTCCGGGCTTGGGCGGGCCAGGCCTGGCCACCGGCCTTACTTCACCCGGTTGGGGCACAGCGCCTTGAACTGCTCCAGCGTATAGTCGTAGCCGGAAGCGCCGGAGCCATCGAGCACCACATTGTCATCAATCGATGTGATCAGATAGTCCGTCGTCACATCGGTGCCCTCATTGTGGCCCTGGAACAGCATGTTGGCGCCATAGAAGGTGGTGAACTTGCCGGTCTTGCAGTTGGCGGTGATCTCGAAGTGCAGGGGCGACTTCATTTCCGCGTCGATGCAATCCTTGGAGAAATCGTGGCCATATTCGCGGCAGAAGACGCCCGCCTTCCGCCGGTTGTGTTTGGCCAGGATGCTGGCGTGCGTGGAGCCGATGCCCGTCTTTTTGACGATGGTGAGTTCCATTCCCACCCTGGCGCCGTAGGCTATCGTACTCGCTTGCGCCGCTGTCGCCAGGGTCAAGGCGGGCAGAACAACCACCAGATGTCGCATGCAAACTCCTCCCTTTGACCGGAGGTTTCACGCCGGCGATCGTCGGGTCAAGCCCCTGCAGCGGGTCATCGTTTCGCGGCGACGCCGAGCCGCTCTATCTTGTCGTCTGGCGCAATTTCCGGGCCGCTGACGGCCCGTCCGGACTGGCGTAAGCCTGTTTGGGACTGCATTTTGCGGCGCCTGGCCCAATCGCCGCCAATGCGGAAGAGGATGGCCATTATGAGGAGACCCTTTATAACGGTCGCTGAGATTTGCCATATCCAAGGGGAGACGATGCGTTACATACGTCCGCTTTCAATCGAAGATGCCGTCGGCCAGTTGGCCGGATCGGCCGGCACCGCCGCCATCCTTGCCGGGGGCAGCGACCTGCTGGTGAGGATGAAGGGCGGCTTCATCGAACCCGACCTGATCGTCGACATCAAGGCCATCGAGGGCTTGAGCGAGATCCGCGAAACGGCCGAAGGCTTCAGCATCGGCGCCGCGGTGCCCTGCGCCGTGCTGGGCGAAAGCGCTTCGCTCAAGAAGGCATGGCCGGGCGTCGTCGAGGCGGCAAACCTCATAGGCTCCAAGCAGGTGCAGGGACGCTGCACCATGACCGGCAACCTCTGCAACGCCTCGCCGGCCGCCGACAGCGTGCCGGCGCTGGTGGCCGCCGGCGCCAGGGCATTGATTGCCGGACCTTCGGGCAAGCGCACGATTGCCGTCGAGGCGGTGCCGACCGGGCCGGGCCGAACCTCGCTCGCCAAGGGCGAGATCGTCGAGGCGATCCTGCTCGACAAGCGGGCGCCGCGCTCGGGCGATGCCTATCTGCGCTTCATTCCGCGCACCGAGATGGACATCGCCGTGGTCAGCGCCGGCGTCAACCTGACGCTCGACGAGCAGGGCGTGATCAAGGCGGCCCGCGTGGCGCTGGGCGCTGCGGCGCCGACGGTGCTTCTGGTCGACGAGGCCGCCGAGGCCCTTATCGGCAGGAAGCTCGACGAAGCAGCGCTCGAGCGGCTGGCCAAGGTCTGCGCGGGCGCCTGCCGCCCCATCGACGACAAGCGGGGCACCATCGAGTTCAGACGGAAAGTCGCGGGCGTGCTGGCCAGGAGAGCCGCCACGACCGCCTATGCGCGTGCAGGAGGCAAGTGATGGCTGGCGTAGCGGTTTCAACGACAATCAACGGCGACACGACGGAATATCTTTGCCAGCCGGATGAGACGCTGCTCGACGTGCTGCGCGACCGGCTCGGCCTGACCGGCGCCAAGGAAGGCTGCGGCACCGGCGACTGTGGCGCCTGCTCGATCATCCTCGACGACCGGCTGGTCTGCTCCTGCCTGGTGCTGGGCGCCGAGGCGGAAGGCCGGCGCATCGAGACCGTCGAGGGCATGGCGCATGGCGAAAAACTGCATCCGCTGCAGCAGAAATTCCTCGAGCATGCCGCCCTGCAATGCGGCATCTGCACGCCGGGTTTCCTGATCGCGGCGAAAGACCTGTTGGCCAAGAATCCCGACCCGACCGAGGAGGAAATCCGCTTCGGCCTGGCCGGGAACCTCTGCCGCTGCACCGGCTACGACAAGATCGTGCGCGCCGTCCAGGACGCGGCAAACGTGATGAAGGGAGCCTGAGATGAATTTCGATCCGCGCTATTCGGGACGCAATTTCTCTTCCGTCGGCACGCGCCCCATCCGCCCCGACGGCGTCGACAAGGTGACCGGCCGCGCCCGCTACGGCGCCGACTTCAACATGGCCGGCCAGCTCGTCGGGCGTGTTCTGCGCAGCCCGCATGCCCATGCGATCATCAGGAAGATCGACACCTCGAAGGCGGAGAAGCTCGCCGGCGTCAAGGCGGTGATCACGGCGAAAGACCTGCCCGACCTCACCGACGGCGATGCCGGCATGTACGACATCCTCGACAACTGCATGGCGCGCGCCAAGGCGCTCTATGACGGCCATGCGGTGGCCGCGGTCGCCGCGGTCGATGCCCGCACCGCCAGGCAGGCGCTGAAGCTGATCGAGGTCGACTACGAGGTGCTGCCGCATGTCACCGATGTCGACGAGGCGATGAAGCACACCGCGCCGCTGATCAACGACACGATCTTCACCGAGGGCCTCGAGGAAAAGCCGGTCAAGCCCTCCAACGTCACCAAGCGCAGCCAGTTTGGCCATGGCGACGTCCATCAGGGCTTTGGCCACGCCGACTTCATCGTCGAGCGCTCCTTCAAGACCGAGCAGACGCACCAGGGCTATATCGAGCCGCATGCCTGCGTGGCGAGCGTGTCGTCCGATGGCACCGCCGACCTCTGGGTCTGCACGCAAGGCCATTTCGTCTACCGCCAGCACTGCGCGCAACTGCTTGGCATGGAAGCCTCGAAGCTGCGCGTCACCTCCTCCGAGATCGGCGGCGGCTTCGGCGGCAAGACCCATGTCTGGGCCGAGCCGGTGGCGCTTGCCTTGTCCAGAAAGGCCGGACGGCCGGTGAAGCTGGTGATGACCCGCGACGAGGTGTTCCGCGCCTCAGGTCCGACCAGCGCCACCTCGATCGACGTCAAGATCGGCGCCAGGAAGGACGGCACCATCACCGCCGCCGAAGCGACGCTGCGCTACACGAGCGGGCCCTATGCCGGGACGTGGGCTGAGATCGGCGCCATGACCGCGTTCGCCTGCTACAAGCTGGAGAACGTCAAGACCGTCGGCTACGAGGTGCTGGTCAACCGGCCGAAGACTGCGGCCTATCGCGCGCCTTCCGCGCCGATGGCGGCCTTCGCGGTGGAAAGCGCCGTCGACGAGCTCGCCAAGGAGGTTGGCATCGACCCGGTCGAGTTCCGCATCAGGAACGCCGCCCAGGAAGGCACGCGCTCGTCCTACGGCCCGGTCTACGGCCCCATCGGCATCGGGCCTACTCTTGAGGCAGCGAAGAACCATCCGCACATGAAGGCGCCGCTCAAGGAAAACCAGGGCAGGGGCATGGCCTGCGGCTTCTGGTTCAACTTCGGCGGCCAGACCTGCACCGACCTGAACATCGGCATGGATGGCTCGGTCTCGCTCGCCGTCGGCACCGTCGACGTCGGCGGCTCCCGCGCCTCGCTGTCGCTGGTGGCGGCGGAGGAGCTGGGCATCGACTATAGCCAGGTCAAGGCGATCGTCGCCGACACCTCCAGCCTCGGTTACAACGACATGACCGACGGCAGCCGCGGCACCTTCTCCTCCTCGATGGCGACCATCTCGGCCGCCCGCAACGCGATAAAAATCCTGCGCGAGCGCGCCGCGCAGATGTGGGACATCGCGGTCGACGACGTCGCCTGGGAGCAGGGCCACGCCGTCGCCAAGGGCGACAAGCACGGCAATCTCGGAAAACTGTCGCTGAAGGAGATCGCCGCCAGGTCGGGCACGACCGGCGGGCCGATCGCCGGCCACAGCGAGCTCGTCGCCGACGGCGCCGGCGTCTCCTTCGCCACCCATATCTGCGACATCGAGGTCGACCCCGAGACCGGCTTCACCAAAGTGATCCGCTACACGGTGCTGCAGGATGCCGGCAAGGCCGTGCACCCGACCTATGTCGAGGGCCAGTACCAGGGGGGTGCTGCGCAAGGCATCGGCTGGGCGCTCAACGAGGAGTATATCTACGGCAAGGACGGGCGGCTGCAGAACGCCGGCTTCCTCGACTACCGCATCCCGGTCTGCTCCGACCTGCCGATGATCGACACGCAGATCCTGGAAATCCCCAACCCCAACCACCCCTATGGCGTGCGCGGCGTCGGCGAGACCTCGATCGTGCCGCCGCTGGCGGCGATCGCCAACGCGGTCTCGAACGCCGCCGGCGTGCGCATGACCCACATCCCGATGTCGCCGCCGCGCATCCTGGCGGCGATCGAGGCGGAGCGGGAAGGCTGAGAGGTGGCTTAGCTCCGATGGTCGAAGTCACCCTTTGGGGCTCGCTCAGCGCCGTCGCCGGAGGCAAGGCCAAGCACGACATCGAGGCCAAGGACATCAGGGAGCTGTTCCGCAAGCTGGCGGAACAGTATCCTGGGATTGAGCCCTGGATCGACCGCGGCATCGCGGTGGCGATCGACGGGACGATTTATCGGGATACGTGGTCGAAGGAGCTGCCAGAGGACGCGGAGATTTTTCTGCTGCCGCGGTTGGCGGGGGGGTGATGGAGGCGGTCGCACGCATGACTTGCATCGCCGAAGGGTCAACTGTTCCCTTTCTGTTCTGCATGATTTTTCATGGTAAGGTAGGCCTGTAAGCGGCAGGGGTGCGTTATGAGGCTAAAGACCAATCTAAGGGGCCAGGTACGTCAAACAGCGCTTCCAAAATGGAAATGCCTGCTGCCTCTATTTGAGGCAGTGATGAATGCCTTCCAAGCCATTCAGGATGCAGGCTCGAAACACGAGCACTCCATCGTCATCGAATGCGAGCGCGAAGCCGATCTTGTGAGTGACGATCTCGCCCCTTTTGTTAGATTTACCGTCCGAGATACTGGGGTCGGCTTTAACGATGCAAATTTCGATTCCTTCAACACGGCCTTCTCGGAGTACAAATACGAACGAGGCGGCAAGGGGCTAGGTCGCATAATGTGGCTGGTCGCTTTCGACAGAGCCGAAATCGATAGCGTTTTCGTCGAGTCCGACACCTCCCACCCCTGGCGCCGGACCTTCACATTCGACACCGCTTACGACCCTGATCAAGCTCCGCCCGTCGCGATTGACGCCGGGGCCCCGGGCACGACTGTCACGCTGTCAGGTTTCAAAAGCCCCTACCGAGAGGAGTGTCCGCGCGCCGTAGAGGCTCTTGCTCAGCGCTTAATCGAGCATTTCATCCTAGTACTTCTGAGACCTGATTGCCCGAAGATAGAGCTGCGTGCCGATGGGCAGCGGCATAGCGTAAACGCGATCTTCCGGGACTACTATCAAGCTAACGCCTCGGAGACCATGTTCTCCCTGAGCGGAGCTGATTTCACCTTACATGGCTTCAAGATCACCTCGCCAAGGGCCAATAAACATCGCCTGATCTATGCCGCTAACTCACGCGGCGTCCTGACGGAAAACTTGGACGACCACATTCCCAATCTCTCAACCAAGTTGATCGAAGATGACGGATCTCAGTTCGTCTATCTGGCCATCGTCCAAGGTCAATACCTCGACCAGAAGGTTAACAACTATCGCACAGATTTCGATATTTCGGGGGCGGAGTCGGCCGACGCGGATAACGTTCAGCTATCCCTGATTCCCTCGGAGACCATCTCAAAAGCTGATATCCGAACTGAATGCGTGGCCGCGATCAACGAAGCCCTGTCGCACTACATCCAGGCGCTTAACGATGCGAAGATCGAGCGCATTTACAGGTACGTGAAGGACGAAGCGCCGCAGTACAAACCGCTGATGCGCTATAAAGACAATTTTATCAATAAGATACCGCCTAACGTCGCCAAGATCGATCTGGAAATGGCCCTTCACCGCGAGTTGCATCAGCGCGAAGTCGAGATCAAGCGCGAAAGCAGCAAGATGATCACCGGCGCCGAGAAGATTGAGGACTATGATGCCTACCGTCAACGGCTTTCGGATTTCATCGAACGCTACAGCGAGCTTGGGACTGCCGCTCTGGCGCATCATGTCATGCATCGCAAGATTATCATCGATTTCCTCGAAAAAGCTATTTCGATCAACGAAAAGACCGGGAAATACCCCCTTGAACAGGTAGTTCACAATATAATCTTCCCCATGCGCTCCACAGACCGCGAAACGCTCTATTCTCAGCAAAATCTCTGGATCATCGACGAACGCCTAACCTTCCACACATACATCGCTTCGGATAAGCAAATAAATACGTTCGAAGGGATTGAAAACGATTCGGCGAGGAGGCCAGACATCGCTATTTTCGACCGGAAAATAACCTTCTCGGAGCCCGTGGAGGATGCCAGCCCGCTCAATTCTGTCGTCGTAGTTGAATTTAAAAAGCCACAGCGCGATGATTATTCGGACGAGAAGAATCCGATCCTTCAGGTTTTCGACCAGATCAACGAAATAAGGGCAGGACTGGTGCTCAACGACGCCGGTCGGCCAATTCGCCCCGCCAATTCAATGATACCTGCATTCGCCTATGTCATTTGCGACATCACGCCGAAGCTCGACAAAGTCCTGAAAAATAGTGACGCGACGCCAACACCTGACGGTCTCGCCTACTACGGCTATCATCGCAATCATCAAATCTACTATGAAGTGATCGACTATGGGAAAATCGTGTCCGACGCAAAGAAGCGAAACCGCATATTCTTTGAACGATTGAGCATCAACTCTTTAAACTAGGTTGCCGGCCGCCTTGCGCTTCAGTCCACCTTGCACACGTAAGATGACTGCCACCACGTGAGTAGTAGTGACACTTGCCATGGTTTTTGCAGCCGTCGTCTGGCTCTTGTAAAAACTTAGGGTTAGCTATGAGATCCCGACATATACCTGGATGCATATTAGACGGAATGCCGGCCCAGTCTTGGTTCAGGGCGCGCCCAGAAAGAATAAAAGAGCGCTTTGGATGCCTCAGGCCGAGAGCGACACTTTCCTGGAGCCGCGCAGCGAGGATATCCGGCCGAGCAGGATAAATTAAACGCTTATCAATATTGTAGAATCCTGATGATATATCAACATAATCAAACGGAAGTTGAGTGATTGCGTCTTGGAATTCGATAGAGCCTGTGCTGTCAAAAGCTGAATCACCGGTTTTTAGTGAAATGCGGATCGATGATTGCACGCCCTCCTGCCTCAGCCGCTCTGCAAGCAATCCAAGCCGATCGAGCACGATATTCGCATCACGATTGATACGATGATCAGCTAGTAAACTAAGCAAATAGCCATGAGCAGCGTGAATTTGGATGTGAGCGAACCCATGCCGGATAGCGATGCTTGCTGCCAGGTCGAAAGAGTTGATGACTGCGGTCGCCCTTTCGGATCCCATAGACTCCACCTTACGGCGCGCAAGAGGAATGAATTTAGATGCCTCGCCCGTTTGGAATTTCCGCGAGCCGACATAGCCTTCCCACGTAGTGGCCAGCTGGATGCCGGGCAGCGTGCCTTCTGCTCGAATAGCAGAGACCAGATCCGCCCAAACAGGCTCGGTAGTAAGGGTGGGCGTCGCGGCATTACTGGCGAAGCCGCCTGGCACGACGACGTTTCCGACAATCGCGCAGTGTAGCTTTGGCGAACTCCGGCCTCTGTAAAAATCTAAGAAACGATGGTCCGGTGTCCCGTCAGTTACAAATCCGGTATTTACGGCGACCAAAAAAACGAGCCTATCGCTCAAGGTAACGATATCGTTCTTCATTGATTTTCATCTTATTTAAGATATCTTGCTCAAGATCGCCCTCTAGGATCGTAGACAGTCTAAACAGGTAAATCGCAACGTCTGCGAGCTCAGATCGCAGACGTGGTGCGGCCTCCGACAGACTGGGGCCAGCGTAACCTACGGTTGAGAGCGCCAGGCCAACTTTCTTCAATAAGTCGGCGAACTCGCCAGCCTCCCCGATCAAGCCGACTAGATCGCGCATAAGTTGGTCGTGCCGTTCAGCGTCACTCCCGAATCTCACCGGAAAACCTCGACGCTCATCCGCATCAATCTGCTTCTTTATAAGTGCCGAAAGTTCCACTCAGCCATTCCTTCCACGGAAATTGATAATCAATCCAGCAACAGTTAGTATAGCGCTTGCTGCTAGATTACCTACTATCCCATAGAAGTTATCCTCTAGTTTGCCGCCAATTGCAAAAAGCGACGCCGCATTTATCAAGATCGCCAAGAATATTCCGACGTTGGTTAACAGTTGCGTATTTTCAATGCGACGTATAACTGTTCGCGTTGCATCCGGAAGAAGGGTGAATGCTTCTTCTTTTTCCGAACGCACACGCGGGTCTTTCGCCACATCACTGTGCTCCTTCTGCAGGTGGGTTTTGATAGGCCAAATGCCGACCTGAAATCCGTGTTGACCTTTGTATAGATGCTCGGCAGGCGTCGAAAGCCGAGTGAAGTCTGCCTTGGCTATCGGTTCGCCTTGTGGAAGTTCTATATATTTGTCACTGATGTTCTGAGTCACAATCCCTAAGTTTCCACTGAACCCGGGATCTGCGTAGGTTGCAACCGGGCTTAACCCGACGCTAAACAATGAGCCTTTACTTACCACGCGCACCAAGATATCCGACGGAACATTGAAATCTTCGGCCGTAATGAGCACAACGCGGTGACCCGGTTTGATAAGCACCATTTGACCTGGCGTCAGAGCAATTCGCTTTCCGCCCTCCGTCAGATCGTAATATACGCTGCCCATCCGCAGTTCGTAGCAAGCTCCTTCTAGTCGTCGCGGGTCCGCATCGCGAAGCAGCCGCTGCGCCTGGATTTCCTTGCCAATATCAACATCGCTAAGTGTCGTCATTAATCCCGCCCTCGCAAAGCGCCTAAAGTGGTAGCGCAAAATTCTGCTAACTTACTCGTCCAACTCTATCAAGCCTGTGGATGGCCCTAACGAGTACGATATCTATGTTCGAGACGGCGTGAATTCAATTTAGATCAAATCAAGTACCATCAACCGAGGTTCGTTCGCAGCTCTGCTTGGTACGCCGGGCAAGTCATGGTGACCTTTGGCAAGTCGTGGGCTTCATCTTGCAATCCCCCCCGCTGCCGAGCCGTCGAGCGGGGCAGGCCCCCATCCCTACCGATTAGACGTTGCCAGCTTCAGCGCCAAACCCACAAACACCAACCCAGCAACCATGTTCAACCAAATCTGCCCCCGGTCGGACTGGCGCAGTCAGCGGCTCAGCGCCCCGGCCAGCATCGAGATCAGCGTGAACGAGGAAGGCGCAGAGGATGAAGATGGCGCCCAGCATCAGCATCTGGGCGACGATGCTGCCGCGCTCCGGTACTGCGGCAGGAAGGCCAGGAAGAAGATCGCCACCTTCGGGTTGGTCACGTTGATGACGATGCCGCGCATATATGGCGGGTCTGGCGAATTCTAATCGCGGTCCTTGGCGAAGCGCTTGCGGTTGGTGGCGATCGCCGGCGTCCAGCCAAGGCCGCGGCAGGTGATCCACAGCAGAAAGGCCTGGCCGGCGAGGCCGACGACAATCGAAGCAACGGCTATGCCCGAGACGATATCGGAATCCATGTTTGCGAGCCCCCGCCCAGCATGATTTACCAGCGGGAAGTATTGGCCTCACTCGCGCGTGAGTCACTTACCGAATAATATGGACTAGGCCGAAAGGGGTATGTTGCGACGGGCGAAGCAATTCCTGCAAGCGCAACGGTCGCCGATGGCGACAGAGAGCGCGTTAAGGAGCGCCGTGCCTATCACCTTCGTCATCCTAGGGCGGAGCAAGGAGCGAAGCGACGCGCGCAGACCCTAGGATCCATGCCGTGACCTGCGAGCGTTGCGACGGTGCGGAATTTCTGTCAGGACGCATGCTTCGGCAGGCGTCACGGCATGGATCCTCGGGTCAAGCCCGAGGATGACGAAGCGTTGGCGGAGCCACCGATACGCCTCCAGCGTTGGCGGAACCGCCCCTCACGCCTCCAGCGTAGGCTCCGTATTCACCTCCAGCGCCTCTTCCGCCTCGTCCTCCTCGCCAAGCACCTCCTCATGCACCCCCAGCGCCTTCCCTATCCACACCGGATCGACCGTATGGTCGCGCTTGGGGTTGGTGGTGTTGGGGTGGATGAGGATGCTCAGGCCGCCGTGGTTCAGCATCAGCCATGGCACCAGCGTCGCGAAAACCTCGTTGGCGAACGAGACCTGGTACATGGCCTGCTGGTGCGGGCCGACCGGCTCGTCGCGCCAGTTGCCCAGGCGCACGCGGAAGCGTTCTGCGATGCGCAGGCGCAGCCATTCGGCATGCTGCCGCTCAGGCTGCCCGGCGTAGTAGATATGGGCGTGATAGCTGGCGATCTCCGCAAGCTGCCTCGGACTGGTTTTCTCGTTCACCGCGATCCTCCCCTTCGATTGGTGTCGCGCCCGGCAGGACGCTTCCCGGGCCCTCCAGGCAGCCTCGCGCGCTTGGCGGACTTAAGTCAATTCACAGGCGGATGGCCGCCTTTGCCAATCCTGCCAAAGTCGAAAGTCCGGCCCCTCGACATCTTGACGAAAATCGGTGCGCCTGATGAGACATGGTGCAATCGGTTCCAGCGGGAGATGGGCAAGCGGTGGGCAGGCTGTGAAGCGCGTTTTTCGTTTGCTTGCCGCTGTTATCATGGCGTCCGGGCTGACCGGCTGCACCAGCATTTCCTACTATGCGCAGTCGCTGCAGGGTCATGTCGAGATCATGGCGGCGCGGAAAGATGTCGGAACGCTCGTCCGCGACCCGTCGACGCCCGAGGCCTTGCGCGCCAGGCTGACGTCGGCGAGCGCCATCAGGCGGTTTGCGACGGATGAACTGGCGCTGCCCGACAACAGCAGCTACCGCAGCTATGTCGACATCCATCGCGACGCCGTGACCTGGGCCGTTTTCGCTGCGCCGCAATTCTCGCTGGCGCCGCGCACATGGTGCTTTCCGGTGTTCGGCTGCGTTCCGTACCGGGGCTACTTCGCCCGCAAAGCTGCGACGGAA
This sequence comes from Mesorhizobium sp. M4B.F.Ca.ET.143.01.1.1, assembly GCF_004792275.1. NCBI lineage: Bacteria > Pseudomonadati > Pseudomonadota > Alphaproteobacteria > Hyphomicrobiales > Phyllobacteriaceae > Mesorhizobium > Mesorhizobium sp. M4B.F.Ca.ET.143.01.1.1. Next base: position 29,584 of record NZ_SRSR01000013.1, read on the forward strand.
AGCGCTGTCGAACTGCACAGGCAGGGGCTGGACGTCTATGTCACCGGCATCACCGCCTATTCGACGCTCGGCTGGTCGAGCGATCCGCTGCTCAGCACCATGCTCGGTCAGGACGACACTTATCTCGCCAGCCTGATCTTTCATGAACTGGCGCACCAGCGCCTCTATGTCGACGGCGACTCCGCCTTCAACGAGGCTTTCGCGGTTGCCGTCGAAACCTCTGGCGTCAGGAAATGGCTGCGCGCCGCTGGCGATCGCGCCGGATTGCGCCGCTACGAAGCCGATCGCAGGCGCCGGGCCGATTTTCTCGCGCTGCTGGCGAAAACCCGCGACGAGCTGGGGCAGGTCTACGAAAGTCCTCGCAGCCCGGAGCAGATGGCGGCTGCCAAGGCTGCCGCGATCGACAGGCTGCGCATGCGCTACCGGCAGATGCGCGACAGGCGCTGGGCGGGATATCGGGGCTACGATGCCTGGTTCGCGGCCCCGATCAACAACGCGAAGCTCGCCGCGACCGCCGTCTACGGCGAACAGGTTCCGGCGTTTCTCCGCCTGTTCGACTTGTGCGCCGGCGACTATCCGAGGTTCTACGCTTCGGTTCGACGCATCGCCGATTTGCCGCAAGCTTCCCGTGCCGAAGCGCTCAAGTCTGCCGCTACGTGCGATCGACCAGGCACGAGGACCGCAACTACAGCTTTCTGAAGAACCCGGACAGGATGTTCGGACCGGCTTCGCCCGGCCGCAGCCTGATCCCGTCCTCGAACGAGTTCAGCGTCACGCACTCGAAGCCGTGATGCGCGAGCAGCGCCACCAGCGAGTCGCGATCGAAATGGTGCAGGTGCTCGTCGGGCAGGCGCATGCGCCAGCTTCGGAACCACGCGTCGCCCTCGGCGCCGAGCTCGCGCCAGCGGCAATAGGGCACCGCGATGGCCAGGTGGCGGGCCTGCAGGCGGCCGAGGAAACTCAGATCCGGTATGTGCTCGAGCACGTCGAACATGGCGACGAGATCCCACGAGCCGGCGAGCGCCTCATCCCAATCGACGAAGCGGACGCCCTGCGGCAGCGGAAACCTGGCGATGTCGCAGCCGGCGCAGTCGGCGACGCCGGTTATCTTCGCGGCTTCGACGAACGTGCCGGTGCCGTAGCCGATCTCCAGCACCGACCGGGGAATCTCGCCGGTGACGCCCAGCACCCAGCCAAGCCGCTGATAGCCGAGCTTGATGGTCCGCTCGCTCAAATCCTCGTAATAGGAGATGTATTGCTTGTCGTACTTGATCGGGGTGAAGTCGATCTGGTGGATCACGCCGAACCCGTCCAGCTCGTAGTTGTCCAGCATTCGCGTGCGCCCTCCGCAGTGCGGAATCCATATATGGCGGAGCTAAACGCAAGGTAACCGGCCGGGCCGGCCAAAGAATCGAACCAGCGGGCCTCACTCCACCTCTCGCCGCGCTCCGCCCTTCGTACCGCTCCCCCACAGGGCGCGCTGGAACACGTTGCGCTTGCCCTTGCGCGGGACGAGCTCGATGTCGCTGACCAGCTTGGCGCCGCCCTTGCGCCGCTCCAGCGTGATCTTGCGGCTGTGGAAGGCTTCGAGTTCGGCGCGATGCGCCACGCTGATGATGGTCACCTTCGGCAGCTCGTGGACGATGGTCTCCATCATCTTCTCCTGGCTCTTCTCGTCGAGCGCCGAGGTCGCTTCGTCGAGCACCATGATGTCGGGGCTGTGCAGCAGGAGGCGCGCGAAGGCGAGGCGCTGCTTTTCGCCGCCCGACAGCGTCTGGTCCCACGGCGCCTCTTCCTCGAGCCTGGCCGCGAGATAGGCGAGGCCGACCTTGTCGAGGGCGGTGTTGATCTCCTCGGCCGTCCAGTTGTCGGCGGCGGCCGGATAGGCGACGGCGCGACGCAGCGTGCCGGTGGGGATGTAGGGCCGCTGCGGCAGCATGAACAGCCGCCTGCCGGGATGGAAATTGACGCTGCCGCCGCCCCATGGCCAGAGGCCGGCGACGGCGCGCACCAGCGTCGACTTGCCCGAGCCGGACTCACCCGCCACCAGCACCCGCTCGCCGGGTTCGATCGCGACCCCGGTTTCCTTGACCACGGCGGTGCCGTCGTCGAGCGTCACCGAGAGATTGTCGAGGCTGAGCATGGCGCCGTCCTCGGTCTCGCCGCGGCTTATGCGTCCGAGCGCGTCGCTCTGCTCGGCGCGCTCCAGCCCGTCGAGCGACATCATCAGCGAGGCGACGCGCCGCGCCGAGGCGTTCCAGTCGGCGAGCCGCGGGTAGTTGTCGACCAGCCAGCCGAACGCGCCCTGCACGATGCCGAAGGCGGAAGCCGCCTGCATCACCTCGCCAAGCGACATGCCGCCGGCGAGGAATTTCGGCGCGCAGAGCAGGATCGGCACCACCGGCGCGAACAGCAACGACCCTTGCGATACGAGTGCCGTGCGCATGTGCTGGCCGGTCAGCAGCGCCCATTGCCTCAGCACATGGCCGAAATTCCTGTCGATGCCGCTGCGCTCCTCGTCCTCGCCGCCGAGCAGCGCGATGCTCTCGCCGTTCTCGCGCACGCGCGTCAGCGTGTAGCGCAGCTCGGCCTCGGCCTGGTTCTTCGTCTCGGAAATGCGCACGAAGTTGCGGCCGATGACCACCATCGAGGTCGAGGTGATGGCGGCGTAGATCACCGCCGTGATCACCAGGAAGCCCGGAATGGTGACGCTCTCGCCGCCGATCGGCAGGGTCAGCGCGCCGCCGATCGTCCACAGCACGATGATGAAGGTCGAGGCCGACAGGAATGCGTTGAGGACGCCGGCGATGAAATCGACGGGCGATTCGGTGGCGATGCGCAAATCCTCGGTCATGCGCGCTTCGGGGTTCTGGTGGTCGCCGCCGACCAGGTTGAGCTGATAGTAGCGGCCGCTGGCCAGCCAGCGCGCGATGACCGCGGTGGTCAGCCAGGAGCGCCAGCGGCGCTGGATCGTCATGCGCAGATAGACCTGCGTGACGACCAGGCTGCCGCTGCACAGCACCAGCGGCACGAACACGGCGCTGAGGAAATAGACGCTGCGGGCGTTGCGCTGCTCGAGCGCGTCGAAGATCGAGCGGTTCCAGACATTGATGCCGTACTGGAAGCCGATGTTGATGCAGATCAGCAAAAGCACGCCGATGGTGAACGGCCAGGCCAGCCGGTCGCCGCGCCGGCTCCAGTAGCCGCGCGCGCTGATCCAGAAACGCTTCAGCAGATATTTCCTGCGTGCCTGCTCGGCTTGCTCGGGCGCCAGCTGCGGATCGGGTTCGGCAGCCTCCGGCGGTGGCGCCGCCTCGCCATTGACCTCAGGCGCGGCTTCGACGACCAAAGCCTTGTCTTCATTCGATTTCTCCCGGCCCGATTTCGCTTTGCCCGGCGTTCGGGCAGTACGCGATTTGGCGCCGCGGACCGGTTTCGATTTGGATCTAGCTTCTGACATCAGGCCGACAACGGCCTAAAAATCAAAAGGTTTCATGACGTTCGCCACGCCATCCCGCCGCCGGCGCGCCTTGGTTCCGGTGCTGGCGGCACTCCGTCGTGATTGCCGGGGTAGCCGCGACAAGTGGAAACACGGAGCCGGAAGCTTGCCTATCGGACAAACCTCACGCGATTATTCCGGCCAACAATGCCGCGACCGTATCGACAGGCTCGATCCGGTGCCGGCCTGAAGGGGGTTCGATGCGGCGTGTACCGATCGTCATGCGACCGCTTGGCGGTATGGGCAACAGGATGTTCCAGTACATGTTCAGCCATGTGCTGGCCAGGCGCATTCCCGGCGGCTATGTCTGCAATGCCGACCTGCCGGAATGGTCCGTCGCCACGGTGCGGCCACCCCTGCTGTGGCGGTACCGGGCGCTTCGGCTCGAAGGCTCGCATCGCTACGATCTCGACGCGATCGCCGCCGCGTTCCGCCAGAAACGGGCGCGCAGCGTCCTGTTCAAGGGCTTCGCACAGAGACTGGGCTATTACGATCGAGCCGAGGTTTCCAGGATTTTCGACGGGCGCCCAGCCGAGGCGCCGACCTATGGCGACGACTTCCTCGTCATCCATGTGCGGGCCGGCGACATCCTCGACGGCTTCCACAAGAACTACTGCCCGATGCCGTTCGCCTTCTTCGAAACCTTGATCCGCGACAGCGGCCGCAAGCCGGTCTTCGTCGGCCAGACCCATGACGACAACGACTATTGCCGGCGCCTGCGCCAGCGCTTTCCCGATGCCGCCTTCGCGCCGCAGGCATCGCCGTTGACCGATTTCGAGACGCTGCGCCGGGCAAGCCATGTCGTCGCGTCGGTAGGCACCTTTTCCTGGCTGGCCTGCTGGCTGTCGTCGGCACGCACGATCCATCTGCCGGTGGCCGGCATCCTGGATCCGGCGATCAGGCCGGACATCGACCTGCTTCCGCCCGGCGACGCGCGCTACCGCTTCCATAAGCTGGACATCGGCGACTGGACGGCGTCCGCCGAACAGCTCGCGGCCTTCTATTGCGATGCGATCGCGTTTCGGCAGGTCGAACTTGGGCAAATTGCGCGATGAAAGAGTTGCGATGAGATTTCCGCTTTCCATCGACAGGCCCGTGATCTGCGCGATCATGAAGCTGGAGCAGCCCTATGTGATCGAGTGGATCGCGTGGCACAAGCTGCACGGTTTCGATCTGATGATCGCCGACAATTGTCTCGCCGGACCGCAGACGGCAGTGCTTTCGGCATTGCGCGACGCCGGCTGGATCGAGCTAGTGGACTGGCGGCACGATCGCTCACAGCCGCAGCGGCGCGCCTATTCGCACCTTTATTGGCGGGCGCTGCTGCAGGGCTATCGCTATCTCGGTTTCCTCGACGCCGACGAATTTCTCGAGCCGCTCGACGGACCGCCCTGGAGCGGCGCCGAGCTCGTCCGCTCGCTGCTCAGACGGCGCGGCGTGCGCAGCGTCGCCTTCCGCTGGGCGAATTTCGGCAGCGACGGCAAAGAGGCCTATGAGGACGAGCTGGTCACCGTCCGGTTTCCGAGACGCGGCCGGCACGACGCCTCGACGGCGCGCTGGAAGAAGGCGTTTGCACGCGTGTCGTCATGCTTGCCGAAGGCCATGCGAAGCCCGACGCTGTTCATGGCGCACCCGCACGGCTTCCCGATCGGGCAGCGCAGGACGCTGGTCGACGGCATCACCCTCGACAGGCATCAAGCCGCCATGCCGATGGAATGGAAGCTCGGCTGGATCCGCCACTATGCGGTCAAGTCGCGGCAGGAATTGCTGAGCAAGCACGCCCGTGGCGGAGGCTTCACGCCGGCGAGCGAGGCGCCCTCCCTGGAAGAATATATCGCGTCGCGGGATCAAAATGACATTCTCGATCCGCTCGACGAGGCGGCGATCGAGGCCCTGCTGGCCAAGGTCGCGGAGATCGTCCGGTCGCTCGATCCGGCGATCCTCGAGCAGACGCGGCCGCTGTTCGAACAGCACAAATAGGCATCGGCGGCGCGTGGCGAGCCCCTAGGCAAGCACAAGCGGCGCGGTGCTCATCCCGTGGAACGACAGCGACGGGCGGCGCGTGGCGCCGGCTGCATCGAGCCGCCAGCCGGGCGCGCGGGTAAACAGCGCCTCGATCATCGCCGCGATCGCGATGCGGGCGACATGCTGGCCGAGGCAGACATGCAGGCCGGTGCCGAAGGTCAACGACAGGGCCGGCGAGCGCGTGAGGTCCAGCCGGTCACCGTCCGCGAACACCGCATCGTCGCGGTTGCCGCTGCCGAGCACCGCCACCACGGCCTCGCCGTTCGCGATCCTGGCTGTGCCGAGGTCGATGTCTTCGGCCGCGATGCGCGCGACCGCGTATTGCACGGAGGCGCCGTAGCGCAGCAATTCGGCGGCGGCGCTGCTCCAGTCGACGGCCCGGCGCTCGAGCAGGGCGCGCTGCTCTGGAAAGCGGTGCAGCGCGACGATGGCGTTGCCGAAAGCGTCGACGACGGTCTCCTGTCCGGCAAACAGCATGAACACGACATTGGCCACCATGTCCTCGCGGGACCAGCGCCCTTCCGCGACTTCCCGCGCCATGCGCGCGACCATTCCGTCCGGCCGGAAGGCCTGTTGCGCCAGCCGCTCCTCGACAAAGGCCCGGCATTCGCCATAGGCCGCGGCGCTGGCTGCCGGCGGCTGGTCCGTTCGCAGGTCGAACGCACCAGCCATGCGGCTGGTCACCGATTTCAGCGCCCATGGATCCTCGATCTCGATGCCCATGATTTCCTGCAGGAGCCAGAAGGAGACCGGCACGGCGAGCCCGGCGACGGCATCGATGCGGCCGTCCGCCATCGCCCGGTCGACCAGCTCGCGGCTTAGCGCGCGCAGGCCCTGTGTCAGCGTCTCGACGGCGGATCTGGAGAGGCAGCCTGCAACCGGCCGGCGCAGCTCACCATGATGCGGCGGATCGGCGAGCATCACAGACCGGCTGAGCAGCGCCATCGGCGCCTGGTCGACAAGCTTGCGGCGGACCTCCTCATACCTGCCGGGCGGCGCCTGCAGGAGAGCTGGATGCTTCAGGACGCGGGACACCAGCTCATGGCTGAAGACGTAATGCGCGTCGGCAAGCTCGGGATAGGGCGCGGCTCCGCGCGCGATGCCGCCCAGAGCGCGCATCTCCGCAAAATGCGCGAACGGATCTTCGCCGAGCGCGAACGGATTGAAGAACGGAGCCGTCATGCCGTGGCCGGCCCGCATGTCATTTCTTCAGGTCCTTGGCCGAGATGACCCGGAACCCACCGGACGCGGCGTCCTGCGGGAAGAAATCCGGCATGACGTAGAGGAACTCGCACTCGTAGACGCGGTAGTGCAGCCGCAGCAGCGGATCGCGGATGATCTCTTCGAGCGGCGGCCTTATGCCGGTCTCGTTCCAGCGGTCTATGGTGGCGCGGAACCGCGGGTCGGACGTGACCTTGTCGTCGTCGTCCTCGTCGCCGGATGAGCCGGCATAGGCCGAGCAGCGGCCGTCGCCGATCAGCCAGCGCGCGCCGAGGCGGCGGCCGTGGTGCTCCATCTCCTTCAGCAGCCGGATTGCCGTGTTGCCGCCGCGGTGGCTGGGGCGGACGCAGAGATTGTAGGCATAAAGCGAGTGCACCGGCTCGCTGCGCGGCAGCGATGCAAAGGCATCGAAATTCGTGGGAAAATCGGCGCGCACCAGCGGGTCCTGGCTGGTTTCGGTGAAGCAGAGCGTGCCGGCCAGCGCGTCGCCGTCGATCGCGCCCAGCATGGTGTGGCCAAGCGCCAGCCGGCGGCGGATGGTCGCCTCGCTGGCTCGCAGCGGACCGGCCCAGGCGGCAGCCTCAAGCTCCATCAGCAGCGGCATGTCGTCCGCGTCCAGCTTCCGGATTGGAAGCGCATTGCTCTCGACGTTCATCTCTCGGCCACCCGACTTGCCCACGCGCTATAGGGCGTGCCGCAGCTTTTTGCTAGTCAGCAAGGCTGCCGTTTGCAATTGTGCGGGCCGGGGGACGCGATCACTTGATATTCTACGTCACGCATAGAAAGCACGCCTATACTCATGCGGTCGTGCTTCTCTATCACCGCCCAGACCTGCAAGCATCGTTCCGGCTGGTTCGCTATGAGGATGCCGGGTTGCTGCGCGGCGTTCGCGCGGGCGTGGTGGTCTGGTCGGACATGGACCGGCTGAGCGCCGAGGAGTTGCAGCGGGCAGCCGAGCTGAGCGCCGAGCTGGCGCAGCAAACGGGCTTGACGCAGCTCAACCATCCGACGGCCAGCCTGCAGCGCTTGGATCTGTTGCGCTTGCTGCGCGGCGACGACGGCAACTTTTTTCGCGCATTAAGGCCTGACGAGCTCGATGACACGATGCGCTATCCCGTCTTCATCCGCGACGAGGTGGGCGCGCTGTACGAGGAGCCGCCGCTTCTGCACGACCGGCCAGCGCTAGACGCGGCACTCGCAAGGCCGGACGGGCGCAAGCTGGTGCGGCCGATCGTGGTGGAGATGACCGGCACGCCAGGGCCTGACGGATACTACCGGAAATTCGCCGCCTACCGGGTCGGCGATACGATCTACGCCCAGCATATTGCGATGTCGAAATCGTGGTTCGTCAAGAATGCGGCCGATCGGCTCCTGCCGGCCCACATCGACGAGATCAGGGCCTACATTACCGAGAACCCGCATGCCGGGCGGGTGATGCAGGTCTTCGAAAAGGCCCGCATGCAGTATGGACGCATCGACTACACGCTTGCCGAGGGCAAGCTTGTGGTGTTCGAGATCAACAGCAATCCGACCGTGCTGAGCGACCCGCCGACACCGTTCGCCACCTACGACCCGCAGCCTTTCGCCGACCGCCACGCCGACGCGCTGCTCGCGCTGCCGCAGGCGGCAGCGCTGGACTCGCTGCCCGAGATCGACGCCGCCAACCGGGCGACGCTGGCGAAATTACGGCGCCGCTACGAGTTCAAGCGGCTGAAGCTCGTGCTGCAGAAGATCTTTGGGCGAGGTGGGGCAAAATAGTCTGAAGCGCGACGCCTTGCCCAGCGACCCGTGCGAGCGAAACAAGCGCAAAGCCGGGGCCGGCGGAAGTCCTGGCGGGCCGGCGCATTGCGCCCGCCCGTTCGCCTATCCGCATCAGGCGGCCTTGACCTTCAGCTCTTCCTCGCCGCGCACCAGCTTGGTCACGCCGGCGAAGTCGAGCTTGCCGGAACCGAGCACCGGCACCTTCGGCACCACGCGCACCTCGGCCGGCACCATCAGGTCCATGGCGCCATGGGCCTTGGCGAAGGCCAGGAATTCGGCCCGGGTGGCGTTGGCGGCCTCGGTGATGAGGATCAGCTTTTCGCCCTTGCGGGCATCCGGCACGCTGGCAACCGCCGACAGCGACCCTTTCCACAATTCGCCGGCCAGCGCCTCGACAGCGGCCAGCGAGATCATCTCGCCGCCGATCTTGGCGAAGCGCTTGGCGCGGCCGCGGATGGTGATGAAGCCGGCCTCGTCGACGGTGACGACGTCGCCGGTGTCATGCCAGCCGTCTGCCAGCGGCTCGAGCACGCCCGGCTTCTCGGCCCGCAGATAGCCCGACATGACATTGGGGCCGCGCACGTAGAGCCGTCCGCCGTCGTCGACGCCGGGCACCGGATCCAGCCGATACTCCATGCCGGGCATGATTTTGCCGACGCTGCCGGATCGGTTGTACATCGGCGTGTTGATCGAGATCACCGGAGCCGCCTCGGTCACGCCGTAGCCCTCGAGGATGCGCAGGCCGAACTTCTCCATATAGGTCATGCGCGTCGCCGGCTTGACCGGCTCGGCGCCGGCAAAGCAGTAGCGCACCGAGCGGAAGTCGTAAGGATGCGCCGTGCGCGCATAGCCCGAGAGGAACGTATCGGTGCCGAAGATGATCGTCGCATTCGACGCGTAGACCAGTTCCGGCACGATGCGATAGTGCAGCGGCGAGGGGTAGAAATAGACCGGCACGCCCGAGATCAGCGGCAGCACCGTTCCCGCCGTCATGCCGAAGGAGTGGAAGATCGGCAGGACGTTGAACACCTTGTCGCCCGAGTGGAAGTCGATGCGCGAGGCAGCCTGGGCGGCGTTTGCCAGGATGTTGCGGTGGGTGAGCACCACGCCCTTCGGCGTGCCTTCCGAACCCGAGGTGAACAGGATCACCGCGGCGTCGTCGGGCTTGCGGGCGACCCGCGGCGTGGTCTTGCGCAGCAAGCCGAGCAGCTTGTCCTTGAGGCCGATGCCGGCCCGCAGGTCGTCGAGCCAGACGATCTCCACCGAGCGGCCGATTTCCTCGACCACGGCGCCGAGCTTTGCCTGTTCGACAAACGCGCGCGAGGTCAGCACGGTTTTCACCTCGGCTGCCTTGCAGGCGGAGAGGATGTTCGCCGCACCGGCGGTGAAGTTGATCATCGCCGGCACCTTGCCGGCCGACATGACGCCGAGCAGCGTCGCGCATGCGCCGTTGGCGTTGGGCAGCATGATGCCGATCGTCTGCTGGCCGGCATAGAGGTGCTCGAACTTCTCGCCGAGCACGGCGGCGGCCGTCAGCAGCTTGCCATAGCTCAGCGAGCCGGTAACCGGGTCCTGCACGGCGAGCTCTTTCATGCCGCGCTCGTTCGCCGTCAGGATGATCTTCTCCAGCACGGTCCTGTCGATGTCCTCGGTGCGGAAGACGAGATCCGACATCACCTGATAGAGGGCGGCGCCCGCCGCAGTGCGACGCTGGCGGCCCTTGAGCTCTTGCGGAACGTCGAGCTTCACCGGCTCCAGGATGGTCACCTTGACCTTCGGGAACAGGCGGCGGCGCACGTGCTGCGACGTCAGCCGCGAGAAGTAGCTCTTCTCCAGCCCGTCGATGCGCACCGGCACCACCATCGAGCCGGTCTTGTCGGCGACCATGGCGGCGCCGTCATAGACCTTCATCAGGCCTCCGGTGACGGTGATGCGGCCTTCCGGGAAGATGACCAGCGGATCGCCGCCCTGCACGATCTTGATCAGCCTGCGGGTCGACATCGGCTTCGCCGGATTGAGCGGCAGGGCGCGGGCGAGCTTCAGGAACGGCTTCATCCACCACGCCTGCGCGATGGTGTGGTCGATGGCGAAGACCGGCTCCTCGTCGGTCAGCGTCAGGGCCAGCGGACCGTCGAGGAAGCTGACATGGTTGAGCGCCAGGATCGGCGCCGGGCCGGCGGCCTTGAGGTTGTCCAGCCCCTCGACCTCCAGATAATGGAAGGCGCGGAACAGGATGGAGACGAAATCGCGGAAAGGATTCGTCGGCAGGTATTTCAGCATCAGCCAGGCGGCGACGGCATTGACCGCGGCAAGGCCGGCCAGCACGCCGGCGATCGAGACGCCGGCGCCCTGGATGACGGCGACGAGGCCGCCGCCAATGGTCATGAAACCGGCGCTGACGACATTCACCGCGGCGACGACACGGGCGCGGCGGTCCTCCGGCGCCCAGGCCTGCACGGCCGCGAAGGTCGGCACGACCAGGAAGGCGCCGGCGATCGCCAGGCCGGCGAGATCGATGGCGACGCGAATGGTGTTCTGGCCGGCGAAGAAGGCGCCGAGCGTCTCGGCCTGGACCGTGCTGTGCAGGCCCCACACGCTCCAGGCGAGGTCCAGCCCGAAAACAGCCATCAGCGCGGTGCCGACAGGAGCCGGCAACAGCACCATGCGGCCCTGCGACATCCATGCGGCGATGGCCGAGCCGACGGCGACGGCGACCGCGAAGACGGCCAGATAGGCGGTCACCGCGATCTCGGTGCCGCCGAGCGAATTCTTGACCAGGGGGGGCAGGATGGAAAGGACGATGGCCCCGACCAGCCAGAACCACGACGCCATCAGCGCCGCCCGCCAGATGCGCTGGTTGGTGCGCAACTCGCTGACCAGACGCCAGGTGGAGCGCAGGATGTTCTTGTCGATCGCGAGATCGGGTGCGGCCGAACCGGTGGCCGGGATGTAGCGGCTGACGAGCCAGCAGCCGACGGCAAGCGCCATCATGATCGGGCCGAACACCGCAACGCCGATGCCGTCGGCCGAGACGATGCCGCCGGCGATGGTGCCACCGAGGATCGCGGCGAAGGTGGCCGACTCGATCCAGGCGTTGGCGCGCGGCAGTTCCTTGCGCTCGAGGTGATCGGGCAGGATGCCGTACTTGATCGGGCCGAACAGCGCCGAAATGACGCCGAACAGGAACAGCGCCGTCAGCAGAACCGGAATGGAGGAGAGCGCGATGCCGATGACCGCGAGCAGTGCGGCGCCGATCTCGACGAACTTCAGCCTGCGCGCCACGAAAGCCTTGTCGAAGCGGTCGGCGATCTCGCCGCCAAGCGCGGACAAGAGCAGGAAAGGAGCCATGAAGATGGCGCCGGCCAAGGTCACCAGTGACGCCGCCTGGTCGGCGGCAAGGGTGAAGAGGATGAGGAACACCAGCGTGTTCTTCAGGAAATTGTCGTTGAAGGCGGACAGGAACTGCGTCCAGAAGAGAGGCGCGAAGCGCCGCGACATCATCAGATGGGTGTTCATGGCAGGTTCCAATGGGCAAGGCCATCGAGCAATCCGAGATGGATCGGTCAGCGGTTGCTTGCGCGGTTTGAGCCTCGTTTTAAGCGGGAAGCCGGTTAAACTTCGTTACTGCGGTTGATATCCATCATCAGCTTTTCGGTCTTAGCGCCTTGCAGCCTGTTGATGAACCGGCCCGTTTCCTCCGCGTCACGCAGCGTCTTGGTGATGGCGATGGACGTCTTCCAGGCACTCGAATGGTTGGAAACATAACTGTTGGTGGCCATCGATATGATCCTTTCGTTTCAGGGTTAAGCCGGGTCGGCGCTGGCTGGTTTCAGGGCCGGATACAATCAGCAGGCTTCGTCATCCTCTTCGCCGCTCATTTTCCATGAACGATGTTCATAAACGCAACATAGCACATTGTGAACGGTGTTCAAGAAAAAAGTGAACACCGTTCAAAGATTCAAATGAAGGCGGCGACCGCGACCTTGGGCGAGGCCGCGCATACGGCGAGTTCCGCCTCGCCGATGCGGGATGTCACGCCTCGCCGGTCAGCCGTGCCGCAATCAGGCGCGCCGCCTTGACCGCCGCAGCACCCTGGTTGGCCGCGACCGCATCGTCGACGCGGGATATGGGGGACGCCACCGCCAGCGCGCCGATCGGTTGGCCGTCGGCGCCGAGGATCGCGGCGCCGATGCTGTGCACGCCTTCCTCATAGCCCTGCGAGCTGCGCGAATAGCCGCTCGCGGCGGCAAAAGCGATGGCTTTGGCCAGCGTGTCCGGTCCTGTCACCGTATGCGCGGTGAAGGCCTGCAAGGGCTTCTCCAGATAGGCGCTGACCACTTGCAGCCGCGAGGCGGCGAGGAAGGCGATGCCGGAGGCCGTGCCGTGCAGTGGCAGGATCTGGCCGACATCGACATTGACGCGGTTGGCCTTCGCCGACAGTTCGACATGCACGGTGAGCAGCGCGCCGGCGCTGAACTCCGACAGATGCACGGTCTCGCCGGTTTCGAGCGACAGCTCCCGCGCCACCGGCGCCGCCACGCGCACGAAAGGGAAATGCGCGTCGCGGATGCGGGCCAGCCGCGACAGGCCGGCGCCCAGCCGGTAGCGGCGGCTTTGCGGCTCCTGCTCGATCAGCCGATGGTTGGCGAGCGCCATCAGCAGGCGCCGGGCTGTCGCCTTGTCGAGGCCGGCCTTGCGGGCGAGGTCGGACAGCCCGATCTCCGGCTCGTCGAGCGTGAACAGCTCCAGCAGCGAGACCGCCTTGCCCACCGTGCTCATGATGCATTCTCCAAGATAGTTCGCATGTGAATTAACTTGACAGCAGCCGAGGTAGCCTGCAGTTTGTCTATAACATACAAAACGATGGTTCAAATAGTGAACCGACAAGAAAATCATCTTGTGCCCAACTGACGGCACACAAGGGAGGCTTCGCCCCGTGACGGCTGCCAAAAACGCTTTCCATTCAAAGACAACCGGCGATCTGCTCGACAGCGAGCAGCAGCGCTTCCTCGAAAACCACCCGCGCTCGGCGGCAGCATGGGAAGAGGGCAAGAGGCACTTCCTCTATGGCGGTCCCTCGCACTGGATGCGACGCTGGGCCGGCGGCTTCCCGGTCTATGCGGCGTCGGCCAGCGGCGCCCATATCCGTGACATCGACGGTCACGACTATGTCGACTTCGCCCTTGGCGACACCGGAGGCATGTGCGGCCATGCGCCGGAAGCGGTCACCCGCGCCGCGCTTCGCCAGTTGCAGAACGGCACCACGATGATGCTGCCGACCGAGGACAGCCTCTGGGTCGGCGCAGAGCTTACGCGCCGCTTCGGCCTGCCTTACTGGACGCTGACCACCTCGGCCACCGACGCCAATCGCGGCGCCATCCGCATCGCCCGCATGATCACCGGCCGCGACAAGGTGCTGGTCTTCTCCGGCTGCTATCACGGCGGCGTCGAGGAAGCGCATGTCGAGATCCGCGACGGCCGCGTCGGTATGCGCAACATGATCCATCCCAACGGCGTCGACCATTCCGCCGTCTCCAGGGTGGTCGAGTTCAACGACATCGCGGCGCTGGAGGAGGCGCTCTCGGCCGGCGACGTCGCCTGCGTGCTGACCGAGCCGCTGATGACCAATTTCGGCATGATCCCTGTCGCCGACGGTTTTCACGCCGCGCTTCGCGAAATCACGCGCCGCACCGGCACGGTGCTGATCATCGACGAGACGCACACCATCTCCAGCGGGCCGGGCGGCTATACTGCGCAGCACGGTCTGGAGCCGGACATGCTGGTCGCCGGCAAGGCAATCGCCGGCGGCATCCCGGCCGGCGTCTTCGGTGTCTCGCGGGAGATCGCCGAGCGGCTGTGGGCGATCGTGCCGATGGTCAATCCGCGTGTGCGTCAGTCGGCGCATCTCGGCATCGGTGGCACGCTGGCCGGCAACGCGCTGACCGTCGCCACCATGCGCGCGGTGCTGGAGGAGGTGCTGACGCCGGCCAATTTCGAAAAGATGATCGCCAACGCTTCGCGGCTGGCCGAGGCGGCGCGGGGCATCATCAGCGCCAACAAATTGCCCTGGCATGTGACGCAGATCGGCGCCCGCGCCGAGATCATGTTCATGCCCGCGCCGCCGCGCAACGGCGCCGACGTCATTGCCGGCCGGCGCGGCGATCTCGAGACGCTGCTGCATGCCTTCTACATGAACGAGGGCATATTGGTGACGCCGTTCCACACCATGTTCCTAATGTGCCCGGCGACCTCGCCGTCCGACGTCGACCGCCACACGGATGTCTTTACCCGCTTCGTCGATCTGGTTCGCAGCGCGGGCGTCGTCTAAGCGATGGCAAATCCATTCGACCTCAAGGGCCGGGTGGCGCTGGTGACCGGCGGGGGGCGCGGTATCGGTGCCGCGATCGTCACGCGCTTCGCCGAGGCTGGCGCTTCGTTGGTCATCGCCAACCGCACGCTCGACGTTGCCGAAACCCTCGCGGCCGATCTCTCGGCGCGGGGCCTCTCCGTCCGCGCCGTTACGCTTGCCGGACTCGACCGCGCCGCCTTGCACGGGCTCGTCGGCGACGTCATCCGCGAAGCCGGCCGCCTCGACATCGTCGTCCACAATGCCGGCGGCTGCCCCTGGGCCTCGATCGAGGACCTCGACGAGGACAAGCTCGAAGAGGCATTGGCGCTCAATCTCAAACCCTGCTTCTGGCTGGCGCAGGCGGCGGCGCCGGCAATGCGCGCCAACGGTTTCGGCCGCATCCTCGTCACCTCGTCAGTGTCGGCGCGCGTGGCCATGGCCGGCGGCGCGCACTATTCGGCGGCCAAGGCCGGCGTCAACGCCTTCATCCGGGGCGCCGCCTTCGAGTTCGCGCGCGACGGCATCACCATCAACGGCGTCGAGCCGGGCTTCATCGCCAAGGGCAGGGGCACAATGAGCGCGCCGGAAGTCGCCGACAGGCTCGGCCGGTTCATCCCCGCCGGCCGTCTCGGCGAGGCAGACGACATCGCCTATGCCATGCTCTACCTCGCCTCCGAGCAGGCGAGGTACTTGACCGGCCAGACCATCGTCGTCGACGGCGGCTCGACCTTGCCGGAGACCGGCTATGCCGTCGAGCGGCATTGGGGGCTGGCATGAGCCGGCGCCTTGAAGGCCGCAAGGCGCTGATCACCGGTGCCGCCACCGGCATGGGCCGCGCCACCGCCGAGCTGTTCGGCCGGCATGGCGCCGAGGTCATCGCCTTCGGCCATGGCGACGAAGTGCTGGACGAGGCCGCGAGGGCAAGCGGCGGCATCGCCGTGCGCGGCGACATCACGGTTCCCGGTGACATAGCCTTCGCCATCGACGCCTGCGAGGGTCGCCTCGACATCGTCGTCAACGCCGCCGGCGTGATGATCCTCGACGAGCCGGAGACGCTGAGCGACGAGACCTGGGCCAAGAGTTTCGCCGTCAACGTCACCGGCTCGATGATGGTCTGCCGCGCGGCGCTGCCGCTGCTGAAGCAGCGCGGCGGCGCGATCGTCAACATCGCTTCCGTCGGCGCGTTCAACGCCAGCGGCCAGAACGCCGCCTATTCGGCAAGCAAGGCAGCGCTCGTCTCCTATACGCGCTCGCTCGCCTTCGCACACGGCCCCGACGGCATCCGCGCCAATGCCGTGGCGCCCGGCTGGGTGCGCACGCCGATGAGCGTGTACGAGATGGAAGTGGCGGCGGCCGCCAACGGCTCGACGCCGGAGAAGGAGTTCGCGGCGCTGACCGGCCGCATCGCGCTGCGCCGTGTCGCCGAGCCCGAAGAGATCGCCTCCTGCTGCCTGTTCCTCGCCTCCGACGAAGCGTCCTTCGTCACCGGCGCGGTGCTGGTCGCCGACGGCGGCGGCCGCGCGCCGACGCAGAACAGGGCGGTGTGACGTGATCTGAAATTTCCCGTTCACCACGTTGGTCGCGGGTAAAACTTTGCGGCAGTTGGAGCTACACCAGCGCGCCGCAAACGGCTATCTATCGTCGCGGTATCATGCTTCGGGGTCATGAGAGGCGCGGGCTTGCAACTGGACCTGAAAACCATTGAAGCGCTTGCCCCTGACCAGGCCTCGCTCAGCGCCGCCTCCAAGCTGACCAAGCGCTCGAACTGGCCGCGCCTGGAGATGAATGAGCAACTGGGGCTCATCTGGGGGGAATGCCAGGGCTCGGGATCGAATCCCTATCGTGTCGCGTTCGACACCGGCGACCATGGCTACAAATGCACCTGTCCATCGCGAAAATTCCCGTGCAAGCACATATTGGGGCTGATGTGGATCGGCGCCACCGCGCCGGCCAGCTTCGATCGCGTCGATCAGACGCCGGAATGGGTGAATGACTGGCTCGGACGCCGCCGCAAGACCGGGCAGCAGCCAGCACAATCGGCGGCCAGCGCCGAAGGCAAAAGCATCGACGAGGCATCGCGGCCGGACGAGAGCGCCCCGGTCGAGGATGCCGCGGCCGCCGAACGCCGCGAGGCGGCACAGCGCAAGCGGGCAGAGGATACGCGAAGCGCGGTCTCGGCGGCGTTGGACGAGCTCGATCAATGGATAGCCGACCAGCTCCGGCTCGGCCTTGCCGGGTTCGTCGATGCCTGCAGCGAGCGCTGCCGCCGCATTGCAGCCCGGCTTGTCGACCTCAAGGCGACCGCGCTTGCCGGCCGCATCGACGAGTTGCCGGCGCGGCTGATGGCGCTGCGCGGCGAGGAGAAGCCGGATGCCGCGATCCGCGAGCTGGGCAAGCTGGTGCTGCTCGCCAAGGCCTGGCGCGCCACGCCCGATGATCCCGAGCTGAAACGACTTGTGTCGACATCTGAGACGCGCGAGCAGGTCCTCGCCAACCCCGATGCCGTCCAGGTCGCGAGCGACTGGGAGGTGCTGGGAGAAAAGATCGAGACCCGCCGCGACGGCCTCGTCAGCCATGCGACCTGGCTGCTCGATCTGCAGAGCCCGGCGCCGCGCTTTGCCGTCCTGCTCGACTTCTTCCCGGCCTCGGCCGGGCGGCGCTCAGGCGCCTTCGCGCCGGGCGATCGCTTCAAGGCCAGGCTGGTATTCTATCCATCGCGCACTCCGCTGCGGGCGCTGGTCGCGGAGCGGCTCGGCGATGCGGCGCCCGGTGCATGGCCAGCTTTCGCCTCGGACGCCGGCGATCCGCTTGCCGCCTATGCCGCTTTCCAGGACGGTGCGCCATGGCTGTCGGATTGCCCGGTCATCCTGCCGGCCGGCGCGATCGCGCTGGACGAGAAGGACGGCGCGTGGTGGCAGGCGGCGAACGATCCGCACGGCATTGCCCTGCCTGTCGAGGGCTCGGTCAACCGGACCTTGCTGGGCCTCGATCTCGCGGCCACGGCCGCGCTCTGGAACGGCGCCAGGCTGGAGCTGCTGGCGTCGCAGAGCAATATGGGGAGGCTCGATCTGTCGTGAACGAGCCCGAGCAGGCAGGGCTGGCGAGATTGCGCGACGGCTGGATTTCCGGCGGCGCCGCTTTCGAACTTGCCCCTGCAGAATGGAAGGAAGTGGCGGCAGCGGCCAACCCGGACGAGCAGGAGCGGCGGCTGTTGGCGATTGCCGCGCAGGCGCTCGATGTCGCGCTTCGCCCGGCAGCGCCGAAAACCCTGAAGCGGCGCCCGCCGTTGCCGGCGCTGGCCATGCCGATGATCCCGGAACGGCTGCGGCCGTTGCTGCGCGCCGCATTGAAATATGCGGCCGATGCGAGGCTCAAGGCCCGCGTGGCCACGCTCGTCGCCAGCCGAGGCTTCGTGCTGCATCCGATGGATTGGATGCCCGCTGCCTCGGATCAGGAAAGTCCCGAGGTCTATGCCCCCTGGGTCGACTGGCAGGCAGGCGCGGATGGCGAGAAACAGTCCCGGCGCGAGCAGCTGACAGCGGAGACCTGGGATGACTTCTATCCAGCGGCGCGCCGTACCGCGCTGGTCGATTTGCGGCGCACCACGCCTGCTCTGGCGCGGACGCTGATCGAGACCAAGGGGGCAAGCGAGTCGGCGGAGGTCAGGCTTGCGCTGGTTGAACTCATGCGCTTCGGCCTGGGTGCCGACGACGTTCCGTTCCTTAAGAGCCTGTCCGCCGATCGCTCCGGCAAGGTGCGCGAACTGGCCGGCCGGCTGCTGGCAAGGCTGGGGGAGCATGGCAATCAGGCTGATGGCGGGTCGGAAGATCCGACAGCCGAGCTCGCCGCCTTCATCGAGGAAGGCAAATCCGGCTTCATTCGCCGCCGCACCACCTACGCACCGATGAAACTCAAATCGCCTGCGCAACAGGCCCGTCGCGCCGACTTGTTCGCTTCCTGCTACTTCGGCGATCTTGTTGCTCGCTTCGGCAAGACAGAGCCTGATTTCATCAGCGCATGGCAGTTCGGCGTCGATGACAATGCCGATCGTTTTCTCGTTCTAATGGTCTCGGTGTCCGGCAGCGATGCGGCGGTGGCCTGTTTGGCGGATAGGCTTGTCGCCGAAGGCGGCAAGCTTCCGCTTCTCGCCCTCCAGCTCATGTTGCGTTTGGACAGCGGCAGGAAGCGTCTTTTGATCAGTCAGATCCTGAATGACGCACAAAATCTGCACGCGCTAAACCTGGTCGAAGGCGTAGAAGCAGGCTGGCTGGATTGGGGCGACCTCGCCAAAGGCAAGACGCTTTCGGCGCTGCGCGCCGCAGTCTCGGGTGACAACGACGTCATGAAGCGAAGCGCTGAGCAGCATCTCGAGGCCATAGGCTTTCTCGCCACGGCGGCGACGGCGGAGAAACTGATCGGCGAGGTCGTCACCGCCGGCCTGCCGCCCGCATCGCCATCGCTCGGCCTGCTGCGGCTCAACGCGGCGCTGGCCGATAATCCTCCCCAATACGACAGATGACGAAACCCGGAGATGATCGCATGAACGCAGCCATCCGCCTTCCGGCCGAGCAGGTCTATACCGCCGAACTGCAGGCGCTCGCGCTGGGCGACGACCGCCAGAAGCCAGCCGGCTGGAGCCTGTCGCCCAAGGCCGTGCTGACCTACCTGATGGGCGGCAAGGCAAGCGACGGCACGCCGATCGCGCCAAAATATGTCGGCCGCCGCCAATTGATGGAAACCGCTATCGCGACGCTTGCCACCGACAGGGCGCTGCTGCTGCTCGGGGTGCCGGGCACGGCGAAATCCTGGGTCTCGGAACATCTCGCCGGCGCCATCATGGGAAACTCGACGCTGATCGTGCAGTGCACCGCCGGCACCGACGAGAACCAGATCCGCTATGGCTGGAACTATGCCCAGCTGCTGGCCAAGGGCCCGAGCCAGGAGGCGCTGGTGCCGACGCCGCTCTACCGCGCCATGCAGGAGGGCAAGCTCTGCCGGCTGGAAGAGCTGACGCGCATGGGTTCCGACGTGCAGGACACGCTGATTACCGTGCTGTCGGAAAAGATGATGCCGGTGCCGGAATTGAACACTTCGATCTACGCCCAGCGCGGCTTCAACATCATCGCCACCGCCAACAATCGCGACAAGGGCGTCAACGAGCTCTCATCGGCGCTGAAGCGTCGCTTCAACGTCGTGGTGCTGCCTCTGCCCGAGGACATGGCGGAAGAGGTCTCGATCGTCTCCCGGCGCGTCGGCGAGATGGCCGGCGGGCTGGACCTGCCGGTGCCGAAAAATGTCGGCGAGGAGATCGCCCGGGTGCTCACCATCTTCCGCGAGTTGCGCTCCGGCGCGACCGCCGACGGCAAGGTGACGCTGAAGACGCCGTCGGGCTCGCTCTCCACCGCCGAGGCGATCGCCACGATGGTCAGCGGCCTCAGCCAGGCGGCTTGGTTCGACGGCGGCAAGCTCCACGCCGAAGGCCTGGCGCCAAGCCTGGTCGGCGCCATCGTCAAGGATCCTGTGCAGGACAAGGTGGTGCTGGAGGAATATCTGGAGACGGTGCTGAAGAAGCGGCCGGACTATGCCGGCTACTACGCGGCGCTCAACGCGGCCATCTGAGCCATGACTGAGGACGGCATCAGCTATTTCGGCATACGCCACCACGGTCCGGGCTCTGCCGAGAGCCTGGTCAAGGCGTTGCAGGAATTGCAGCCGGTCGCGGTGCTGATCGAGGGGCCGGTCGATGCGTCGCCGCTGCTGCCGCTGCTCGCCAGTCCCGAATTGAAGCCGCCGGTGGCACTGCTCTGCTATCCCGAGGACGATCCGGCCGCGACCAGCTTCTGGCCCTTCGCCGAATTCTCGCCCGAATATCAGGCGGCGCTGTGGGCGGTCGCCAACAAGGCGGCGCTGCGCTTCATCGACCTGCCGTCCGCGGCGCGGTTGGCCGAGATGGCGCCAGAAAGTCCGGCCGACACCGATGCCGCCGAAGCGGAACCCGTCGAAGAGCAAGGCGAGGAAGCGACGCGCATCCAGGATCCGATCGGCACGCTGGCGCGCGCCGCCGGCTACGAGGATGGCGAAAGCTGGTGGTCCGACATCATCGAGCAGAATCCCGCGCCGGGGCCGATCTTCGCGGCTATCGCCGACGCGATGACGACGCTGCGCGACGGCGAGGGGGCGATCGGCAAGTTCGAGGCGATGCGCGAGGCGCACATGCGGCTGGAAATCGCCGCCGCGCGAAAAGAGTTCGATGGGCCGCTGGCGGTCGTCTGTGGCGCCTGGCATGTGCCGGCCCTGCGGGCTGCCCATACGCAAAAGAGCGACCAGGCGCTGCTCAAGGGAATGGCCCGCCGCAAGACCATGATGACCTTCGCGCCATGGACGGGGCCGCGCCTGGCGCTCGGCTATGGCTACGGCGCCGGTGTCGTCGCGCCCGGCTGGTGCAAGCATCTGTGGCAGACGCGCGGGCAGGGCGACTCTTCCATCCTGTGGCTGGCGCGGATTGCATCGGTTCTCAGGGCGAAAGGCCACATGATTTCGACGGCATCGCTGATCGAGGCCGAGCGGCTGGCGCGGACGCTCGCCGCCATCCGCGAACGGCCGAAGCCGGGTTTCGAGGAACTGCGCGACGCTTCGATTTCGGCCCTGTTCAACGGCGAGGCCCTGCTGTGGAAGATGGTCGAGGCCGAACTGCTGCTCGGCGCCGATGTCGGCGAGATTCCGCCTGACACGCCGCTGGCGCCGCTGATCGACGACCTGCAGCGCAACCAGAAAGCGGCGCGGCTCAAGCCCGAGGCCTTGGAGCGGGAACTCTCCATCGACCTGCGCAGCGAGAGCGGGCTGTTTCGGTCGACGCTGCTGCACCGGCTGAACGTGCTTGGCGTGAGCTGGGGCAAGCTGACCGACACCGGGCGCAGCCGCGGCACCTTCCGCGAGCGATGGGTGCTGGCCTGGCAGCCGGAATATGCCGTTCGCCTGGTCGAGAACCTGGTCCATGGCCCGACTATCGAAAAGGCCGCCAACGGCCGCCTGGTCCAGATGATCGGTGCCGCCGCGACGCTCGACACCCTTGCCACGCTGGTCCAGAGCGCCATCACGGCGGCTCTCAGTGAAGCCTCCGCCGCCGGCCTCGTCGCGCTGGAGCAAAAGGCGGCGCACAGCAGCGAGTGCCTGGAACTGCTGGCCTCGGTGCCGCCGCTGGCCGACATCATCCGCTATGGCGAAGCGCGCAAGACCGAGACCGAACGTCTTGCTGGCCTCTTGGAACGGCTGATCGTCGAGGGCTCGATCGCGCTGCCCTACGCCGCGCGCGATCTTGATGCGCAGGCGGCCGCGGCGCTGATGGGCGCGCTGCGCAAGGCCGACGAGGCGATCAGGCTGGTGGAGCCGGGCGCGGATGTCGTGGATGCCTGGCGCAACGGCCTCGCGGCCGTGCTCGAGTCGTCGCGATCGACGGCGCTCGTCGCCGGTTGCGCGGCGCATCTGCTCTACGAGGCCGGGCGGCTTTCCGCCGAGGACGCGGCCGACCTTTTGGCAAAGCGCCTCTCGCCGGGGACGCCGGTCATCGAAGCGGCCGCCTTCTTCGAGGGTTTCTTCAGCGGCGCCGGTCAAAGACTGATCTATGACGAGGGTCTGCGCGGCGCCGTCGATGCATGGCTTGCCTCACTCGACGAAGAGGCCTTCGTCGCCCATCTGCCCTTGCTGCGCCGGGTCTTCTCCAACCTCGACAGCATGGAGCGCCGGCGTTTGATCGAGGCCGTGCTCGGCCGCAGGGCCAGCCTGCCCACCGGGCTGACGCCGGCGCCCGATGGCGGCGAAGCCTGGCGCCGGCATTTTGGTCTCCTCGGCAGGCTGCTCGCGGGGGAGCCCAGCCATGGATGATGACGCGATCGTGCCGGACCCAAGCGAAGATCAGCGCGAGCGCCGCTGGCGGCTGGCGATCGGCGCCGACGATGAAACGTCGTCGGCACTGTCGGCGGAAGACCGGCGGCTTTCGGCGGCGCTCGATGCGCTTTATGGCGACGGCAGCGGCGAGACGGCCGGCGATCCGCGCAAGCGGCGCGGCGGGCTCGGCCGCTCGGCGCCGCGCGTCGCGCAATGGATGGGGGATATCCGCTCGTTCTTCCCCGAGCAGGTCGTCCAGGTCGTGCAGAAGGACGCCTTCGAGCGGCTGAACCTGAAACAAATGCTGATGGAGCCGGAGTTCCTCAAGGCGATCGAGGCGGACGTCAATCTCGTCGCCGACCTGGTCTCGCTGCGTTCGGCGATGCCGGACAAGACCAAGGACATCGCCCGTTCGATCATCTCCGACATCGTCGCCAAGCTGATGCAGCGCCTCGAGCAGAAGACCGCCGAGGCGATCCGCGGCGCGCTCGACCGGTCGCGGCGCACCAACCGGCCGCGGCAGCGCGACATCGACTGGCCGCGCACCATTACGGCGAACCTCCGCCACTACCAGCCGGACCACAAGACCGTCGTGCCGGAAAGACTGGTCGGCTTCATGCGGCGCCAGCGCCGGCTGGTCGACCTCGACGAGGTGACGCTCTGCGTCGACCAGTCGGGCTCGATGGCAAGCTCGGTCATTTACGCCTCGATCTTCGCCGCGGTGATGGCCTCGTTGCCGGTGGTGCGCACCAAGCTCGTCTGCTTCGACACCGCGATCGTCGACCTGACGGAGGAACTCAGCGATCCGGTCGAAGTGCTGTTCGGCGTCCAGCTCGGCGGCGGCACCGACATCAACCAGGCTGTCGCCTATTGCGCCGAGCGGATCGAGCGGCCGACCAAGGCGCATTTCATCTTGATCACCGACCTTTACGAGGGCGGCAACGGCCAGGAGCTTCTGCAGCGGTTGGCTGCGCTGGTCCGGTCGGGCGTCAATGTCGTCGTGCTTCTCGCCCTCACCGATCAGGGCCGTCCCGGCTATGATCCCGCAATGGCGGGGTCGGTCGCATCGCTGGGCATCCCGGTTTTCGCCTGCACCCCGGACCATTTCCCGGACATGATGGCGGCGGCGCTGCGTCGGGAAGACATCGGCGCCTGGGCGGCAGGGGCGGACATCAAGCTGATCCGGGCCGACACCGAAGCAGCCAAGACAGCCGAGTAAGCCTGCCGCCGCCGTTCAACGATGATCAGCCTGCTTTCTCGCTGATCAGCTCGAAGCGCTCGACTTCGCAGTGCTGGCCGACCACGGCCAGGATTTCCATCGACGGTTCGACCGCATCGGGCTGCTTCCATCCGAGATTGAAGGTGTGGACGAAGCGGTCACGGCCGGCGTCATGTTCCATGCCGACAAAGCGCGCGTCATAGCCGAGTGGACGAACCATTTCCCGCAGATCCGGCGGCGAGCCTTTCGGCCACGAGACCGCCAGGATCGCATGGTGGTCGCGCGGGATCCTGAGATCGACCCATTTCAGCGCCTGCAGCGTCACCAGCGTCAGCACCGTCGCGATCGCGCCAAGGCCGAACTGGCCGCCGCCGAAGGCCAGCCCGATCATGGTCATGATCCACATCGTGGCGGCGGTGGTGACGCCGGTCACGAGATCGCCGCGCCGCAGGATGGCGCCGCCGCCGATGAAGCCGACACCGGTGAGCACGCCCAGCGGAAAACGCAGAACGTCCATGCGCACGAAAGAGTCCGTGCCCTTGCCGGCGACATCGAGCAGCATGTTGGCCTGGATCATGGCGATGGCGGCGGCAAGGCCGACCAGGATCGTCGTGCGAAGCCCGGCGGTATGGCCGCGTGCCTCCCTGTTCAGACCGATCAGGAACCCCGCCAGCAGCGTGAGCAGAAGCCTCGCCAGCAGGTCTGGCCAGCCCGGATGAAGCGGCATGTCGCAGCAAAGCGGCTCGAACATCGTTCCACGAGGCGCGGGCGCGCCGCGCTCCTTGTTCCCAACGACTTCAACCTCGCTGGCGGGCTGAAGGTTCCTTGGCGGGCCAGGAGCACTGGCGCCGTCTGTCGCACCCCGCGCACGATTTTGAGACTGGCGCCGCTTGACTCCGGCGAAGCCTTGTGAAAAATTTTGCAGCAACTGATAAAAATATCAAAAGGGCGGAAATGGTTGGGTTCGGCAATGGCCTCCTGCGCGATGACGAGACCAGCATGGCCGCTCGAGCCGCCTGGCTTCACTATGCCGGCGGCCTGACCCAGGCCGAGGTCGCCAAGCGGCTCGGCCTCACCAGCCTCAAGGCGCATCGCCTCATCACCAAGGCCAACCAGGAAGGGCTGGTTAAGGTCTATATCGACGGCGAGATCTCTGAATGCGTGGCGCTGGAGGACGAGCTGTCCGGCCGCTACGGGCTCGACTATTGCGAAGTGGTGCCGGACTTCGATCCGGAAGACCTGCCGCTCAAGGCGCTTGGCATTGCCGGCGCCCAGTTTCTCAAGCGCGAGATCGAGCGCGGCGAGGACAAGCTGATCGGCGTCGGCCACGGCCGCACGCTCGCCGCTTGCGTGGAGTACCTGCCGCGCATTTCGGCCGACGGCATCCGCTTCGTCTCGCTGCTCGGCGGCCTGACGCGCAAGTTCTCGGCCAACCCGCACGACGTGATCCATCGCCTCGCCGAGCGCACCGGCGCCGAAGCCTATGTCATGCCGGTGCCGATGTTCGCCAACACGGTCGAGGATCGTGCCGTGCTGCTCGGCCAGAAGGGCATTAGCGAGGTCTTCGATCTGGCGAAATCCGCCGACCTGCTGCTGGCCGGCATCGGTACCGCCGAGCAGGAGGCCTCGCTGGTCGCCACCGGCATGATCGACAAGGCCGAGATGGAGGAGACCCGCCGCAACGGCGCCGTCGGCGAACTGCTCGGCCATTTCTTCGACGAGGCCGGCAAGCCGGTGGCGACCACGGTTTCCAGCCGCGCCCTGGCGCTTGCCCGCGAGGACATCGCCAACCGCAGGATCGTCGCCGTCGCCGGCGGCAAGGTGAAGGTTCGCGCCATCAAGTCAGTGCTGGAGGGCCGTTATCTCAAGGGCCTGATAACCGACGAGCGGACGGCGCGATCGCTCGTGGAACAGACGCCGGTCGGGTAGCCGGCACCGCTTTGGTTGAAACTACCCTGTGGAGGAGAAGAGGACATGCATGAGAAAGAAAAAGACCTGATCGACGCGTTCCTGCGTGGACAAGTCGACCGCCGTGGACTGATCAGGGGGCTGGGCGCCATGGGCCTCGCCGCAAGCACCGC
This sequence comes from Mesorhizobium sp. M4B.F.Ca.ET.143.01.1.1, assembly GCF_004792275.1. Lineage (NCBI taxonomy): Bacteria > Pseudomonadati > Pseudomonadota > Alphaproteobacteria > Hyphomicrobiales > Phyllobacteriaceae > Mesorhizobium > Mesorhizobium sp. M4B.F.Ca.ET.143.01.1.1. The sequence goes on from NZ_SRSR01000013.1 coordinate 55,623, forward strand.
CGGTGTCCTGCTCAATATGGGCCAGACCCGCGCGCTCGCCGCCGATTTCGACTGGCAGGCGCACAAGGGCAAGACCATCAAGCTCTTGCTCAACAAGCACCCCTATGCCGACGCGATGATCGCCGACCTCGACAACTTCAAGCAGCTGACCGGCATGAACGTCGTCTATGACGTGTTCCCGGAGGACGTCTATTTCGACAAGGTCACCGCCGCGCTCTCGGCGAGCTCCTCCGAATACGACGCCTTCATGACCGGCGCCTACATGACCTGGACCTATGGCCCGGCCGGCTGGATCACCGACCTCAACGAATGGATCAAGGACCCGGCCAAGACCAATCCGAAATATGCCTGGGACGACTTCCTGCCTGGCGTCAAGAACTCCTGTGCCTGGAACGGCAAGCCGGGCGGCGCGCTGGGTTCGGAAGACGCCAAGCAGTGGTGCATTCCGTGGGGCTTCGAGCAGAACAACATCACCTACAACAAGGCGATGTTCGACAAGGCCGGCGTCAAGGTTCCCGGCAGCATGGACGAGATGGTGGCGGCCGCCGCCAAGCTCACCAAGGATGTCGGTGGCGGCGTCTACGGCATCGGCGTGCGCGGCTCGCGCTCCTGGGCGACGATCCATCCGGGCTTCCTGTCGGCCTACGCCAATTTCGACCAGAAGGACCTCAACGTATCGGCCGACGGAAAGCTGTCAGCCGCCATGAACACCGCCGAATCCAAGGCCTTCCACAAGCAATGGGTGCAGATGATCCAGGAGAGCGGTCCGAAGGACTGGTCGACCTACACCTGGTACCAGGTCGGCACCGATCTCGGCGCCGGCGCCTCGGCGATGATCTTCGACGCCGACATCCTCGGCTACTTCATGAATGGCGGCACCAACAAGATGGCCGGCCAGCTCGCCTTCGCCGGCTTCAAGGCCAATCCGGCCGCCAAGGCGCCGACGCCCAACATCTGGATCTGGTCGCTGTCGATGTCCAACTTCTCCAAGGACAAGGACGCCACCTGGTACTTCATGCAGTGGGCTTCCGGGCTCGATCACTGCCTGTTCGGCGCCACCAAGATGGACTTCGTCAATCCGGTCCGGCAGTCGGTCTGGAAGGACGAGGTGTTCCGTGAGAAGCTGAACAAGAGCTACCCGGGCTATGTCGAGATGTTCGACGCCTCGGCACCCGGCGCCAGCATCAAGTTCACGGCGCAACCGCTGTTCTTCGACCTCACCACCGAATGGGCCGCGACGCTGCAGAAGATGGTGGCCAAGGAAGTGCCGATCGACGAGGGCCTCGACAAGCTGGCCGAGAGCATCAACGGCCAGCTCAAGGAGGCCGGCCTCGGCTGATATCGGGCAGCGGCTGGCGCGCGAGCGCGGGCCAGCCGCGACCCTCAACGACACTCGCGAGGCGAAGCAGTATGCTTCGCCAACGCCCGACCGGCCGCCTTGCTCCCTTGGGCGGCCGGCAGGGCGGAGCAACCGGGATAACGGAAGAGCGCGATGACCGCGGCGACGACAGTCCACAGACCCTCCGGCTTCAGGATCAGCAAGCGGGTTCTGCCCTATCTCCTCAGCCTGCCGGCGCTCCTGGTCTGCATCGGCATCCTGATCCCGTTCCTGACCTCGGTGGTCTATTCCTTCCAGCGCTACCGGCTGAGCCAGCCATGGGCCAGGCAGTTCAACTGGGGCGACAACTACATTTCCTTCTTCACCGACCCGAAGTTCTGGAACACGCTCGAGGTGTCGCTGCTCTATGCCGGCATCACCGTCGTGCTCGAACTGCTGCTCGGCCTCGGCATCGCCATGCTGTTGCAGAAGCGCTCGACGCTGAACAACTTCATCTCGATCATGCTCTTGATGCCGCTGATGACGGCGCCGGCGCTGGCCGCCCTGATGTGGAAGCTGATGACCAATCCCGGCTTCGGCGTGCTGAGCTATCTTGCCAGCCTGATCGGCCTGCAGGACTTCCGCTGGGCGTCCTCGCCGTCGACCGCGCTGCTCACCGTCGTTCTGGTCGATATCTGGGTCTACACGCCCTTCATCATGATCCTGCTGCTCGCCGGCCTGCGCAGCCTGCCGACGCAACCCTTCGAGGCGGCCGCGCTCGACGGCGTGCCGAGGAGCTTCGTCTTCTTCCGCATCACGCTGCCGATGCTGACGCCCTATATCCTGACGGCGACGCTGTTCCGCCTGCTCGATTCCATCCAGCAGTTCGACATCATCTACGCGATGACTCAAGGCGGCCCCGGCGACACGCTGACCGTGTTCCAGGTCGAGGCCTACCTCAACTTCTTCCAGTCGACCAATGTCGGGCGCTCGGCGGCGCTGATGATCATCCTGTGGGCGATCACCTATTTCCTCTCCAACATCTTCATCAAGAACTGGCTCCGACTGCGCGAACGCGCCCGCGGCCAGGCATAGGCGGCAGGGATGGAACACACCTCGCTTCTCGAACGCATCCTACGCGGCGCAGCGCTCACGCTGGTGGTGATCTTCTTCATGTTCCCGATCGCCTGGATCTTCATGATGTCGTTCCAGACCAACGAGACCATCCTGCGCATCCCGCCGCAGCTGATCTTCGAGCCGACGCTCGCCAACTACACGGCGCTGATCACCGGCAAGCTGGTGACGGCGGCCGGCACGCTCGACATCGCCTTCATGCGCAATCTCTGGAACTCGGTGTTCCTGTCGGTGACCTCGGTTGCCGTCTCGCTGCTGCTCGGCGTGCCCGCCGCCTACGCCTTCGCCCGCCACAAATTCCGCGGCTCGGAGGACATCGCCTTCACGCTCTTGTCGTTCCGCTTCGCGCCGGCGCTGCTGGTGCTGCTGCCGCTCACGCTCTATTTCCAGAAGCTTGGCCTCGCCAACACCTATATCGGCCTGATCTGGGTCTACCAGCTGATCTGCCTGCCGCTCATCCTGTGGATCGTGCGCGGCTATTTCGAGGACATCCCGGCCGACATCGAATACGCCTACCGCATCGGCGGCCATTCCTGGTTCGCCACCTTCCGCAAGATCGCGCTGCCGCTTGCCGGGCCGGGCATCGCCGCCGCCGGCCTGCTCGCCTTCATCTTCGCCTGGAACAATTTCGTCTTCGCGCTGGTGCTCGCCTCCGCCGACAAGCAGCCGGTGACGGTCGGCGCGCTCGCCTTCATCACCTCGTCCGGCATTCAGTATGGCCAGATCTCGGCCGCGATCGTGCTGTCGATCACGCCGACGCTGGCGCTGGCGCTGTACGCGCAGCGCTATCTCGTCGAAGGCCTGTCGCTCGGCGCCGTGAAAGGGTAGTTCCGATGGCCAGCCTCGAACTCAAAAATGTCGTCAAGCGCTACAAGAGCCAGACGGTCCTCGACAATCTGTCGCTGAGCGTCGCCGACGGCGAAACGCTGGTGCTGTTCGGCCCGTCGGGTGCCGGCAAGACGGTGCTGCTGCGCATGATTGCCGGCGTCATCGATCCCGACGAGGGCAAGATCCTGATCGGCGGCGAGGACATGACCGATGTCGACGCCGAGTTCCGCGGCGTCGGCATGGCGTTCCAGAACTTCGCGCTGTTCCCGCATATGAGCGCCTTCGACAACATCGCGACGCCGCTCGAGGCCAGGCACTCCTCGCAAGGCGCGATCAAGTCCGGCGTCGAAAGCGTCGCCAAGCTGCTCAAGATAGACCATGTGCTGAGCCACAAGCCGCGCGCGCTGTCCAACGGCCAGAAGCAGCGCACAGCCCTTGCCCGCGCCCTGGTCGGTTCGCCGCCAATTCTTCTGCTCGACGATCCCTTGCGCAACGTCGACGCCAAACTGCGCTTCGAGATGCGGCTCGAACTGCCGCGGCTCCTGCATGATCGCGGCGCGACCGTCGTCTACGTCACCCAGGACTACAAGGAGGCGATGGCGCTCGGCAACCGCATCGCGGTGATGTCGCAAGGCGTCATCCGCCAGCTCGGCACGCCCGAGCAGATCTATCGCGAGCCAGCCAATGTCGAGATCGCCAGCCTGTTCGGCGACCCGACCATCAACCTGCTCGACGTCAAGCCGGCGCGCGACGCCAAGGGCATCTATGTCGGCCTGTCGAACGTCCAGGTCCATCTCGCCGGCGCCTATGAGGCGGCGGTCGGGCGCGACTGCGTCATCGGCCTGCGGCCCGAGGCGCTGAGCTTCGTCGGCGAGGGCACGCCCGGCGCCGTTCCGGTGACCGTTGAGGCCGAGACGCCGCTCAACGAAAAGATCGTCACCTTGGTGCGCACCGTGCGCGGCCGTGAAATCCTGGTTTCGCGCCCGGCTGGAACGCCGGGCCAGACTGAGGGCAAGGCGCATATCGCCGTCGACGGCAAAAGCGCGCTGCTGTTCGATCATGCCAGCGGCGAGCGCATCGGCGCCAACAGGATCGTCAACTTGCGCAGCGGAGAAGCGGCATGAGCGCCAGCGCTCTCACCATTTCCGGCGTCGACAAATTCTACGGCCCGATCGACCGCGGCGTGCATGCGGTGAAGCAGCTGACGATCGAGATCGCCAGGGGCGAGATCGTGGCGCTGCTCGGCTCGTCGGGCTGCGGCAAGACCTCGACGCTGCGCATGATCGCCGGCTTCGAGGAGGTTTCGCGTGGCGAGATCGCCGTCGCCGGCCGCAAGGTGCACACGCTGGCGCCGGTCAAGCGCAACGTGGCGATGGCCTTCGAGGGCTATTCGCTCTATCCGCCGCTCACCGTGCGCGAGAACATGGCCTTCGCCCTGAAGGCGGCAAGGCTTTCGAAGAGCGACGTCGACGCCAAGGTCGCCAGCATCGCCAAGCTGCTCGAGATCGAGGACATCCTCGAGCGCTATCCGAGCTCGATTTCCGGCGGCCAGCAGCAGCGCGCCAGCCTCGGCCGCGCCTTGATCCGCGAGGCGGACCTGCATCTGCTCGACGAGCCGATGGGGCAGCTCGAGCCGCAGTTGCGCGCCGTGCTGCGTGGCCGCATCAAGCACTTCATCAAGGAGCGGGGCCTGACCGCGATCCTGGTCACCCACGATCAGACCGAGGCCAACGCGCTCGCCGACCGCATCGCGGTGATGGAAGGCGGCGTGCTGCAGCAGTTCGACACGCCCGACATGATCAAGCGGCGGCCGGCGAACCTGTTCACCGGCACCTTCGTCGGCGAGCCGCCGATGAATGTCTTCGAAGCCTTTGTCGGCACGACTGCCGGCAAGATCAGCCTGAAGCTCCCCGACGGACTCTCGCTCGACTACGACAAGGATGCTTTCAGCGGCCCGGTGCGCGACCAGCTGCTCGCCCGCGAGCGTGTCGTCATCGGCGTCAGGCCCTACGCGGTGCGCCGCTCGAAGGACGGCGTGCCAGCCACCGTCTCGGCCAATCAATGGCTCGGCGACCAGACCCACATCGCCGCCGATTTTGCCGGCGGATCGCTGGTGCTGGTCGAGCACGACCGCACCCGCCTCGAGCTCGGGGCGCCGATCAACGTCAGCATCGATCCGAAGAACCTGCACGTCTTCGACCAGGCCGACGGCAAGGCGATTTCGCACGGGATGGAGCTTGCCTGATGCGGGATGTGCTGATCGGCATCGACGCCGGCACGTCTGTCATCAAGTCCGTCGCCTTCGACAGGGCGGGCCGGCAGATCGCGGCCACCGCGCTGGCGAATCGCTACGAGACACTGCCTGGAGGTGGCGCCGAGCAGGACCTGGCGCGCACCTGGGCCGATACGGCGACCACCTTGCGCCAGTTGGCCGACAAGGTGCCGGACCTCGCCAACCGGGTGATCGCCATTGCAGTGACCGGGCAGGGCGACGGCACCTGGCTGATCGACAAGGCCGGCGAGCCGGTCGCCAAGGGCTGGCTGTGGCTCGACGCGCGTGCCGCCAACATCGTCGAGGAGATCCGCGCCCGGCCGGAGGACCGGCTGCGCTTCGAAAGGACCGGCAGCGGCCTTGCCGCCTGCCAGCAGGGATCGCAGTTCGTCTTCATGAAGCGCAACATGCCGGCAATGCTCGAGAGGGCCGCGACGGCGTTCCACTGCAAGGACTGGCTCTATTTCAAGCTGACCGGCGAGCGCGCCACCGATCCCTCGGAAGGGACCTTCACCTTCGGCGATTTCCGCACCCGCGACTACAGCGACGAGGTGCTCGAGGTGCTCGGCGTCGCCGATCTCAGGCATTTGCTGCCGCCGATCGTCGACGGCACCAGGCACAGCGCCGGCCTGTCGAAGGCAGCGGCCGACGCGGCCGGGCTCACCGCCGGCACGCCGGTCGTGCTGACCTATGTCGATGTGGTCTGCACGGCGCTCGGCGCCGGCCTGTTCGACCGAAAAAACAAGCCCGGCTGCACCATCATCGGCTCCACCGGCATGCATATGCGGCTTGCCGAGACACCGGACGAGGTGCAGCTCAACGAGGCGAAGACCGGCTACACCATGACCATGCCGGCGCCGGGCGTCTTCGCGCAACTGCAGTCGAACATGGCGGCGACCCTCAACATCGACTGGGTGCTCGGCCTCGCTTCCGGCATCCTCGCCTCCCAAGGCATTTCGCGCTCGAACGGTGAGATGATCGCGCTGGTCGATGGCTGGATTTCGTCGTCCAAGCCGGCCTCGCTGATCTACCAGCCCTATGTGTCCGAGGCCGGCGAGCGCGGCCCGTTCGTCGACGCCAATGCCAGGGCCGGCTTCGTCGGCCTCTCCTCCCGCCACGGCTATGCCGACATGGTGCGCGCCGTCTTCGAGGGGCTCGCCTTCGCTTCGCGCGATTGCTACGCCGCCATGGGGCCGCTGCCGAGGGAAATCCGCCTTACCGGCGGCGCGGCGCGCAGCCCGGCGCTGCGCAAGATCCTCGGCGCCGCTGTCGGCGCCTCCACCCGAACCAGCGAACGCGAGGAGGCGGGCGCCGCGGGTGCCGCCATGATCGCGGCGGTCTGCGTCGGCCTCTACCGGTCAATGGACGATTGCGTCGCCGAATGGGTCACCCCCCTGCTTGGCGAGGCCGAGCCGAGCGACCCGGAACTCGCCGCCATCTACGAGAAGATGGCGCCATCCTACACATTGGCGCACGAGGCGCTGCGCCCGGTCTGGCGGTCGATGGCCGCGACCAAGGCAGATTGAGAAGTCGAGCATGCACAGGAAAATTGCGATCATCGGCGACCGTTTCATGCTTCCGGAGGTCTTTCGGACTGAGATCGAGAAGGCCTGCGGCAACAGCCTCGACATCCGCACGCTGGAAACAGCGTGGCCCGACGAGCCGATGGAGTTCGGCAACACCGCGCTCGGCCTGGACAAGGTCAAGGAGTATTTCGGCCATCCGGACGAGGTGGTCGATTTTGTCGGCGATGCCGAGATCCTGGTGACCCAGCTCGCTCCGCTCTCGGATGGAATGATGCGGCGCCTTCCGGCGCTGAAACTGGTCGCTGTGTCGCGCGGCGGACCGATCAACATCGACATGGCCGCCGCCAAGGCTCACGACATCCGCGTCGTCAACGTTCCAGGCCGCAATGCGAGCGCGGTGGCCGAATTCACCATCGGCGCCATCCTCGCCGAGACGCGGCTGATCCGCGTCGGCCACGAGGCCTTGCGCAAGGGCGAATGGCGCGGCGATCTCTATCGCGCCGACCGCACCGGCCGCGAGCTCAGCGAGATGACCGTCGGTGTCGTCGGCTACGGCAATATCGGCACCAAAGTGGTGCGCCTGCTGCGCGCCTTCGGCTGCCGCGTCCTGGTCTGCGATCCCTACGTGCAGCTGAGCGCGGACGACCGCAATGCCGGCGTCGAGCTGGTCGCGCTCGACGAACTCCTGTCGCGCTCCGACGTGGTCACCCTGCATTCCCGGGTCACAGCGGAAACCCGCGGCCTGATCAACAAGGACACCATCGCCGGCATGAAGCCCGGCGTGATCTTCATCAACACCGCGCGCGGGCCGCTGGTCGACTATGACGCGCTTTACGAGGCGCTGGTCTCCAGCCATATCGCCAGCGCCATGCTGGAAACCTTCGCGATCGAGCCGGTGCCTTCGGACTGGCCGCTGCTGCAGCTGCCGAATGTGACGCTGACCCCGCACATCGCCGGCGCGTCGGTGCGCACCGTCACCTACGCGGCAGAGCAGGCGGCCGAGGAAGTGCGCCGCTACATCGCCGGCCTGCCGCCGGTCAATCCGTGCTGACCGCCATGAAGCGTTGTGCAGAGGGTTCGGCGAGATGAGCGGCGACGGCGACATTGTCGACCTTTTCGTCGTCGGCGGCGGCGTCAACGGCGCCGGCATAGCGCGCGACGCCGCCGGCCGTGGCCTGTCCGTCATCCTGTGCGAGAAGGACGATCTCGCGGAAGGCACCAGCTCGCGCTCGGGCAAGCTGGTCCATGGCGGCCTGCGTTATCTCGAGTATTACGAGTTCCGCCTGGTGCGCGAGGCGTTGATCGAGCGCGAGGTGCTCCTGGAATCCGCGCCCCACATCATCTGGCCGATGCGCTTCGTGCTGCCGCACAGCCCCGACGATCGCCCGGCCTGGCTGGTCCGCATCGGCCTCTTCCTCTACGACCATCTCGGCGGCCGCAAGCGGCTGCCGCCCACCCGCACGCTGAACTTGCGCACGGCGCCGGAGGGCGCGCCGATCAAGGACGCTTTCAGACGCGGCTTCGAATATTCCGACTGCTGGGTCGACGATGCCCGCCTCGTCGTCATCAACGCGTTGGACGCGGCGGAGCGCGGGGCGAAAGTCTTCACCCGCACCACTTGCACCGCCGCCCGCCGCGACAAAGGCCTGTGGTCGGTCGAGATGCGCGACGGCAGGACCGGCGTGAGGACCGCGGTGCGGGCGCGCGCCCTGATCAACGCCGCCGGTCCCTGGGTCAACGACGTCGTCAACCGCGTCGCCGGGCAGAACTCCAAACGCAACGTCCGCCTGGTCAAGGGCAGCCACATCGTCGTGCCGAAATTCTGGGAAGGGCGGCAGGCCTATCTCGTCCAGAACAATGACAAGCGCGTCATCTTCATCAACCCCTATCAGAACGACCTGGCGCTGATCGGCACCACCGACATTCCCTATGAAGGGCGGCCGGAAGACGTGGCGGCGGAGGAGAGCGAGATCGACTACCTGATCAAGGTGGTCAATCGCTACTTCAAGCGCGGGCTGACGCGCGGCGACGTCGTCTATTCCTTCTCCGGCGTCAGGCCGCTCTACGACGACAATGCCGACAACCCGAGCGCGGTGACGCGCGACTACATCTTCGAGCTCGATGCGCCGACCGGGCAGGCGCCGCTGCTCTCCGTCTTCGGCGGCAAGATCACCACCTTCCGCAAGCTCGCCGAGCACGCGCTCGATCGCATCCAGCCGTTCTTTCCGAAGATGGGCAAGGCGTGGACGTCCGGTGCGCATCTGCCGGGCGGCGACATCGCAAATGCCGATTTCGAGCAGTTCCTCGGCGATCTCGGCCGCGACTACCCCTGGATGCCGGCGTCGCTGCTCAAGCACTATGGCCGGCTCTACGGCACGCGCACGCGTTCACTCGTCGGCAATGCCGGATCGCTCGACCAGCTCGGGCGGCGCTTCGGCAAGGATTTCTTCGAGCGCGAGGCGAGCTACCTGTTCGAGCATGAATGGGTGTCGACCGCTGCCGACATACTCGACCGTCGCACCAAGCACGGCCTGCATCTCTCGGCCGTCGAGAGAGGGGCCTTCGAGGACTGGTGCGCCAACCGATTGGCAAAGGCCGGCTGATGGCAGCTCGCATTGATCACGATGCCGCCGAATCGCAGGCGTTGCGTGTCCTGTCGGCCAGTGTTGGCGCCGATCCTCTGCTGGTCCAGGGCGCCGGTGGCAACACCTCGCTCAAGCAAGCCGGTGTGCTGTGGATCAAGGCGTCCGGCACCTGGCTGATGAATGCGGCGACAGCCGACATCATGGTGCCGGTGGCGCTGTCGCCGTTGCTTGATGCCGTCGCGCGCAAGGACCCGGCGGCCGAGAAGGCCGCCGCATTCACGCTTGCCGAGCTCAACCCGCACCAGTTGCGGCCGTCCATCGAGACGACGGTGCATGCATTGCTGCCGCAAAAGGTCGTGGTCCATGTCCACTGCGTCGAGACCATCGCCATCGCCGTCCAGGCCAACGCCGAGGCGCTGCTGGAGGAACGGCTGCGCGGCCTCGACTGGGCCTTCGTGCCCTATCGCCGCCCGGGCCTGCCGCTGGCGCAGGGCATTGCCGAACGGCTGAAGCCACGCACCGACGTCCTCGTCCTCGGCAATCATGGGCTGGTCGTGGCCGCCGACACCGTCGCCGAAGCAAACCTGCTGCTGCGGCGCGTTACCGGCCTGCTTGCCCGCACGCCGCGCAAGGCGCCGGCGCCGGACCTCGACGCGCTGCTCAGGCTGGCCATGGGCAGCGATTACCGCCTTCCGGTCACGGTCGAGGCCCATGCCGCCGCCACCGATCTCGCCAGTTGCCGGATTGCCGCGTCGGGCAGCCTTTACCCGGACCACGTCATCTTCCTCGGCATAGGCTCGGTGATCGCCGGTCCGAACGAGAATGCCGCTGCCGTGGTGGCGCGGACAACGGCCGGCGGGCAGCCGGCACCCGCCTCCATCCTTTTCCCGGGCAAGGGCATATTGATGCGCCGGGATGCCAATGCCGGCGCCGAGGCGATGGCGCGCTGCCTTGCCGATGTCGCCATCCGCGTCGATCCGACGGCGCGCGTCAACTATCTCAGCATCGAGGAGAATGCCGAGCTCCTGAACTGGGACGCCGAGAAATACCGCCAGGAGCTCAACCGGCGCGCCGGCAGCGTGCTGCAATGATTGCGCTTCATGCCGGCAGTTCGGGTGCGTGCGCCATCGATCGCCACGCCGTCGGGCAGGCCTGAACAGGAGACTGGAATTTGGCCTTCACGCTCTCCCTCAACACCAATCCGCTGGTCAACCGCTTTGCCGATCCGGACGACCTGATCGACGCCATCGCCTATGACATCGGCATAAGGGACGTCCAGCTCACACATGAATTCGTCAATCCCGGCTGGCCGGCGGCGACGATCACCAAGTTCGTCCGGCTGTTCCAGGCAGCACTTGCCCGCACCGGCGTGCGCATCACGTCCGGCATGACCGGCCCCTATGGTCGGCTCAACCATTTCGGCCATCCCGATGCCGACGTGCGCCGCTACTATATCGACTGGTTCAAGACCTTCGCCGCCATCTCGGCCGAGCTCGGCGCCAGCGGCATCGGCACGCAATTCGCGATCTTCACCCACAGGGACTACGACGATCCCGAACGCCGCGCCCGGCTGCTCGACATCGCGATGGAATGCTGGCGCGAGGTCGCCGATCATGCCAAGGCGGCTGGCCTCACCTACCTGTTCTGGGAGCCGATGTCGGTCGGCCGTGAATTCGGCCATACCATCGACAGCTGCCGCGCGCTGCACCGGGAGATCGAGGCAGCGGGCTTGGCCATCCCGCTGCAGATGATGGTCGACATCGACCATGGCGACGTCACCTCCAGCAACCCCGCCGACATCGACCCTTACGCCTGGGCCGAGGCCTTCCCGAAAGAGTCGCCGATCATCCACATCAAGCAGTCGTCGATGAACAAGGGTGGCCACTGGCCATTCACCGCCGCCTACAACAGGGATGGCCGCATTACTCCGGAGAAATTCCTGGAGACGGTGCGGCGCGGCGGCGGCACCGACAACGAGATCTGCCTGGAACTGTCATTCCGCGAGCGCGAGCCGGTCGATCACCAGGTCGTCGCCATGATCCGTGAATCGGTCGACTACTGGACGCCGTTCATCGACGCCGGCAGGGCGGACCTGAGGCCGCGACCAAAATGAAAAAGGGCGGGAGCCGCTATGGCTCCCGCCCTTGAACTCTCGATCAGATGTAACTCAGCCGAACTTCGGATCGAGGCTGCCCGCCTTGTAGCGCTTGGCCATGTCCGACAGCGGGATCGGCTTGATCTTCGGCGCATTGCCGGCGGTGCCGAACTGCTCGAAGCGCTCCTTGCAGAGCTTCTTCATCGCCGCCATGGCCGGCGTCAGGTATTTGCGCGGGTCGAACTCGCTCGGGTTCTCGGTCAGCACCTTGCGGATGGCGCCGGTCAGCGCCATGCGGTTGTCGGTGTCGATGTTGATCTTGCGCACGCCGTGCTTGATGCCGCGCTGGATCTCCTCGACCGGAACGCCCCAGGTTGGCTTCATCTGGCCGCCGTACTTGTTGATGATCTCCTGCAGATCCTCCGGCACCGACGACGAGCCGTGCATGACCAGGTGCATGTTCGGCAGGCGGCGGTGGATCTCCTCGATCACGTTCATCGCCAGCACCGCGCCGTCCGGCTTGCGCGAGAATTTGTAGGCGCCGTGGCTGGTGCCCATGGCAACCGCCAGCGCGTCGACATGCGTGTCCTTGACGAACTCCACCGCCTGTTCCGGATCGGTCAGAAGCTGGTCGTGGCTGATCGCGCCCTCGACGCCGTGGCCGTCTTCCTGCTCGCCGCCGCCGCTTTCCAGCGAGCCGAGCACGCCGATCTCGCCTTCGACCGAGACGCCGCCCCAATGCGCCATGTCGACGACGCGGCGCGTGATGCCTGAATTGTAGGCGTAGTCGGCCGGCGACTTGCCGTCTTCCTTGAGCGAGCCGTCCATCATCACCGAGGTGAAGCCGTACTGGATCGCGGTGACGCAGGTGGCTTCGTTGTTGCCATGGTCGAGATGCATGCAGACCGGGATGTCGGGGTGGATTTCGACCAGCGCATCGATCAGCTTGGCAAGCACCACGTCATTGGCATAGGCGCGCGCGCCGCGGCTGGCCTGCAGGATGACCGGCGACTTGGTCTCCTCGGCCGCCTCCATGATGGCGAGGCCCTGTTCCATGTTGTTCATGTTGAAGGCCGGCACGCCATAGCCGTGTTCGGCGGCATGGTCGAGCAATTGTCTCAGTGTGATGCGAGCCACCCAATAGTCTCCCGTAACTGGTTTCGAATTCGGTTGCTGGCTGTTCGACCGTCGTCCAGCCCGCCGATGCTTCTGGCCGGAATCCCGGCCGACCGCAACCGTCCGGCGCGTCGCAGGGAGCAATTCTTGTTACAGGTCGGCAATCTCCGGCAAAGGAAAATCCCACGCCATTGTCACATTATCACAGATATTGTGATATGAATGCGATGTCCGTTGTTATATATGGAAGAGCGACCAAAGCGCCCGGACGCTCGGAGGAACCGCGGAATGAAGACCGACAGCCGCCGGCAAGGCGTCATGGATTTCATGATGGAGGCGGGCACCGCCTCCGTCGAGGATATCGCCGCGCGCTTCGGCGTCTCGAAGATGACCGTTCATCGGGACCTCGACGAGCTGGAGGAGAGCGGCTTCCTGCGCAAGGTGCGAGGCGGCGCCTCGATCCAGCCGAGCGGCCTGTTCGAAAGCGATTTCCGCTACCGGCAAAAGCAGGCGGTCGGTGAGAAGCAGCGCCTTGCCGCCGTCGCCGTCGCCATGATCGAGCCGGGGCAGACGGTGATCATCGATGACGGCTCGACGGCGGGCGGCATTGCCGGGCACCTCGCCGATCTTCGCCCGCTGACCGTGATCTCCAACAATCTGGCCGTCATCCAGGATCTCGCCGGTGTTGGCGGCATCACGCTGATCGCGCTTGGCGGCCAGTACAGCAAGAAGTTCCACGGCTTCTTCGGCCTGCTCGCCGAGGAGACGCTGAAATCGCTGCGCGCGGATGTCGCCTTCCTCTCGTCCTCGGCCATCCACGGCAGCTCCGCCTTCCACCAGGACCAAGAGGTGGTGCAGACCAAGCGCCTGATGATGGCGGCGGCGGGGCGCAGATATCTGCTGGTCGATCACGGCAAGTTCGGCCGCACGGCGCTGCATTTTCTCACCGACCTCAAGGCGTTCGACGCGGTCTTCACCGGCAGTGAACTCGGCCAGCCCGTGCGTGACGAGCTGGAAGCCACAGGGGTTTCACTGACGGTTGTCGATGGCAAGGAATAGGGGAGCGGTACGCGTGGTCTGCTGGGTCGGTACAAGCTGGAAGATGAACAAGACGCTCGCCGAGGCGCTCGCTTTCGCCAGAGCGCTGGCCGGCTTCGCGCCGGGGTTCGACCAGCGCATCCAGCCCTTCGTCATTCCGCCCTTCACGGCGGTGCGCGAGGTCAAGCAGGCGCTGGCCCCGACGCGCATCAAGGTTGGCGCCCAGAACATGCACTGGGCCGATGCCGGCGCCTGGACCGGTGAGATCTCGCCGCTGATGCTTGGGGATTGCGGCCTCGACCTGGTCGAGCTCGGCCACAGCGAACGGCGCGAGCATTTCGGCGAGACCGACCACACGGTCGGCCTCAAGACGGCGGCGGCGGCCAAGCACGGCCTGATCCCGCTGATCTGCGTCGGCGAAACGCTGGCCGAGCGCGAGAGCGGCAAGGCCGATGCGGTGCTGACCGCGCAGGTCGAGGGCGCGCTGCAATTCCTCGAAGGCGAGGCGAGGGGCGCGAAGATCCTGTTCGCCTATGAGCCGGTCTGGGCGATCGGCGACAAGGGCATTCCGGCCAGCTCCGACTATGCCGACAGGCAGCAGGCGCTGATCAAGACGGTTGCCGGCGGCCTGCTGCCTGCCGTGCCGCCGGTGCTCTATGGCGGCAGCGTCAACCCCGGCAATGCCGCCGAGCTGATCGGCCAGCCAAACATCGACGGCCTCTTCATCGGCCGCTCCGCCTGGCAGGCGGAGGGCTACATCGACATCCTCCAGCGCGCCTCAGCCGCGATCTGACATCATCCGACCAGGAAAGGACACGACCATGAGAATAGCCATCGGAGCCGACAGCGCCGGCAAGCCGCTGCTCGACGTCATCGCCGCCCACCTCGCCACCAAATCCGGCCTGACCGTCAGCGACCTCAGCCAGGCCGGCTTCTATGCCGACCTGTCGCAGAAACTCGCCCAGACCATCGTCGACGGCGAGAACGATCGCGGCATCCTGTTCTGCGGCACCGGCATCGGCGTCTCGATCTCGGCCAACAAGGTGCCGGGCATCCGCGCCGCACTCACCCACGACACCTATTCGGCCGAGCGCGCGGCGAAATCCAACAACGCCCAGATCATCACCATGGGCGCCCGCGTCATCGGTCCGGAACTCGCCAAGGCGATCGTCGACACCTGGCTCGCCTCCGAATTCGACGAACAGGGCCCGTCGGCCGGCAATGTTCAGGCGATCAACCGTTTGGATGCAGCAAAGGCCTAATTGAGACTGCTTCGCATCGCGCCGATGACGGTGACGGCCGAGGCAGCACCCGGGTCGATATGGCCGAGCGAACGCTCGCCGAGCCGCGAGGATCGGCCCTTGGCCGCGATCATGTCCTTGGTCGCTTCGGCGCCGCGTTCGGCGGCGGTCAGCGCGGCCTGCAGGCTCTCGGCCAGGCTTTTGCCCGCGGCATGCGCGGCGGCGGCCGCCTCGGCCGCCGGCTGCCAGGCGTCGATCATCGTCTTTTCGCCGATTTCGGCCTTGCCGCGATCCTTGATGCCTTGCGCCATCGCCTGGACCATGGCGATCACATCGTCTGCCGCCAGCGTCGCTTTGCCTTTGACGGCGGCGGCGGCGCGCATCAAGGCGGTCGCGTAAAGAGGTCCCGACGAGGCGCCGACGGCGTTGAGAAAGGATTTCGCCGCAGTGTTGAGCAGCGCCGTCGGCTCGATCGCCACAAGGTCGAGCGCGGCGAGCGCATCGCGCGCGGCATTGAAGCCGAGCGCCATGGCGATGCCGTGGTCGGCGTCGCCGATGACGCCGTCGAGCTGGCAAAGCCTGTCCTTGTCGGCCTCGATCGCCGCGGCGATGGCGTCGAACATTCTCTTCAGCTCTGCCGTTCCGATGGCGGTCATGGACAGTCCCTCAGCCGGCGCGGAACATGGCGCAGTCGCAAGGATGGTCGAGCAGGGTCTGCAACTCGCCGTCGAGATGCTCCAGTGTCAGCGAGGCGCCAGCCATTTCGAGCGAGGTGCAGTAATTGCCGACCCAGGTCGCATGCACCGAGACGCCGATGTCGTCGAGCCGCTGCTTGACGCGCCGGTTCATGATGTAGAGCTCCATCAACGGCGTCGAGCCGAGCGAGTTGACCAGCACCGCGACCTTGTCGCCGCGCGACGGCGCCATCTCGGCAATGATCCTGTCCAGCATCTCGTCGGTGATCTCGTCGGCGGTCCTGAGCTTGCCGCGCGCGATGCCGGGCTCGCCATGGATGCCCATGCCGATCTCCATCTCGTCGGCGCCGATCTCGAAGTTCGGCCGCCGCGTCTGCGGCAGCGAGCAGGGCGACAGCGCCACGCCCATGGTGAAGGTGTGGTCGTTGGCCTTCCTGGCGATGCGCTCGACCTCGTCGAAGGAGAGCATGCGCTCGCAGGCTGCGCCCGCCGCCTTGAAGATGAAGAAATTGCCGGCGACGCCGCGCCGCTTCTGCCGCTGGTCGCGCGGCGCCGAGGCGACGTCGTCGGTGGTCAGCACCGTGCGCACCTCGATGTCGTCCATCGCCGCCATCTCGGCCGCCATGTCGAAATTCATCACGTCGCCGGCATAGTTGCCGTACATGAACAGGACGCCCGCGCCGCCGCTCACCGCCTTGGCGCATTCGAGGATCGGGTCCGGCGGCGGCGAGGCAAAGACATTGCCGATCGCCGCGGCATCCGCCAGCCCCTTGCCGACGAAGCCGAGAAAGGTCGGCTCGTGGCCCGAGCCGCCGCCGATGACCAGCCCGACCTTGCCTGGCCGTGGCCCGTCGCGGGCGATGATCGAGCGCGGGCTGCCGTCCACGCTCCTGAGGTGGCGAGGATGCGCGGCCAGTATTCCTTCCAGCATCTCTTCGAGGGAGCGGTTGCCGTCGTTGATGATCTTCTTGGTCTGCACCGGCATCCTCCCGATCTCGGTTTTTCCGCGATATTAGAGGCTGTTACCGGGATTGCCACCCCGGCAACCGCGCCTCACGCCGCGATCTTTTCCCGCGCCGCACTTATCTCGACGCAGGCCTTGGCCGCTTCCTTGCCCTTGACCTGGAAGTGTTCGAAGAAGAAGCGGTGGTGCTCGGCGCTGTCGTGATAATTGTGCGGCGTCAGCACCGCCGAAAGCACCGGCACGCCGGTCGCGAGCTGCACGGTCATCATGCCGTCGAGGACGGCGCCGGCGACGAAATCGTGCCGGTAGATGCCGCCATTGACGACGAAGGCGGTGCCGAGGATCGCGGCGTAGCGGCCGGTCTCCGCCAGGGTCTTGGCATGCAATGGGATCTCGTAGGCGCCGGGCACGTCGAAGACGTCGACGGTGAAGCGGCCGCCGCCGAGAACGGCAAGCTCCGCCTCGAACGCCGTAACGCACTGGTCGACGATGTCGGCGTGCCAGCGCGCCCGTATGACGGCAACGCGGCGGATTTCATAGTCTTTTGGGGAATGCTGATTCATGGGTCCATCCTTCCGTTTCGAACCAGAATCAGGACGCACGATACGAAAACCCGGCCCGCGCGAGCGGCCCGTCCTTCCGTTCGTTCTCTTTCATCCGGACTGTGACCGTCGGCTCCGGAATCACACCGGATCTGCTGACCTTCCCTTCCGGGAAGCGCTCGCGGGCTTGAGCCGAGGCTCTTACCGCCGGTGGGGACTTTCACCCCGCCCTGAGAACTTTAACGGTGAAGCTATGGAGGGGGAGGGCGGCGCTGTCAATTAGCGCCGTCGCCGCAGCTGCCAATCTCCCTCCTTGTGGCTAACCACGCTCCGGGAACATCGCCTTCAGCCCTTCGCGCGAGGCCTTGGCGACGCCGCGCTCGGTAATCAGGCCGGTGACAAGCCGCGCCGGGGTCACGTCGAAGGCCGGGTTTGCCGCCGGCGTCGCTTCCGGCGAGACGCGCACCTGGGCGATCTCGCCCTTGGCGTTCTTGCCCCAGACCAGCGACACCTCGTCGCCGGAGCGTTCCTCGATCGGGATTTCCGCGAGCCCGTCGCCCACCGTCCAGTCTATGGTCGGCGAGGGCAGCGCGACATAGAAGGGCACATCATTGTCGGAGGCGGCCAGCGCCTTGAGATAGGTGCCGATCTTGTTGCAGACGTCGCCGTCGGCGGTCGTGCGGTCGGTGCCGACGATGACCATGTCGATCTGGCCACGCTGCATCAGGTGGCCGCCGGCATTGTCGACGATCAGCGTGTGCGGCACCCCGTGCCCGGCCATTTCCCAGGCGGTCAGCTGGGCGCCCTGGTTGCGCGGCCTGGTCTCGTCGACATAGACGTGGACCGGAATGCCGGCTTCGGTCGCCAGATAGATCGGCGCGGTGGCGGTGCCGTAGTCGACGGTCGCCAGCCAGCCGGCATTGCAGTGGGTCAGGATGTTGACTGTCTCGCCCGGAGCTTTTCGCGCCGCGATTTGCTTGATGATGGCAAGCCCGTTCTCGCCGATGGCGCGGTTCAGCCCGACATCCTCGTCGGCGATCTCCGCTGCGCGCTTGTAAGCGGCCTCGGCGCGCTCGGCCGGCGGCAGCGGCTTGAGAAAGCGCCGCATCTCGTCCAGCGCCCAGCGCAAATTGATCGCCGTCGGCCGCGTCGCGTGCAATGTCTCCCAGACGGCGTCGAGCGCCGCATCCGACGGGTCGCCTTCCATCTGGATGGCTACGCCATAGGCGGCAGTGACGCCGATCAGCGGCGCGCCGCGCACCCACATGTCTCGGATCGCAGTGGCGATGCCGGCAACGGTGCCGATCTTCTCGATGCGGAACTCATGCGGCAGCCAGCGCTGGTCGATGATCTCGACCGAGCGGCCGTCGCCGCTCAGCCAGATGGTGCGGTAGTGGCGCTCGCCGACGTTCAAAGGCTGCTCTCCTGTTCGATCCGCGCGGCCAGATTGTTGACCTCGTCGATGCCATGGATCTGGCGCCGGTTGACGGCGATGTGGCGGCCGAACTTCAGCGCCTTCGCCTCGCATGTGGCGCGCAGATTCTCATCGGCAATGGCCTCGAAGTCGGCATTGTGGGCGAGGCCGAGGATACGCCGGTGCACCTCGATGCCGGCAAAGCCGAGCAGGTCGGTCCAGATCGAATGGAGCATATGGTCGAGCGCCTGCTCGGCGCCGAGCCGGTCGCCCTGATCCTCGAACAGGCTTCTGTGGTAGAGCATGCCGGTGCGCTCGGTCCGCCACAGATGCGAGAACTCGGCGCGGAACACAGCCCAGGTCTCGGCGGTGACCCCAAGCAGATAGGCGCGCATGGCGTCGCGTTTTTCCGTCTGCTCATGGCCGCGCTGCGAGAAGAACGACATCCAGAAATTGGCGAGCAGCATGCCGACGTCGAAGGCGATCGGTCCGTAGAAGGCGAACTCCGGATCGATCATCCGGGTTTCTGTGTCGGTCACCATGATCGAGCCGGAATGCAGGTCGCCATGCAAGAGCGTCTCGGCATTGGCGGCGAAAAGATGCTTCAGCCGCTGCGCCTCGACCTTGAGATCGCGGTCGGCGCGCAGCTCGGCGACCAGGCCGTCTAGCTGCGGCGACGTATGCCGGTTCAGCTTGGCGTCGAAATAGGGATCGGTGAACACCAGGTCCTCGGTGATGCCGCAGAGCTCGACATTGTCGGCGAACAGCGCCAGATCGGCTTTGCGGTCCCTGGTCGGCATATGCAGGTCGGAGCCGCGGAACAGGGTGCGGGCCATGAACAGGCCGATGTCGCGGGCGATGTTCGGCAGTTGCCGGCCTTCGATCAGCGCACGCCGCAGGATGATGTGCGGCGGCGCCAGGTATTCCATGACGATCAGCGCCTGGGCCTCGTCGAAATGGTGGATTGCGGGCACCGAGCCGGGCGCTCGGCGCTCCTGCCTGGTCAGCGCGTGATACTCGAAGAAGGAGCGCTTCAGCGGCAGCGGCCAGCTGTCGCCGACCAGCCGCACATAGGGCAGGGCCTGCTTGACGACGACCGCGCCTTCGGCGCCCTCGACGATGAACACCAGGTTGAGATTGCCGTCGCCGACCTCACGCACCTTCCAGCGCCGGGCATCCTTGCCGATCTGCGCGGTGACGGCCTCGTTGGCGCCGAGGCGCGCCGGCAGCGTTTCGACCGATAGTGCTTCGAACGGCAGTTTCTGCGTCATCATCATCCTCTCGCTTATGCGCTCCGAACATAACGGAGGCATGGCGGCGGGGCCAAGCTAGGAAGCAAGCTGGCAATTGTCAATCGTGTTGACAATTGCCGATATAGCCCATAGCGTCTGTGTCAGGGAGGAATGAATGGGCACTGGTGCCGTGTTCCGCGTGGACGGCCTGAGGAAGTCCTTTGGCCATATCGAGGTGCTTGGCGGCATCTCGCTCGACTTGCATGCGGGCGAAGTCACCGTGCTGATGGGCGCCAACGGCGCCGGCAAATCCACCCTGGTCAAGATCGTCAGCGGCGTTTACGAGCGCGGCGGCGGCATGATGCATCTCGCCGGCGAGGACTTCGCGCCGAACACGCCGGCCGAGGCGATCCGCGCCGGCGTCGTCACCGTGCATCAGAACATCAATGACGGTGTCGTCGCCGACCTCGACGTCGCCACCAACCTGACACTCGACAGGCTGACCGGCAGCGGCGCGCCGACTTTCTTCAATCCGGGCCGGGTGCGCCGCGAGGCCAGGGCCGTCGCCGATCGCATGGGGCTCGCCATCGACCTCAAGGCCCGCGTCAGCGACCTGTCGCTGGCAGACCGCCAGATGGTGGCGATCGCGCGGGCCATGGCGCACCGGCCGAAGGTGCTGATCCTCGACGAGCCGACCTCGTCGCTGTCCAGCGCCGAAGCCGACCGGCTGTTCCAGCTGATCGACCGGCTGCGCGAGCAGAGCGTGGCGATCCTCTACATATCGCACCGCATGTCCGACATCCGCCGCCTTGCCGACCGCATCGTCTCGATGCGCGACGGCGTGGTGAGCGGCGTGTTCGACAACAAGCCGCTCGACTATGAGGGCGCCGTCAACGCCATGCTCGGCCGCAAGATCCATCTCGACCGGGTGGTCGCGAGAAGCTCGGCGCGTGCCGTCTTCACCGCGGAAGGCCTGCGGATCGCGCAAGGGTCGAAGCCGATCTCGATGACGCTCGGCGCCGGCGAGGTGGTGGCGATCACCGGCTTGGTCGGCGTTGGCAAGACGGCCTTGGCCGAAACGCTGTTCGGCGTGCGCCGGCCGCTCGCCGGCGTCATGACCATGGACGGCAAGCCCTATGCGCCGGCCTCGGCCGGCGAAGCGATCGCCGCCGGCGTCTTCCTCGTCGCCAAGGACCGCGCCACCAGCGGCATCGTCGGCGGCTTCAACATCGAGCGCAACATCAGCCTGCCCTTCCTCAAGCGCCTGTCAGGCTTCGGCATCATGAAGCGCCGCGCCGAACGCGGCATCGCGCGCCGGCAGATCGACGAGCTCGCCATCGTCTGCCGTTCGGAGCGGGACGAGCTTTCCGCACTTTCGGGCGGCAACCAGCAGAAGGTGATGGTCGGCCGCTGGATGTCGCAGGATGCAAGACTGTTCATCCTCGACGAGCCGTTCCAGGGCGTCGACATCTCGGCCCGGCGCGACATCGCCGCCAAGCTCCGAGCCAGCGCCGACGGCCGCGCCACGCTGCTCTTCGTCACCGAGCTCGACGAGGCGCTGGAGACGGCGGACCGCATCCTGGTCATGTCGGAGCAGACGATCGTCGGCGAGCACAGGAACGAAGACATCGATCTCGAGCGGCTGCTTGCCGAAGTGGCGGGCGGCCCGCTGCACAGCGCGGCGTGAGATCATGGACAGGAATGGAGCAGGCATGCGTTGGACTGACACGGCAACGGCGCCGGAGAGCGACGCATGACGGCGCGTGACCACGCCATCCGCTACGGCTTCATCGTCCTTCTGTTCGGCCTGATCGCCTATTTCGCGGTCGCTGCCGACGGCTTCGTGTCGCCGCAAAGCGCAGTCTTCATTTTCCAGTCCGTCGCCATCACCGGCGTGCTGGCGCTCGGCGTCACCGCCACCTTGGTGGTCGGCGGCTTCGATCTGTCGATCGGCTCGGTCGCCACCAGCGCCATGATGGCGGCCGCCTATGTCATGGTTGTGCTGGAGCAGAACGCCGTCGTCGCGGTCGTCGTCTGCCTGCTGATCGGCGCTGTCGTCGGCCTGATCAACGGCTGGCTGATCGTCTATATGCGGGTGCCCGACCTGCTCGCCACGCTCGGCATGATGTTCCTGCTCGTCGGCCTGCAGCGCATCCCGACCGAAGGCCGCTCGATCGCCACCGGCATGACCATGCCCGACGGCTCGGTCGCCAACGGCAAGTTCGGCGAAGCCTTCCTGGCGCTCGGCCGCCATCGCTTCGATTTCTTCGTGCCGAACCTCGTTCCGGTGTCGGTCGTGGTGCTGATCGTGCTGGCGCTGCTGATCTGGTTCTTCCTCGAATACACCCGCTTCGGCCGCATGATGTATGCCGTCGGCAGCAATGAGCGCGCCGCCGAACTCGCTGGTGCGCCGGTCAAGGCCTACAAGATCTGGGCCTACGTCATTTCGGGCGTCTTTGCCTCGATCGGCGGCATCCTGCTCGCCGCCCGGCTCGGCCGCGGCGACATCGCCTCCGGCAACAATCTGCTGCTCGACGCGGTGGCCGCCGCGCTCATCGGCTACGCGGTGCTCGGCGCCGCCAAGCCGAACGCCTTCGGCACGGCCGTCGGCGCGGTCTTCGTCGGCGTGCTGCTGCAGGGCCTGACGATGATGAACGCGCCTTACTACACGCAGGATTTCGTCAAGGGCGGGGTTCTCGTCGTCGCCCTTGTCTTCACCTTCGCCCTTTCCGGCAGGGGCGGGAGATAGGTTCGACCGGGGCATATTTTCGAGTTCAACAAAGTGGAGGAAACAAAGTGAGCATCACAAGAAGACTTTTGGGGAAGGCGGCGCTCGGGTTGGCTGGCGCCGCGCTGCTGATGCAGGGGACCGCGACGGCCGCGGACAAGCCGGCGCCCTTCGACAAGCCGGGCGTCAAGATCGCGCTGGTGCGCTATCTCTCGACCGGCGACTTCTTCCAGGCCTATCTCTCCGGCGTCGAGGCGCAGGCCAAGGCGCTCGGCGTCGACCTGCGCGTGCTCGACAGCCGCCAGGACGCCGCCCTTCAGGCCGACATGGTCGACCAGGCCATCGCGCTCGGCGTGCAGGGTATCATCATCCAGCACGGCCTGACGGAATCGATGAAGGACGCCGCCCAGCGCGCGGTCGATGCCGGCATCAAGGTCGTCGCCTTCGACGTCAATGTCGAGAACCCGAAGATCCCGCAGATCGAGCAGTCCGACCGCGACCTTGCCCGCCTCGCGCTGGAGCAGGCGGTCACCGACAATGGCGACAGCTGGAAGGCCGGCTATGTCTACGTCGCCGGCATCGCGCCGCTCGACCGCCGCAACGAAACCTGGGTCGACGTCAAGAAGAAGCATGCCGGCATCGACGAGGTCGCCATGTTCGGCACGCTCGACAACCCGATTGCCAACTCGGTCGCCAACCAGGCGCGTTCGGTGCTGTCGGCGCATCCCGACATCAAGGTGATGTTCGCCCCCTATGACGAATTCGCCAAGGGCGTGAAGATCGCCGTCGACGAGGCAGGCATGAACAAGGCCATCAAGATCTATTCGGCCGACATCTCGACCTCGGATATTTCGGCGATGCGCGAGCCTGACAGCGCCTGGGCCGCCACCGCCGCCACCAACCCGGCTGTCGTCGGCCAGGTCTCGGTGCGCGCGCTGGCGCAGCTGCTTGCCGGCGAGGATCCCGGCCACAACGTCATCGTGCCGCCGACGCTGATCACCCAGAAGGAACTCATCGACAAGGACATCAAGAACATGGAGGACCTGTCGGCCAAGCTGCCGCAGTTCGCCCATGCCGATGTCGCGATGCCCGCCTGGATGCCCAACCCGAACGCCAAGTAGTTCTGGTCTAGGCGAAAGGGGAGCCGTCGACCCCCACTCCGTCGAGCTTCGCTCGACACCTCTCCCCCGATCGACGGGGGAGAGGAAAGGCGCGACCTCAATCAGATGGCACCTTCCTCTCCCTCCGGAGGGGGGAGAGGTGGCGCCGCGAAGCGGGGACGGAGTGGGGGACGGCGCTTCTGAAATGCGCACTCGCCGAAAAACAGGCACAACCCAGCAAGCACGAAGACTCAGGTCGGCAGCTAAACCCGACCCTCAGCCCACTCTTCCGGCGCGCGCCAGCCCGTGCGCCACCAGCCGGTCGATAACCTCCGGGTAGCTGACGCCGCTCGCCGCCATCGCCTTGGCGTACATGCTGATATCGGTGAAGCCGGGAATGGTGTTGAGCTCGTTGATCAGGAACGTCATGTCCGGCATCAGGAAGAAGTCGACACGCGCCATGCCGTCGCAACCGACGGCCCTGAAGGCCCTTGCCGCCATGTCGCGCATCGCCTGCTCGACTTCCCGCGGCAGTTCGGCCGGCACGATCAATGCCGCGCCGTTCTCGTCGATATACTTGGCATTGTAGTTGTAGAAGCCGTGGCTTTCCGCCGGCACGATCTCGCCCGGCCGGGAGACGAAGAGCTTGCCCGCGGGGTCTTCGAGCACGCTGAATTCGATCTCGCGGCCACGGACGAATTCCTCCGCCAAGAGCTTGCGATCGTGCTGGAAGGCTTCCGCAAGCGCTCGATCGAATTCCTGGCTGGCATTGACCTTTGCGACGCCGACAGACGAGCCCTGCCGCGCCGGTTTGACGAAGAGCGGCAGGCCGAGCTGGTCTCCCAGCACGGCAAGCGATGGCGCCGAACCTTCCTCAATGGTCACCGACCGCGCAACCGGCAGGCCGGCCGCCTTCAGCAGCCGCTTGGCGATGTCCTTGTCGAGCGCCGTCGCCGAACCCAGTATGCCGCAGCCGGCGAGCGGCACCTTTGCCACTTCCGCCAATCCCTGCACCGCGCCGTCCTCGCCATGCAGCCCGTGCAGGACGGGAAACAGGATGTCGATATCTGGCAGCGCGTAGGGCGCGCCCTCGGCCGGGACCGCCAGCATGCGCCCGTGTCCGCCCGGCACCAGGCAAACCTCCGTGCCGCCGGAAGGTGCCGACAGCGTGCCGTCCTCGAAACGGCTGAGCAGCCATTTTCCCTCCCGGCTGACGAAGATCGGAACGGCATCGTACTTCGCCGGCTCCAGCGCGCGCATGACGTTGGTCGCTGAAAGAACCGACACCTCATGCTCGGCGGAGCGGCCGCCAAAGAGCACGGCAATACGAAATCTTTTCACGGCCACGACTGTCTCCACCTTCCAAGCCGTTTGAGAAATAGATTGAAGCGGAATTTCGGCAACCGCTTCAGACCAACGACAGTTTTCAACGCGTGGCGGCGAGGTCGCTGATTGTCGAAGTCGCCGCCGGCCCTCTGAACCCCTGCAAGACGGCAGGGGTTCATGGCAGGGCTGTCGCTAGCGCAGCGCCGCTGCGATGTTGCCGCCATCGACCGTCGTCACGTCGGCGGTGGTCCGCTCGGCCAGCGCCTGGTGCAGGAAGGCCTGTGCCACGTCCTCGGCCGTCACTTCCTGGCCGAGCAGATTGCCGGACATGTATTCCTTCTCCGACACGCCGCGCGCGCCCGAGCGGCTGGCGATCATGGCGTCGGTCAGAAGCCCCGAGCGGATGCGGTCGGCATTGACCGCGTTCGAGCGGATGCCCTGCGCGCCGTAGTCCAGCGCATATTGCCTGGACAAAAACAGCGTCGCCGCCTTCGGGATGCCATAGGCCCCGAACTTCGGCCCCGGGTTGATCGCCTGCTTGGAGGTGTTGAACAGGAGCACGCCGCCGGTGCCCTGTTCCAGCATGATGCGCACGGCATTCTGCGCCGCCGACTGGTGGGCGAAGAAATTGAGCTCGAAGCTCTTACGCAGCGTGGCGTCATCGATCTCGCCTATGCGGCCTTCCCAGGCCGCGCCCGCATTGGAGACCAGGATGTCGAGGCCGCCATAGACCGCGACCGCCCGGTCGAATGCGGCGCGCAGTTCGACGGGATTGGTGATGTCGGCGCCGACGCCGATCGAGCCGTTGCCGGCCTTCTTCGCCGCTTCAGCGGCCTTGGCCGGATCGAGGTCGACGATGACGGCATGCGCGCCGTTGTCGGCGAACAGCTTGGCCGTCGCCGCGCCGATCGCGCCGGCGCCGCCCGTCACCAGCACCACCTGGCCGGTCAGCGGCTTCGGCTTGTTGGAGGCGAGCTTGGCCTGTTCCAGCGACCAGTATTCGAGCGGGAAGAGATCGGCCTTGGACAGCGGGTGGAAATGGCCGACGGCCTCGGCCCCGCGCACCGCCTCGATCCACATCTCGCCGACATCGGAGGCGATTTTTGCGTCCTTCAGCGTGCGGCCGTGGCCGAACATGCCGAGGCCCGGCACCAGCGTCAGGCGCGGCATCGGATCGAGCATGGTGCGCTTGACGTCGTCCAGTGCGTCGTTGGTCTCGAAATAGGCGCGGTAATCCTTGGCGAAGGTCTCGACATGGTTGCGGATGACGGCTTTGTAGTCGCCGATCTTGTCGGCGTCCGGCGCCGGCACGGCCATCGGCCCGGTCTTGATGCGGATCGAGAGATCCGGCGTCGAGACACCGCGCCCGGCATAGTCGGCGATGCTGGCCGAGTTGATGAAATCGACGATCGAATCCGAAGTGCGGAAGTCGCTGATCATGCGATCGAAGCGGCCCTCGCCGCGCGCCACCGCGACGGCGCCGCGCAGCGCGGGCGCGATATCGGACGGTCTGGCGAGCTTCGCCGGCAGCGCCGCCTTGACCGTCTTCGGCTTGCCGTTTTTGGCGACATAGTCCTCGGCGACCGTCACATGGTGGATCATGCGGTCGTAGGCCTGCCTGGCGTCATCGCCGAAGGTGAAGATGCCGTGCTTGTCGAGGATCAGGCCTTCGACGCTTGGATCGGCATCGAAGACGTCGCCCGCCGCCTTCGCCAGGTCGAAGCCTGGCATGATGTAGGGCACGTAGCCCATCTTCTCGCCGAACACTTTCCTAACCAGCGCCTTGCTGTCTTCCTGGTCGACAATGGCGAGGACGGCGGTCGAATGCGTGTGGTCGACGAATTTGTGCGGCAGGAACGCGTGCAGCAGCGTTTCGACCGACGGATTGGGCGAGGCGGGATCGATGAGGTTGGCGCGCTGCAGCGCCACCATGTCCTCGTCGGAAAGCCTCTCCAGCGCGCGCGCCTTGAGCAGCGCGCCCATCTTCACCGCCGGCAGGCCTTGCGGCTCGATGACGGCCATGTCCCAGCCGCTGCCCTTGACGCAGAGCACGTCCCACTCGTCGCCGACAAGATCGGTGGCCTTGATCTTGCACGACGTGTTGCCGCCGCCATGCAGCACCAGCCGCGGCTCGCCGCCGAGCAGGCGGGTCGTGTAGACGCGCAGCGCGAGGTCGCGGCCGACGCCCTTCTTGGCATAGTCGGCAACCATCTTTTCCGCGTCGCCGTCATTCCACAGGTTTTTCATTTCGCTTCATCCGCTTTCATGTCTTTGATTGCTGTGAACAGGAATGCCGCGACGCTTTGATGACAAGGCGCCGGCGGCGAGGGTTGTTTGTCTAGGAAGTCTTCCTGGTCACCGCTCCGGCATGGTCCAGCAGCCGCTGCGCCATGCGCGCGCCGACAACCAGATGCGTGCAGAGCCCGCCGGCGAGCGCGGCAAGCAGCGGCTCGAACTTGCTGTCCTCCTGCACCACCATCAGCCGCTTTTCGATGGCGCCGAGCGAGCCGAGTTCGGCGGAGATGACCCGGCGGTTGTAGCTGCAATCGAGCGCCTCGCCTGCGGCATCGATGATCTGTCCCGCGATCACGCCGGCGGCGCCGGCGTTGCGTAGCACTTCCATTTCGCTCACTGTCAGCGCGCCGCATTTGACGACATGGCTGTCGGCGTCGACGGTGCCGACGGAAAACAGCGCGAGGTTGCAATCGCTGATGCCTGCCAGTTGCTCGCGGATCACCGGCTCGGCGCGCAGGGCCCGCGCCAGCTCTTCCGTCGACAGCACCAGCGGCGCGTAGAAATTCAGCCCCTTGGCGTTGAGCCGCCGGGCGATTTCCATCGTGCACTGATCGGGCCGGTAGGAATAGGGCGCGCCGAGATTGCCGCAGAGCTGTACCACCGTCACGTCCTGCAGGTCTGCGAAGGACATGATGTCGGCGATGGTGTAGACGGTGCGGCCCCAGGCGACGCCGATGCGGTCGCCCTTCTTGACCAGCTCGAGAAAGACGCTGGCCGCGAGCACCGCGATGTCGGTCGACGGATCGACGACATAGGCGTTTTCGGGCGCGATCCAGACGGCGTCGAGCTTCAGCGCGTCTTCCAGTCGACGCGCCAAGACGTCGTCGATGAAAAGCTGGGTCGAGGTCGAGATGTTGACGATGCCGGTCTCGCGGGCCTTGCGCAGATACATGGCAACCGAGGCGCGCGAAATCTTGAGCTGGTTCGCCACTTCGTCCTGGCGCAGGCCATGGGCGTAGTAGAGCCAGGCGGCCTTGTGGATAAGCTGTTCTGCCGGTCGGATCGCCATGCCATCTCCTCGACTGACATTATTCACGGCTCTCGACAAAAGTCAAACCGAGCGGAGGTATGCATTTCCGTTTCACCGGCTGACTCTAGATCACCATTGTGCCAAATGCCCCCTGTCGTGGCATCGTTGGTGGTGACGCGGAGCGGAGCCTGTGATTAGAAGTCGATAAACATATTGGGGAGGATGGGATGGGCAATCCCTACGAACAGGATCTCGACAGGAACGCCGCCAACCACCAGCCGCTGACGCCGCTGACCTATCTGGAGCGGGCGGCAAAAACCTATCCCGACCATGTCGCCATCATCCATGGCAACCAGCGCATCACCTATCGCGATTTCTGGCGTCGCTCGCTGCGGCTCGCCTCGGCGCTGGCCAAGCGCGGCATCGGCAAGGGCGATACGGTGACGGTGATGCTGTCGAACACGCCGCCGATGCTGGAGGCGCATTTCGGCGTGCCGATGACCAGGGCGGTGCTGCATTCGCTGAACACAAGGCTCGACGCCGCCGTCATCGCTTTCCAGCTCGACCACGCCGATACAAAGGTGCTGATCGTCGACCGTGAATTCTCCCGCGCGGTCAGGGAGGCGTTGGCATTGGCCAAGGCCAAGCCCTTGGTCATCGACTATGACGATCCCGACTATGCCGCCGATGCCCCCTATCCGAAGGGCGAGCGGATCGGCACATCAGACTATGAGGAGTTCGTCGCAGGCGGCGATGAGGCTTTCGCCTGGTCGATGCCCGACGACGAGTGGGACGCCATCTCGCTCAACTACACCTCCGGCACCACCGGCAACCCAAAAGGCGTCGTCTATCACCATCGCGGCGCGGCGCTGATGGCCTATACCAACACCATCCATGCCGGCATGGCCAAGCACGCGGTCTATCTGTGGACGCTGCCGATGTTCCACTGCAACGGCTGGTGCTTTCCCTGGACGCTGGCCGTGCAGGCCGGCACCCATGTCTGCCTGCGCTGGGTGCGGGCAAAGCCGATGTTTGACGCGATCGCCGATCATGGCGTCACCCATCTCTGCGGTGCGCCGATCGTCATGTCGGTGCTGATCAACGCGAAGGACGAGGACAAGCGTGAGTTCGCGCAAACCGTCACCTTCAACACGGCGGCCGCGCCGCCGCCGGAGGCAGTGCTGTCAGGCATGGCCGATGCCGGCTTCGCCGTCACCCATCTCTACGGCCTGACCGAGACATACGGGCCGGCTGTCGTCAACGAATGGCACAATGAGTGGGACGAGTTGGAGAAGGGACCGCGCACGGCGAAGAAGGCGCGCCAGGGCGTGCGCTATGCTTCGCTCGAGGGCCTGACGGTGATGGATCCCGAGACGATGACGGAAACGCCGGCGGACGGCGAGACCATCGGCGAGGTCATGTTCCGCGGCAACATCGTCATGAAGGGCTATTTGAAGAACAGGAAGGCGACTGACGAGGCCTTCGCCGGCGGCTGGTTCCACTCAGGCGATCTCGGCGTCATGCATCCCGACGGCTACATCCAGCTCAAGGATCGCTCCAAGGACATCATCATTTCCGGCGGTGAGAACATCTCGTCCATCGAGGTCGAGGACGCGCTCTACAAACATGCCGCCGTCGCCTCCTGCGGCGTCGTTGCGAAGTCCGATGACAAATGGGGCGAGGTGCCTGTCGCCTATGTAGAGCTGAAGCCAGGCAAGAGCGCGACCGAGGCCGAGATCATCGACCACTGCCGCACTTTGCTCGCCCGCTTCAAGGTGCCAAAGGCAGTGGTGTTTGCGGAAATCCCGAAGACCTCGACCGGGAAGATCCAGAAGTTCCGGCTGAGGGAAATGGCGAAAGGTCTCTGAGTTCGTCATCCTAGGGTGGAGCAGTCGCGGATCGACGCGGAAACCCTGGGATCGATGCCGTGACCTTGCGGCCGTGCTCCGGCGGTCGAGAATAGCCCTGCACGAATCGCGGCGATGGCAAGCTAACTGCTTGATCCTACTCTATTCTTTGGCCGGCGTCACGGCATGGATCCCAGGGGCTGCGCTGCGTCGCTTCGCTCCTTCCTTCGCCCTAGGATGACGAACTCATTCGTCGGTTTCCCGCTTCCTCGCTGTCACCATCTGTCACCAATTGTACGCGTACGTCGATTCCGCGTTGACATGCCGCTCGTTTCGATTTACGACTGACGAAAATTGAAATTCGTCACTCGTTATTTGACAGAGAGCTAATGTCCGAAGCCGCCCACATCGTGGCCGACCCCGCCCGCCAGGAAAACGTGACGCGCATCCTCGATTGCGCCGAGCGTCTGTTCCGGCACTACGGTTACGGCAAGACCAACGTCGCCGACATCGCCCGCGAGCTCGGCATGTCGCCGGCCAACATTTACCGCTTCTTCGCCTCCAAGGTCGAAATCCACCAGGCCGTCTGCGGCCGTATGCTCGGCGCCAGCTACAAGATGGCCTACGAGATTTCGCGTCTTCCGCTCAGCGCCGAGGAGCGGCTGCGCCGCTACGTGCATGCCCAGTACAAGATGACCATGGAAGTCATGCTCGACGACCAGAAGGTGCATGAGATGGTCATCGTCGCGCTCGAGCGCGACTGGGCCGTCATCGACAAGCATGTCGACAGCATCCACGATCTGTTCGCCGAGGTGATCCGCCAGGGCATCGAAGCCGGCGAGTTCAGGGACCAGGATCCGGTGATCGCATCGCGCTGCTTCGGCGCCGCCACCGTCATCCTGTGCCACCCGCAGATGGTGGCGCAGTGCCTTGCCAAGACCAACCGGGCGATGCCCGACGATCTCATCGATTACGCGATCAAAGCCTTGAAATAGCCGCCGCCCGCCGGGCGCGCCGGTGTCGAAAAGTTGATCTCCAGTCAGGAGTGCTAAGGTGTCTTTGTCCAATTCCATCATCCGCAGGCTGCCGGTCGCCGGCCTGATCGTCGCCGCTCTCGGGCTTGCCGGCTGCAGCCAGGAGAAGGCCGAAATCAAGGAAATCATCCGGCCGGTCAAGGTGGTCGAGATCGGTGAGGCCCAGACCACCCGCGAGCTCGACTATTCCGGCTCGGTGCGCGCCCGCACCGAGATGAATCTCGGCTTCCGCGTCGCCGGCAAGGTCACCGAGCGCCTCGTCGATATCGGCCAGCATGTGAATTCGGGCGATGTGCTCGCTCGCATCGATGCCTCCGACTACGATTTGTCGGTCAGGAGCGCGGCGGCGAGCCTCGACGCCGCCGAGCGGCAGGTCGAAACGGTGGATCTGGCAAAGAAGCGCGCCGAGCAGCTCTACGCCAAGAGCTTCGCGTCGAAGTCGCAGCTCGACCAGGCGACGCTGACCTATGCTCAGGCCGTGGCGACGCGCGACGCCGCCCGCTCGACGCTTGCCCAGGCGAAGAACCAGGTCGGCTATACCGATCTCAAGGCGAGCGAGGACGGTATCGTTACCGCCATCAGCGCCGATATCGGCCAGGTGGTCGGCGCCGGAACGCCGGTGATGACCGTTGCCGTCGACGGCGAGAAGGAAGTGCTGATCGCCGTTCCCGAGATGGACATCGCCGAGTTTCGGCCGGGTAAGGACGTCAAGGCCGGCTTCTGGTCCGACGATGCGCTGACGCTGGCCGGCAAGGTGCGTGAGGTTTCCGGCAGCGCCGATCCGCAGTCGCGTACCTTCGCTGTCCGCGTCTCGCTGCCCAACGATCCGCGCGTGCTGCTCGGCATGACCGCCAACATCGAAGCCTCGGTGGCGAGCCGGAAGCAGATGGTGTCGATCCCCCTCAGCGCGCTCGCCGAGAAGGACGGCCGGAAGATTGTCTGGACCGTCGACCGCACCAGCGAGACGGTTCATCCGCGCCCGGTCAAGGTCGGCGACTTCACGGTCGACGGCGTCAATGTCGCCGACGGGTTGAAGCAGGGCGACGTCGTGGTTGCCGCCGGCACGCAGTTCATGACCGAGAACCTCAAGGTCAAGCTCTCCGGCGACGCGGCGCAGCAGTCGGCGTCGGCCGAAGGCAAGGCCGACATCACCAGCAGCCTGCGCTGAAGCCGGGCGAATGAAAACGCCGCTCGCTCGGGCGAGTGGACCATGGTTTCCGGGCGGCGAGCGCCCGGCTGTCGAGACGTCAGGTTGATGTAACCCCCACATCGATCCTCGCGTCCCACCGCGACGAGTGTCTCTCCGCCTCGGAAAGCCTCGCCGCCCGGAAGCCAGCATCGGAAATATCGTGAGCACGCGCAGATGCGTGCCTTGCCGATCAATCGGAATGGACTGACGCCGATGACCACCGACAGCACTGAGAAGCGGCCCTTCAATCTTTCGCGCTGGGCGATTGGCCACCCCAGCATCGCGCGCTTCCTGTTCGGCCTGATCATCCTTGCCGGCGCGCTCGGCCTGATGCGCATGGGCCAGAAGGAAGATCCTGACTTCACTTTCCGCGTCATGGTCGTCCAGGCCGTCTGGCCGGGCGCCTCGATCCAGGAGATGGAGGACCAGGTCGTCAACAAGATCGAGCGCAAGCTGCAGGAAACGCCGCATCTCGATTTCGTGCGCTCCTATACGCGCGCCGGCAGCGCCATCATCACCCTGCAGGTGAAAGGCGACACCAATGCCGAGCAGGTGAAGGACGCCTTCTACCAGGTGCGCAAGAAGGTCGGCGACATCGCCAGCGACCTGCCGCAGGGGCTGCTCGGCCCGTATTTCAACGACGAGTTCGGCGACACCTTCATCACGCTGCATTCGATCAGCGGCAACGGCTACAGCTATCCGGAGCTGAAGAAGTTCGCCATCCAGGCGCGCGATATGCTGTTGACGACGCCGGGCGTCGAGAAGGCCGTCATCATCGGCGACCAGCCCGAGAAGATCTATATCGACGTCTCGTCGAAGGCGCTGGCCGAGCGCGGCCTGACGCTGACCGACCTGCAGAACGCGATCAAGGGCCAGAACAATGTCGATCCGGCGGGCTCGGTCGACACCGGACAGCGCTCGGTGCGCATCTCGGTCGAGGGCGACGTCACCAGGGCCGCCGACATCAGGGAACTGCGCCTGCGCGCCGGCGGCCAGGTGACGCGGCTCGGCGACATCGCCACAGTCTCTTCGGGGCTGGAGGATCCGTTCCAGCGCAAGTACCGCTTCAACGGCCATGAGAGCGTCCAGCTTGGCGTCGTCATGGCCAAGGGCTTCAACGTCACCGACGTCGGCAAGGATGTCGAAGCGACCTACCAGCGCTTCGAGGAAGGCCTGCCCTACGGCGTCGCGGTCGACCAGATCTCCGACCAGCCGGAAGTCGTCCGCGATGCCGTCAAGGAGTTCATGGAGGCGCTCGGCGAGGCGCTGCTGATCGTGCTTGCCGTCTCCCTGCTGTCGATCGGCTGGCGCTCCGGCCTGGTCATTGCCATCGCCATTCCGCTGGTGCTCGCCGCCACCTTTGCCATCATGTACGAGCTCGGCATCGACCTGCAGCGCATTTCGCTCGGCGCGCTGATCATCGCGCTCGGCCTGCTCGTCGACGATGCGATGATCGTCGTCGAGATGATGGAGCGCAAGCTGGAGGAGGGGCTGGTCAAGATCGAGGCGGCGAGCTTCGCCTATTCCTCGACCGCCTTCCCGATGCTGACCGGGACGCTCATCACCACCGCCGGCTTCATCCCCGTCGGCTTCGCCGCGTCGACCGCCGGCGAATATGTGCGCACCCTGTTCTACGTCGTCGGCATCGCGCTGGTCGTATCCTGGTTCGTGGCGGTCTATTTCACGCCATGGCTCGGCCACATGATCCTGAAGCAGCGCAAGCATGCCGGCAGCCATCACGATGTCTTCGACACGCGCTTCTACCGCCGCCTGCGCGCCACCGTCGGCTGGGCCGTGCGCCATCGCATCATCGTGCTGGTGATGACGCTGGTCACCTTCGCCACCAGCCTGTGGGCGTTCCAGTTCATTCCGCAGAACTTCTTCCCGCAGTCCTCCCGGCCCGAAATCCTCGTCGACCTCTGGCTGCCGGAAGGCACCTCGATCAAGGAGGTCGAGACGCAGGCCAAGGCGCTCGAAGGCAAGATGATGGACGATCCGGACAAGCGCTTCATCGCCACCTATATCGGCGAGGGCGCGCCGCGCTTCTTCCTGCCGCTCGACCAGCAGCTCAGGAATCCGAACTTCGCCCAGCTCCTGGTGATGGCCAAGGACGAACCGGCGCGCGAGCGGCTGATCGTCAAGCTGCGCACCATCCTGGCCGAGGATTTCCCATCGATCCGGTCCAAGGTCGACCGCCTGTTCCTCGGTCCGCCGACCGGCTGGCCGGTGCAAATGCGCGTCATGGGCCCGGACCGCCAGGAGGTGCGCCGCATCGCCGACGAGGTGAAGGCGAAGTTCCAGGCCAACCCGCTGCTTGGCGCCGTCCATGACGACTGGCTGGAGCCGGTGCCGGCGATGAAGCTGGTCATCGACCAGGATCGCGCCCGCGCGCTCGGCGTCACCTCACAGCGCATCCGCCAGATGCTGCAGGCCACCATGTCCGGGGCGCCGCTCGACGATTTCCGCGACGGCGAGGAGACCGTCTCGATCGTCGCCCGCGAGCCGGATGCGAGCCGCAAGCTGCTGTCCTCGGTCGATTCCGTCTACATCCCGACCGATTTCGGCGGTTTCGTGCCGCTGTCGCAGGTGGCCAAGGTCGTTCCGGTGCTGGAGCAAGGCATCGAGTGGCGGCGCGACCGCCTGCCGACCATAACGGTGCGCGGCACCCTGCCGGACGGCGTGCAGTCGAACGACGTCGTCACCAAGATGTACAACGACATGAAGGACCTGCGTGCCGGCCTGGCGCCCGGCTACAAGGTCGAGATCCAGGGCGGCGCCGAGGATTCGGCCGAAAGCCAGGCCTCGATCGCCGCCAAGGCGCCGATCATGCTGGCCATCATCGTCGTGCTCTTGATGATCCAGCTGCAGCATTTCGGCAAGGCGATGCTGGTGCTGGCCACCGGCCCGCTCGGCATCATCGGCGCCGCCGCGGCGCTGCTGATCAGCGGCGCGCCCTTCGGCTTCGTCGCCATCCTCGGCGTGATCGCGCTGCTCGGCATCATCATGCGCAACTCGATCATCCTGGTCGACCAGATCGATCAGGACATCGCCGCCGGCATGGAGCGATCCGAGGCGATCATCGGCGCCGCCGTGCGCCGCTTCCGGCCGATCATGCTGACGGCGCTCACCGCCGTGCTGGCGCTGATCCCGATCTCGCGCGCCGTGTTCTGGGGGCCGCTGGCCTACGCGATGATGGGCGGCATCCTCGTCGCCACCGTTCTCACCATCCTGGTGCTGCCGGCAGGCTACGCGCTGTTCTTCGGCCGCGAGCGCAGGAAGGCCGGGGTCGAGGACAAGGGGCCCGAGTCCGAACTGACGCAGAACAACGAAAAGCCGGAGCTGGCGCTGGCCGCGGAATAAGGTGGTGGCAACCTCGGATCGTCCGCCATCGCCACGGGTCGATGGCGGACGATCTGCGTCGCGGGCCGGCGCGCTAGAGCAATTCCAGGAAAAGTGTGAAGCGAATTGCAGCGGCGCGGCATCTTCAGGCGCGAGTATGAGGGCTCGACGCTGCGCGAGAATCTCGGCCTGAAGCGGCCGCCGAACCGGTTCTTCGAGGAGACGGCGATCCGCAGGGCGGGCTGACGAGAGGCCGTTGGACAAAAGAGATCGGGCGCGCCGAGGCGCGCCCGATCTTGTTCTCAGGTCGCTGCGTCAGATGACGAACAGCCAGTTGGCGATCAGCATCACCGCCACGCCGGCGATCAGCGTCAGATAGGGCAGGGCGCCCGCCTTCTTGACCTTGAGGTCGGCCGACGTCATGCCGAGATCGGCCAGCATATGGTCGGGGAACTTGCCGCCGTCCTGGATGTAGTGACGGAAGCAGAACACCGGGATGATCAGCGCCGCAGTGATCAGGCCCGCCCACAGCGCCATCGGGTTCCACACCTTGGCGCCGGCGCCCATGAAGACGGCGTTGACATAGGCGAAGATCGCCCCGATGCCGAGCAGCCAGGTCGGCGCCCGCCACGGCCGCGCGATGTGGCCGTTGTCGATGCGGTGGATCCAGCCGGCATTGAGGTTGAGGAAGTTGAAGATGATGTAGCCGCAGTTCGACACGGCGAGGATGAAGAAGAAGCTCGTCGCGTCGGCCGAGGCGATGGCCAGCACGGCCAGGTTGAAGACGAGGTCGGTCCACATCGCCCGCGTCGGCGCGCCATGCTCGTTGACATGGCTGAGATAGCGCGGCAGCCAGCCGTCGACCGAGCCCTGGTAGAGCGTGCGCGAGGAGCCGGCCATCGCCGTCATGATGCAGAGCACCAGCGCCAGGATCATCAGCATGACCAGCAGGCTGTGGATGATCTTGCCGCCGCCGACCATGCCGGCCAGCGCATCGGCGACGCCGGAGCCGTCGACGATCGGCGTCGCCAGCATGCCGTTGAGGCCGAGCACGCCCTGGAAGGTGAACGGCACCAGGATGAACAGCAGCATGCAGAGCAGGCCCGAATAGAAGATCGCCTTGAACGTGTCGGTGCCGGGGTTCTTGAACTCGGACGTGTAGCAGACGGCGGTCTCGAAGCCGTAGGTCGACCAGGCGGCGATGAACATGCCGCCCAGCACCAGTGTCCAGCCGGCGATGTTCCAGGCTCCCGGGTCGGGCGCGTAGGCGGCCGCCAGCGGCACCAGCGGCGAGAAGTTCGCCCAGTTGATCTGGCCGGTGAAGATCGGCACCACGCCGACGATCAGCATCGGGATGATGACCAAAAGGCCGATATATTTCTGCACACTGGCCGTGCCGAGGATGCCGCGATGCTGGATCGAGAAGATCATCAGCATCAGCACCGCGCCGATGAAGAAGGTGGCGTTGAAGGTGAAGGACACCGGACCCAGCGTATGGCCCCAGAGCGACCAGGTGCGGATCGCCGGCGTCGCGGCGGCGGCCACCGCCGCGATGGCATCGGCGGGCGCCGTGCCGGCATGGGCGGCGATATAGGCGACCACTTCCGGCGAGGTCTCGCTGAAGACCGGGATCGGCGCCAGCGCGTTGAGGATGTAGGCGGCGGCGATCGAGCAGCCGAGCGACAGCACCGGCGACCAGGCGAACCAGTTGCACCACACCGACAGCGGCGCGATGAATTTCGAGTAACGCAGCCAGGCGGTGGCGCCGTAGATCGAGGCGCCGCCGGACTTGTTCGGGAACAGACCGGCGATTTCGGCATAGGTGAACGACTGCAGGAAGCCCATGATCATGGACACCGTCCAGATCACGAAAGCCAGGGTTCCGGTCGTGCCGGCAATGCCGCCGATGGAGAACAGGACGAGGGCGGGAACGCCGCTTGCCACCCAAAAGGCGCCACGCCAGTCGATATGCCTGAGCAGCTTGCCTTCCGCAGGCTGCTCAAGGACCGTGCTCATTGTGCTCATATGTATGAATTCCCCTTTTTTGCTGTTCCCCGCCGGTGTGCCTCGGCTGCGCGAAGCTTCCCCCCGGCCTCATTTCGAACGGCTGTAGTGTTTCCACTCAGTCGCATTTTTTTCTTAACAGTGAAGATTGATCCGACGCGCTTTCACGTCAAGCGTTTTGTGGCGCCGTGCACATCACGCTTGCGAAACATGGCACGGACGCCACTGCGGCCGCCATCAAGACGGTCGGATGAGGCCTTGGAGGCGGCCGTCAGGAGCGCGGTTTCGTCTTTTGCGGGTCGTAATGCGCGAAGGCCACGACTCGCGCCGGCAGCCGCTTGGCATGGCCGTCGAGCTTGCCGACCTCGACCTCAGTGCCGATGTCGGCATGGGTGACGTCGAGCCGCGCCAGGGCGATGGTCTTGCCGAGCAGCGGAGAGCGCATGCCGGAGGTGACGACGCCGATCTGGGCGCGGCCGACATGGACGCAGTCGCCGTGGCCGACAGGGATGTTCGCATCGATGTCGAGGCCGACCAGTTTCGTCTGCGGATGTTCCTTGCGCCTTATCAGCGCGTCGCGGCCGATGAAGTCGTCGGTCTTGGTCTTCAGCGGCACGGTGAAGCCGATGCCGGCCTCGAACGGATCGGTCTGGTCGGAGAACTCGTAGCCGGCGAAGATCAGCCCGGCCTCGATGCGCACCATGTCGAGCGCCTGCAGGCCCATCGGCTTCAGCCCATGCGGCTGGCCGGCCTCCCAGATGGCGTCAAACACCTTTTCGGCGTCGCGCGGATGGCACCAGATCTCGTAGCCGAGCTCGCCCGTATAGCCGGTGCGCGAGACGACCACCGGAACGCCGTTGCCGCCGCCGATGCGGGCGACCGCGAAGCGGAACCATTCGAGCTCGCCGATCGAGGGCTGCAGCGGCGAGGTCCAGACGACCTCCTTCAAGATGTCGCGGCTCTTCGGGCCCTGCACGGCGATGTTGTGCATCTGGTCGGTGGACGAGCGCACCAGCGCATTGAGGCCGAGTTTCCTGGCCGTCTCGCGCAGCCATTCGCCGGACAGGTCGTCGCCGCCGACCCAGCGGAAATTGTCCTTGCCGAGCCTCAGCAGCGTGCCGTCGTCGATCATGCCGCCATGCTCGTAGCACATCGCCGAATAGACGACCTGGCCGACGCCGAGCTTCTTGACGTCGCGGGTCAGCGTGTATTGCAGCAGCGCTTCGGAATCCGGTCCTGTCACCTCGAACTTGCGCAGCGGCGACAGGTCCATGATCACCGCCGCCTGCCGGCAGGCCCAGTATTCGGCGATGGCGCCCTCTTTGGCGAAGGAGTTGGCCAGCCAGTAGCCCCTGTACTCGGCGAAGTCGCGCGTGTGCTTGGCAAAGCTCGAATGAAAAGCTGTCTCTCGGGTCATCTTCGGTTCCGAATCGGGCGTCATGCGTCTGGCGATCGCACGCGAGAATTTGTGCTGGCCGGAATAGGTGCGCACATGGATGTCGGTGAGATTCCAGCCATTGGCGGGCGTGGTGTCGTCGGGGCAGGCGGAGGAGACGCAGACGATGTCGGTCAGTGCGCGCAACAGCACATAGTCGCCCGGCCGCGACCATGGCTCGTCCGACACCATGACGCCATGCGCGTCGATTGCCGTGTTGAAGAAGAAGTTGATCGCCATCCAGCCGGCGCGGGGCGTGACGCCCTTGTCCGAAAGCGCCTTGTTGAAATTCTCCGAGCAGTTGGTGTGCCCGGGATAACCAATATCGTCGTAATATTTGGCCGCACAGGCGAGCGCGAAGGCGTCGTGGCGGCCGCAAGTGTCCTGCACCACCTCGACCAGCGGCTCCATGTCCTGGTCGTAATATTTCGAGTGCAGGCCGGGCATCGGATAGGCGGCGCCCATCAGCGTGCGCGTCGTCGTCACGTCGAGCGGCAGGTCGCGGCCCTTGTCCAGCTTGCGCGCCGAAAAACACTGGAAGTCGGTGCACTGGCGGCCGTCGACATCGATGATCTGCAGATAGTCGCCGGCCTTGACGAAATAGGCTTCGGCGGTCGCCGAATGGACCCTGAGATCGAGCACCGGATCGGCGAGCGGATCGGCAAGCCCGGACTTCGCCTTCAGCCGGATCGTCGCGCGGCGCACGATGACGGTGAGCGGCGTCGCGGTGTCGTGGCCGTCGACCAGCATCGGCCCGCCGGGCGCGGCAATCAGGATTGCGCCGTCGCGCTGCAGAACAAAACTTTGCTCGGTGCCGGGGGGCGTCGCGCCGCCGAAGACGCGCACGGCCTTCGGTTGCTCAAGCTGAACTTGGCGGCGTTGCAGGCCGAGACGCAGCGCCGACAAGCTGTCGTCGTCATCCGCCAGCAGCGCCTTGATGCCTGCGGCGTTGCTGTTTGCGGCCTCGCCGAAAATGCCGGGATCGGTGACGCCGTCCTTGCCCCAGGCCAACAGCTCGCAGGCCTGTCCGCCTTCGATATTGCGCACGCTCACCGTATCGCCGGCCTCGACGTCGATCAGCACCGCGCCATTGCCCTGCACGGTGTAGCGCTCCATGCCGGGCGGCAGCGCGATCTGGCCAGGCCTGAGGATCAGGCTCGGCCGGGGCGGCCCGGAGGCGACGGCGGGGTAGGGCGACTGGCTCATCTCGACCCTATGTTTCGAGCAACAAGTTTGCCTGTGTGTGAAATTAGTTTAGCAGCAAGAATAGCAGCGGGGTTGGATTTGGCAAGGTGGAGATGGCGCCGGCTCCTCCTTCTCCCCTTGTGGGAGAAGGTGTCGCCGAAGGCGACGGATGAGGGGTGCGCGAAGGAACGCCAGGGTCTCACTCCGTCGCGCACCCCGCATCCGTCTCGGCGCTAACGCGCCGATCCACCTTCTCCCACAGGGGGAGAAGGAGGGGTGCGCGCACATGCGCTACGCCAGTTCCTCGGAATGGCCGATCGTAACGCCATACTCCGCGGCCGAATCGAGAATGGTGTGCCAGAGACTTTCGGCGAAGGTCGAAAACACCAGCAGGTTGAACACCGCCTGTCCGCCGCGATCACCACCCCGCCACAGCGTGACGCTGGTGTGATCCATCGAGGTCGCAGCCGCCATGCCCACCGCAAACACATCGGGATGCAGATCGATCGACGACAGCTTGGCGAGCATCGCGCGCGCTCTCTGCCCGGATACGCTGATCAACGCCCGCGCATGCGACTGGTCCGAAAGCGATGCCGATCCGGCAAAGACCGAGGCAAGCGCCTCAATCCCGTGCCTGCCGCCTTTCGACAGCACGAAAAACTGATCCGGTCCGGACCAGATCAGCGTCGCGTCGGCGGTGCCGACCGCCTTCGGCGTTTCCGGCGCGGCGACACCGAAGCGGGCCTTCGCGGCCGCGGCCATCTCGGCCGCCTTGCCGCGGCGCGCCATCACCTGGACGAGGTCGAAATTGCGGATCTCGGTCAGCGACAAGCCGGCTTCACCCCGCGCGCCATACGGCCCGGTGACGAGGGTGCGGTCGAGCGGGCTGCGGATATCCCAGGAAAACTCAGCCACGCTGGCGCCCTCCTTCCGGATCGTAGAAGACGGGATTGCAGAGCTCGACATCGTACTGCTCGCCACGCAGCGGGTCGTGCGCGCGCACGATCTCGCCGATGCGCTCGCGGCCGCGTTCGACCAGCCCGAGCCCGATCCACTGGTCGAGTGTCGGCGAGAAGCAGACCGAGGTGACATAGCCCTGGTCGTTGCCGGGGCCGGGGATCTCGCCCTTCGGAATGACATGCGCGCCGGAGCGCAGCCGCCGCGCCTTGTCGGTCGGCTTGATGCCGACGACCACCTGCCGGTCCGGCGCAACCAGCGCCTCGCGCCCGGCCATGACGCGGCCGATAAAATCCTTCTTGGTCGACATCATCTTGCCGAGGCCGAGATCGGCGGCGGTCGTGGTGCCGTTGAGCTCCGGCCCGGCGACATGGCCCTTCTCGACGCGCATCACGCCGAGCGCCTCGGTGCCATAGGGTGTCACGCCGAACGATTTTCCCGCAATCATCAGATTGCGCACCAGCGCCTCGCCGCAACGCGCCGGCACCGAAATCTCGAACGCCATTTCGCCGGAGAAGGAAATGCGGAACAGCCTGGCCTTGATGCCGCCGCGCAAGGCGACTTCGCGCGCGCCCATGAACGGAAAGCCTTCGTTCGACAGGTCTTCCGAGGGATCGACAATTTCGCGAAGCAGGTCACGGGTCTTCGGCCCGGCGATGGAGAACTGCGCCCACTGGTCGGAGACCGAAGACAGCTGCACGTCGAGTTCGGGGAACAGCACCTGGCGGCAGAATTCGAGATGCTGCATCACCAGCCCGGCCTTGGCGGTGGTGGTGGTGAGGAAATAATGATCCTCGGCCAGCCGCGAAGTCGTGCCGTCGTCGTAGACGATGCCGTCTTCGCGCAGCATCAGCCCGTAGCGCGCCTTGCCGACGGCGAGGTTGGAGAACGAGTTGATGTAGACGCGGTCGAGGAAAACGCCGGCGTCGGGACCGTGCACGTCGATCTTGCCCAGCGTCGAGACATCGCAGAAGCCGACGCCGCCGCGC
This sequence comes from Mesorhizobium sp. M4B.F.Ca.ET.143.01.1.1, assembly GCF_004792275.1. Lineage (NCBI taxonomy): Bacteria > Pseudomonadati > Pseudomonadota > Alphaproteobacteria > Hyphomicrobiales > Phyllobacteriaceae > Mesorhizobium > Mesorhizobium sp. M4B.F.Ca.ET.143.01.1.1. The sequence goes on from NZ_SRSR01000013.1 coordinate 98,021, forward strand.
ACCGCCTTGACCTCGCGGGTCACCGATTCCAGCCAGTCCTTTTCGCCCGCGCGGGGATACCACTGCGCCCGTTTCCATAAACCGGTGTCGACGAACACCGCGCCCTGTTCCGCCGCCCAGTGATGTGACGGCGTCAGGCGCGTCGCATGGAAGGTCTCGTCGCGATGGTGGCCGGCGAAGGCGCCGATGGCGACCGGCACATAGGGCGGCCGGTAGATCGTCGTGCCGATTTCCGGGATCGACTTGCCTGTGACGGCGGCCATGATGGCGAGGCCGGCAATGTTGGAGGTCTTGCCCTGGTCGGTCGCCATGCCGAGCGTGGTGTAGCGCTTGAGGTGCTCGACCGATTCGAAACCTTCGCGCTGCGCCAGTTCGACGTCGGAAGCGGTGACGTCGTGCTGCTGGTCGACGAAGGCCTTGCCCTTGCCGGGGATGTGCCAGAGCGGGGTGAGCGAGAAGGCCTCGTCGTCGGCGACCGGCGCTGAACCTGCGGTGCCGCCGCGCCCGCTATCGCTTGCGGCAGCGGCGCCGGCCTCAAACCCCTGGCGCAAGCAAGCGCCGAGGCCGAAGGCGCCGTTGGCGGCGCCTACAGCGACCATGCCGGGCGGCGCGCCATCCGGCACGAAGGCGGCGATGTCGTCGCGCCATTTCGGCCGGCCGCGATGATAGGAGGTCAGCCCGACCGAAGGATTCCAGCCGCCGGAAACGGCAAGCCCGTCGGCGTCGACCTCGGCGCGCGCGCCGCCGGTCAGCGAGACGGCGATCTTGCGCACGCCGTCCTTGCCGCCGTCGACGCCGGTAACTGAGCCATTGAGCACCGGGAAGCCGTTCTTCGAAGCAAGCGAGCGATGCTGCGGCGAGACATCCGGCCGCGCATCGATCACCGCCGCGACCTGCAGCCCGGCGGCAATCGCCGTCTCGACCGTGCGCCAGCCGTCCTCGTTGTTGGTGAACAGCGCGACGCGTTTTGCGGGCGTTGCCGCATAGCGGCCGATGTAGCTGCGCATGGCGGAAGCCATCATTACGCCGGGCGTGTCGTTGCCGGCAAAGACGATCGGCCGCTCGATCGCGCCTGCCGCGACAATGCTGCGCTTCGCCACGATCCGCCACAGCCGCTGCCGCACCTGGTGCTCCGGCGGAACTGGCAGATGGTCGTTGACGCGCTCGATCGCGCCATAGGTGCCGCCGTCATAGACGCCGAACAGCGTCGTGCGCGTCATGATGCGGACATCGGGCATCGAGCCAAGCTCGGCCAGCGTGCGGGCAATCCATGCGGCGGCCGGCAGGCCGTCGATCGTTCCGCCGTCAGCAAGCAAGCGGCCGCCCGGGACAAAATCCTCTTCGCACAGGATGACGCGCGCCCCGCTGCGGCCTGCCGCCAAAGCCGCCGCCAGTCCCGCCGGACCGGAGCCGGCGATCAGCACGTCGCAATGCGCCCAGGCCTTGTCATAGTGGTCGGGATCAGCAATGCCAGCGGCGTGGCCGAGACCGGCGGCGCGGCGGATCGCCGGCTCGTAGATCGCTTCCCAGAACTTCGCCGGCCACATGAAGGTCTTGTAGTAGAAGCCGGCGACGAAGATCGGCGCGAACAGCTGGTTGACCGACAGGAAATCGTGGCGCAGCGACGGCCAGCGGTTCTGGCTGGCGGCCTCGAGACCGTCATACAGTTCCGCTGTCGTCGCTTTGGTGTTCGGCTCGCGCCTTGCGCCGCTGCGCAATTCGACCAGCGCGTTCGGCTCTTCCGATCCCGCCGTCAGGATGCCGCGCGGGCGGTGGTACTTGAACGAGCGCCCGACCAGCTTGACGCCATTGGCGACCAGCGCCGAGGCCAGCGTGTCGCCCTGGAAGCCAAGCAGGGTCTTGCCGTCGAAGCGGAAGCTCAGCGGCACCGAGCGGTCGATGAGGCCGCCGTCTGCCAGCCGGTGTGTTTGCGCGTCGCCCACCATCACGCGTCAACCTTTGCCGCACCGACGCCAGCAGCGGGCACGACAGCCGAAATCTCATGCGTCAGCGTGTTGCGGGTGACCTTCAGCCAGGCCCTGCAGCCGCCGCCATGATACCAGTGCTCGCTCATCGGGCCGGCGATGTTGTCGCGCAGGTAGACATAGTCGTAGACGGCGTCTTCGCCCGCGTCCGCCGCCGGCCGTTGCGGCTTGGCGTCGCCGAGATAGGTGAACTCGCCGAGTTCGCGTTCGCCGCAGAAGGGACAGACAATACGCATGATTTCCTGGCCGCCTTCAGTGCAGGTTCGGTTGGGCGCCCTGGCCCTTTTCGTCGATCATGGCGCCGCGCTGGAAGCGATCGAGGCGGAAGCGCGCGGCTTCCCTGTGCGCTTCGTCGCGGGCGATGAGATGGGCAAAGACCAGGCCGGAGCCGGGCGTCGCCTTGAAGCCGCCATAGCACCAGCCGGCATTGAGATAGAGGCCTTCGACAGGGCTCTTGTCGATGATCGGCGTGCCGTCCATCGACATGTCCATGATGCCGCCCCACTGGCGCAGCAGCCTGACGCGGCCGATCATCGGGATCAGCGCCATGCCGCCCTCGCAGACATCCTCCATGACCGGAAGGTTGCCGCGCTGGGCGTAGGAATTGTAGCCGTCGATGTCGCCGCCGAAGACCAGGCCGCCCTTGTCCGACTGGCTGACATAGAAGTGGCCGGCGCCGAAGGTCATGACATTGGGCAGCAGCGGCTTGATCGCCTCGGAGACGAAGGCCTGCAGCACGTGGCTTTCGATCGGCAGGCGCAGGCCCGCCATCGCCGCGACCCGCGATGAGGAGCCGGCGACCGCCATGCCGACCTTGCCGGCGCCGATGCGGCCGCGCGAGGTCTCGACACCGGTCACCTTGCCATTGCCGTCGCGCGTGAAGCCGGTAACCTCGCAGTTCTGGATGATGTCGACGCCAAGCGCGCTGGCCGCATGCGCATAGCCCCACACCACGGCGTCGTGCCGTGCCGTGCCGCCGCGCCGCTGCAAGAGCCCGCCCTGCACAGGAAAGCGCGCATTGTCGAAGTTCAGGAACGGCATCATTTTCCTGACCGCCGCGAGGTCGAGCAATTCGGCGTCGATACCGTTGATGCGCATGGTGTTGCCGCGCCGCGCATAGGCGTCGCGCTGGGCGTCGGAATGGTAGAGGTTGATGACGCCGCGCTGGCTGACCATCGAATTGTAGTTGAGGTCTTGCTCCATCCGCTCCCACAGCTTCATCGACAGCTCGTAGAAGCCGGTATTGCCGGGCAGGCCGTAGTTGGAGCGGATGATCGTGGTGTTGCGGCCGGCATTGCCGGAGCCGATCCAGCCCTTTTCGAGGACGGCGACGTTGCGGATGCCGAACTCGCTGGCGAGGAACCACGCCGTCGCCAGCCCATGGCCGCCGCCGCCGATGATCACCACATCGTAGCGGTCCTTCGGGCTGGCGTCGCGCCAGGTGCGCTGCCAGTTCTTGTGGCCGGAGAGGGCGGCGCGGGCGAGCGAGAAGATCGAATATTTCATAAGGTCATTCCGAGATCGCTCGCGTCGCGCTGGTGGTCTTCCTCAACGCATCGGATTCGTCCGAAAACCGCTTCGCACTATTCGGTCCGATGCTTCAGATATCCAGCGTGTGGTCGCGCTCCCACTGCGTGAAGTGCGAAGCATAGGAATTCCATTCCTGCTGCTTCAGCTTTAGGTAAGCCGACGAGAATTCCTCACCCAGCGCCGTCTTCAGCGATTTGTCATTGTCGAACTCGCGCAGCGCGTCGAGCAGGTTGAGCGGCAATTTCGGCGCGTCCGTCACGGTATGGCCGAACTGGTACATGTCGATGTCGTAGCGTTTGCCCGGGTCGGCCTTGGAGCGGATGCCATCGAGACCAGCGGCGATGATGACGGCTTGCAGCAGATACGGGTTGGCTGCACCGTCGGGCAGGCGCAGTTCGAAACGGCCCGGGCCTGGCACGCGCACCATGTGGGTACGGTTGTTGCCGGTCCAGGTCACCGTGTTCGGTGCCCAGGTCGCGCCCGAAATCGTGCGCGGCGCATTTATGCGCTTGTAGGAATTGACCGTCGGGTTGGTGATGGCCGCAAGCGCCGAAGCATGCTTCATGATGCCGCCAAGGAAGTTCTTGCCCTTGGCCGAGAGGCCGAGCTCCATCGCATTGTCGGCGAAGACATTGGTCTTGCCGGTCTCGTCCCACACCGAGATATGCGCATGGCAGCCATTGCCAGTCAGGCCCTGGAAGGGCTTGGGCATGAAAGTCGCGCGCAGGCCGTGTTTTTCGGCAATCGACTTCACCATGAATTTGAAGAACGAGTGCTTGTCGGCGGTCGCCAGCGCATGGTCGAAGGTCCAGTTCATCTCGAACTGGCCGTTGGCGTCCTCGTGGTCGTTCTGGTACGGGCCCCAGCCCAGCGCCAGCATGTGGTCGCAGATCTCGGCGATGACGTCGTAGCGGCGCATCACCGCCTGCTGGTCGTAGCATGGTTTTGAGGCGGTATCGTATTCGTCGGAGATCGCCTTGCCGTCCGGGGAGATCAGGAAGAACTCGGCCTCGACGCCGGTCTTGACATGCATGCCGTCGCGGGCGGCCTCTTCGATCACCCGCTTCAGCGTATTGCGCGGCGCCTGGCCGACCTCCTTGTCGTCCATGACGCAATTGGCGGCGACCCAGGCGACCTCCGGCTTCCACGGCAACTGGATGACGGAGGCTGGATCCGGCACCGCCAGCATGTCCGGATGCGCCGGGGTGAGATCGAGCCAGGTGGCGAAGCCGGCAAATCCCGCGCCGTCCTTCTGCATGTCGGCGATCGCCTGTGCCGGCACCAGCTTCGCACGCTGCCCGCTAAACAGGTCGGTGTAGGAGATCATGAAATATTTGACGTTTTTCGCCCTTGCGAATTCTGCAAGATCAGTAGTCACACCAGTTCCCCATTTTTTGTCGGCCATGGCCCAAGGCATTTGGGTCTTGGCCCTTCAATTGATTAGAAGCCGTTCTTCCCCGGTATCCAGTTGGTGCCGGCAAGCGGCACGCCCGCCATGGCGGCCGCCTCGATGGTGAGCGCGACGAGATCCTCGGGCTCGAGGTTGTGCAGGCTGTTCTTGCCGCAGGCGCGCGCGATCGTCTGCGCCTCCAGCGTCATCACTTTCAGGTAATTCGCCAGCCGCCGTCCTGCCGCGATCGGGTCGACCCGCTTCATCAGCTCGGGGTCCTGGGTGGTGATGCCGGCCGGGTCGCGGCCTTCATGCCAGTCGTCATAGGCGCCGGCGGTGGAGCCGAGCGCATTGTACTCCGCCTCCCACCGGGGATCGTTGTCGCCCAGCGCAACCAGCGCCGCCGTGCCGATCGACACAGCGTCGACGCCGAGCGCCAGCGCCTTGGCGACGTCAGCGCCGTTGCGGATGCCGCCGGAAACGATCAGCTGCACCTTGCGGTGCATGCCGAGGTCCTGCAGCGCCTGCACCGCCGGCCTGATGCAGGCAAGCGTCGGCTGGCCGACATTTTCGATGAACACTTCCTGCGTCGCGGCGGTGCCGCCCTGCATGCCGTCGACGACGACGACGTCGGCGCCGGCCTTCACCGCGAGCGCGGTGTCGTAGTAGGGGCGGGCGCCGCCGACCTTGACGTAGATCGGCTTTTCCCAGTCGGTGATCTCGCGCAGCTCGAGGATTTTGATCTCGAGGTCGTCGGGCCCGGTCCAGTCGGGATGGCGCGACGCCGAGCGCTGGTCGATGCCCTTTGGCAGCGTGCGCATCTCGGCGACGCGGTCGGAGATCTTCTGGCCGAGCAGCATGCCGCCGCCGCCGGGCTTGGCGCCCTGGCCGACGACCACTTCGATCGCGTCGGCGCGGCGCAGGTCGCGCGGGTTCATGCCGTAGCGTGACGGCAGATACTGATAGACCAACTGCTTGGAATGGCCGCGCTCTTCCTCGGTCATGCCGCCGTCGCCGGTGGTGGTCGAGGTGCCGGACAGCGTCGCGCCGCGTCCCAGCGCCTCCTTGGCGGGGCCGGACAGCGAGCCGAAGCTCATGCCGGCGATGGTGATCGGGATCTTCAGCTCGATCGGCTTCTTGGCGTGGCGCGTGCCCAGCACCACGCTGGTGTCACAGCGCTCGCGATAGCCTTCCAGCGGATAGCGCGAGATCGAGGCGCCGAGGAACAAGAGGTCGTCGAAATGCGGCAGCTTGCGCTTGGCGCCGGCGCCGCGGATGTCATAGATGCCGGTCGCCGCGGCGCGGCGGATTTCGGAGAGCGTGTAATCGTCGAAGGTCGCGGATTTGCGCGGCGTCGTCGGCGGGTTGCGATAGGTCATCTTGCCTCAATACGCGTCGGCGTTGTCGATATTGAAATTGTAGAGCTTGCGCGCCGAGCCGTAGCGCTTGAACTCTGAAGCTTTGACGCCGGTCACGCCGGCGCGGTCGAGCAGGCCTTGCAGGAATTCCAGATGCTCGGGCCGCATCTCCTTGGCGATGCAGTCGGCGCCCAGGCTCTCGACCTTGCCACGCACGAACAGCCGCGCCTCGTAGATGGAATCGCCCAGCGCATCGCCGGCATCGCCCAGGACCACGAGGTTGCCGGACTGCGCCATGAAGGCCGACATGTGGCCGATATTGCCGTGCACGACGATGTCGATGCCCTTCATCGAGATGCCGCAGCGCGACGACGCGTTGCCTTCGATGACCAGCAGGCCGCCGCGGCCGGTGGCGCCGGCATACTGGCTGGCGTCGCCTTTGATCACGATCGAGCCCGACATCATGTTCTCGCCGACGCCGGGGCCGGCCGAGCCATGCACGGTGATGGCGCCGCCGGCATTCATGCCGCCGCAATAGTAGCCGACGCTGCCGCGCACATCGATGGCGACCGGCTGGTCGACGCCGACGGCGACCGAATGGCTGCCCTTGGGGTTGAGCACCTCCCAGGCCGTCTCGTTGGAGCCCGGGGTCAGCTGATGCAGCGCCTGGTTCAGCTCGCGCAGCGACAGTGCGGCAAGGTCGAACACCCTGGCGTGGCTCTGGTCGCGCTGAGCGGTGGATATGTTGGTTGCCGGCATGAACTCAATGCTCCCAGAAATAGACGGTTGCGGGCTCCGGTTCCCAGACCCTCGCATTGTCTATGCCGGGCAGTTTGGTGAGCGCGCGATATTCCGAACCGAAGGCGACATACTGGTCGGTCTCGGCCATGACGGCAGGCTTGCAGGCGATCGGGTCGCGCACCACGCCAAAGCCGTTCTTGGTGCCGACGACGAAGGTGAAGAAGCCGTCGAGATCGGAGAGTGTGCCCTCCAGCGCCTCGCCGAGGTTCTTGCCATGCGCGATCTTGGAGGAGAGATAGGCGGCTGCCACCTCGGTGTCGTTTTCGGTCTCGAATTTCATGCCCTCGCGGATCAGCTCGCGCCGCACATTGTTGTGGTTGGACAGCGAGCCATTGTGCACCAGGCATTGGTCGGCTCCGGTCGAGAAGGGGTGCGCGCCCATCGTGGTGACCGCCGATTCCGTCGCCATGCGGGTGTGGCCGATGCCGTGCGTGCCGGTCATCGAGCGCACGTCGAAACGCTCGACGACGGCTTCCGGCAGGCCGACCTCCTTGTAGATCTCGACCGCTTCGCCGGCGCCCATGATGCGGATATCGGGCCGAAGCGATTGCAGTGCCTCACGCGCGGTGTCGACCTTGTCCGGAGCCGTCCTGATCACCGCATGCGTCGACTTGACCGCGACGCTCACCGGCGCGCCGATCGCCTTGGCGAGCTCAGCGTCGAGGCCGCGGAAGTCGTGTTCCGGTTTCGCTGACTGGATGGTGATCTTGGCCTCGTTGCCGGCCGGTGCGCCATAGATGGCGATGCCGGCACTGTCCGGACCCCGGTCGGTGAGGCAGATCAGCATCTCCGACAGCATCGCGCCCAGCTTGGGCTCCAGCGACTTGTCCTTGAGGAAAAGTCCGACGATTCCGCACATGTCAGCCTCCGACGTTTATGGCTCTCAAATGATGTACCGAATGAGGAATTAGAATTCAACCATATGAAAAAAATTTTCCTCTAGTTACGTGTGCGGCTCTGCGCCGCCGGCCGCGCCGTCATCGCTTCGGCGGTCACTATGAGCCCATTGCGTGTAGCGGATGCGTGCAATCTTGTAGGCATCGAGGATCGACAGCGCATAAATCAGGAAGCCGCCGGCATGACGGCCGACGAAACTGGCGTCCGGTGCCGCCACCTTGGTGGTCACCCAGCCAAGGATCACCATGAAGAACAGGAATTGCAGCCCGCGCGTCGGCACGCCGAGCATGACATGTCCGCTCCCCGGCAGCACGATCGCCGCACCGAGCACGAGATACGGATTCGCCGGGGCGGGGGAACTGGCTTTGTCGGTCATGCGGCCTGCCGTTTGCGCTCGTTGATGGCATCGCGAAGCGTCGAGGCCGATTGCAGCAGCCTTTCGATCAGCGCCGGATCCAGTTTCGTGTCGCCAAACGCAGCCTGCCGGAACACGCCGTAGCGCGCCCGCTCTGCCTCGGCCAGCAGCCAGACGATGCGCACGCCCTTCGGTGTGACCAGCAGCTCCTTGGCCCGGCCCTCGGCGAAGATGTCGAGATGGCCGGTGATCACGTCCTGCGGGAAGGCGACCCCCTTGCGGTCCGTGCGCAGCACCGCCTCGACGGGAAAGCCGGCGGTCTTCGGCAGCGTGTGGCCAAGGTGATCGAAATTGGAAAACGTGGTCGCCGAGCCCGGCCGCATCATCATGTCGAAAGTTCCCGGAACGTCGACAGGCTCGGTGACCGTGACGGTGAGCCAGCGCGCCGGCAGTTTTCTGGTCGCCAGCGTGTCGACGATGGTGCGGACCTGCACACGAAGCCCGTTCCAGGTGCCCGCCCAGATGGCGACACCAGCCGTGCCGTCGGAGATATCGACGGCGTCGGCAACAACAGTGCGAATGCCGGCGGTGTCTGCGGCAAGCGCCTCCCTGGCCCGGTTGCGGCTTTTGCGCGCGAGCCACACAAGGTGGACGACGACGGCAAGCGCAATCGCCCCGGCAAGCAAAGTTGACGTCAACTCAGACATCTCGACACGCCAGAGCCCGCCGTCAGCCGGCGGGCTTTCTTTCCACTCAATAGCCCTGCGGCTTCGGCCACGGCATGGTGAACTGGTCGCCGCGGCGCACGAATTTGTAACGGTAGAAGTGGAACCACAGCGAGATCAGGAAATAGAAGATGGTCATCGCGATCAGCTGCGAGCCGAAGCCGAGGAAGATGGCGAAGAAGGTGACCACGCACAGGCAGAACAGCACGATCGCCGGCAGCGGATGGAACGGGTGCGTGTAGCCGCGGCGGATGGAACCCAGCGGCCACTTCTTGCGGAACATCATGATGTTGATGCTCATGAAGGTGTATTGCAGCACGCCCGACAGGATCGAGAAGGTGATCGCCTGGTTGAGGTCGGCGATGAAGGCGAAGGCGAGCGCGATCGGCAGCAGGAACAGGATCGAGCGGTAGGGCGTGCGGTATCTCGGATGCACCGCCGAGAACCAGCTCGGCAGGTAGCGGTCGCGGCCGAGCGAGAACCATGCACGGGCGGCATCGTTGATGCAGCCATTGGCCGAGGCAAGTGCTGCCAGCAGCGTCGCGATGAACAGCAGGTTCTCGAGCAGCGGGCTGCCCGTCAGCTTGCCGGCGTCCCAAAGCGGATAATAGGTGATGCCGAGATACTCCCACGGCATCATCGAGGCGCAGACATACCAGGTCATGGCAGCGGCGATCAGAAGCGTGATCATGCCGGCCATGGTGCCGTAGGGCAGCGAGCGCGCCGGTGAGCGCACTTCTTCGGCCGCCTGCGTGGTGCCCTCGATGCCGAGATAGTACCAGATGCCGAACTGGAAGGCGGCGATGACGCCGATCCAGCCATAGGGCAGCGCATTGCTGGGCGTCACCAGTTCGTTGAGCTTCAGCACCGCGCCTTGCGTCCACGGGCTCACCGAGAAGAACAGGATGACGATCGAGATGTAGGCAATCGCGGTGATGACGAAGTTGACGTTGAGCGTCATCAGCACGCCGCGATAGTTCAGCCAGGCCAGCACCACGATGGTGGCGGCGATGAAGGAATTGTGCGTTAGGCCCTCGACGCCGGCCTTGGCGACGATCGTGTCGCCGAGCAGGATGGCGTCCGACACTTCCAGCATCGTGTAGGCGAAGACCAGGAACAGCGCGACGTTGAAGGCCATCAGCGGCCCGACGATGTGCTTGGCCTGGGCGTACTGGCCGCCGGCGGCGGCGACGGTCGATGTCACCTCGGAATCGATCATGGCGACCGAGGTGTAGAGCAGCCCGACGAGCCAGCAGACGATCAGCGCCGCCAGCGCGCCGCCCTTGTCGGCGGCGAAATTCCAGCCGGTGAATTCGCCGACCAGCACGATGCCGACGCCGAGCGCCCAGACATGGGCGGGGCCGAGCACCCGGAGCAGCGAGACCCTGTCGCCGTGGATGGTGGTGGTGTTGTCAAGCGCGACCGTCATCGATCAATCCCCACTCAGATCCGGTGCTTTTCGGAAACGGCTTCAAGCTCGCCTTCGCGCGAGGAGGTCAGCACCTCCTCGGAATAGGTCGTATCGACCTTGAACCAGTCGTAGAGCATCCACAGCGCGAGCACGATCGAGATGCCCCAGCAGGCGTAAGACAGCGGTATCCACATGATCGTGTCCCCGGGTTACTTGTCGTCGAACTTTTCGTTGATGACTTCGCGATATTCCCGGTCCGATGCGCGGAACAGGAACACGAAATAGCCGATCAGCACCGCCGCCATGATGATCAGCGTCGGCCAGTCGATCACATAGTGGAAGCGGTTCTGGATGATGTCGTGCGCGGTCTCGGGCGTGTAGCCGAGCTTCTCCCAGATCGACGCCATGGTCGCATTCTGGCCAAGCGCGTCCCAAGTCTTGGCGTCGAGCGGATCGATGGACTTCGCGGCTCCGGCGAGGCCGAGCTTCAGCGGCAGCCAAAGCGCCACGAAAATGGCGACCACGACCACAGCGATATCGAGGATCTGGCCGGCCTTGCTCTGTTCCGGCGGCTTGTAGCGGGACATGCTGTCTACCCCTTGCGGTTGCGGAACGCGTCGGCGTTCTTGATGTCGAGCCCGTAGATGAAGTCCTTGTCTTCCTTGTAGTGGTTGACCATCGCCAGGATGGCGGCCGTGTTGAAGATCAGCACGGCGCCGGCGGCGACCGCGACGACCAGCTTGATGCCGGCGTGCGGAATGTATGGCCATGTCATGATGAGGACGAAGAGGATCGTCGCCCACAGGCAAATGATCAGGAGCGCGGATCCGCGCACGTCGGAACGGTACAGCGCTTCGATGCGCTGCTGCAGGTCGGACATCGGTTTTCCCCTTCTCTCGACGTCCGGTCCCGAATCGGCCGGGCGTCTCACTCTTTCAACAGAGTGAAATTTTTTTCATAAATTCCGACCGAATTCCGGAATTGTCAAGCCGCATTTCCGGGTTGTGAACCGTTCGTTCCATGTCAAGAAATTTGCCTGACAATGAAATTATTTGCTTCAAGGGGATTGCAGCGCTTCGTCGTTTGCGGTCAATATTCGATCAAAGCTCCGGCCATCGAGCCAAGGAGCAGGGAACAGCAATGACTTTCTGACGGAGGACGATCGGATGACGGCATCCTGGAGATTTTCGACCTTGGCGGACCGCCATCGCGCGCTCGGCTCGAAGCTCGAGGACTGGAGCGGCATGGGCACCGCCTGGACCTACGACAAGGATGCCGACGAGGAATATGTCGCCATCCGCACCAAGGCCGGCCTGATGGACGTCTCCGGCCTGAAGAAGGTTCACATCACCGGGCCGCACGCCGCGCACCTCATCGACCTCGCCACCACCCGCGACGTCGAGAAGATCTATCCCGGCAAGTCGGCCTATGCCTGCATGCTGAACGAGGCCGGCAAGTTCACCGACGACTGCATCATCTACCGCATCAGCCCCAACAGCTGGATGGTCGTGCACGGCTCCGGCACCGGCCATGAGGAGTTGCAGCGCGCAGCGGCGGGCCGCGACGTTTCGCTACGCTTCGACGACAATCTGCACGACCTCTCGCTGCAGGGCCCGACCGCCGTCGACTACCTGGCCAAGCACGTGCCGGGCATTCGCGACCTCAACTACTTCCACCACATGCAGACGCAGCTGTTCGGTTTCCCGGTGATGATCTCGCGCACCGGCTACACTGGCGAGCGCGGCTACGAGATCTTCTGCCGAGGCCAGGATGCCGGCACGATCTGGGACAGGATCCTCGACGAGGGGAAGGGCGTCGGCATCATCCCGTGCCGCTTCACCACGCTCGATATGCTGCGCGTCGAGAGCTACCTGCTGTTCTATCCCTATGACAATTCCCAAAAGTATCCGTTCGAGAGCGAAGGCCCCGGCGACACGCTGTGGGAACTCGGCCTCGACTTCACCGTCAGCCCCGGCAAGACCGGCTTCCGCGGCGCCGAGGAGCACTATCGCCTGAAGGGCAAGGAGCGCTTCAAGATCTACGGCGTCCTGCTCGACGGCAGGGAGCCGGCCGACGAGGGCGCGCCGGTCTATCGCGACGGCAAGAAGGTCGGCGTCGTCACCTGCGCCATGTATTCGCCGCTGGTCGAGAAGTCGATGGGAATCGCCCGCCTCGACGTCGACTGCGCCGTCAAGGACACCAGGCTCGAGATTCGCAACAGAAGCGGCTCGATCAGGGCGACGGCGCAGCCATTGCCGTTCGATGATCCCAAAAAGACCAAGCGCACCGCCAAGGGCTGAGGCATTATCAACGGGGAGGGGTTTCGAGGCACTAGAGCATGATCCCGAAAAGTGGGAACCGGTTTTCGGAAAAGATCATGCTCCAACTGATCTAAGGTAGAATGGCAGCCAAGACGATCATCAGCCGGCCCGTTTACGGAACCCTGTCTCCGCAGCCCGGCAAGCACCACCTTTTCGTGGCGGATGCCGAAGGCGCGCTCGCGATCATCGACATGGCCGGCAAGGCGCCGGCCGGTTTCTTCGACGGCGCCGAGATCGTCTTCATTGCGGCTCCAGACGGCAAGCACATCGCCGCTCTCGAAGCGCTGAAGCCGGCACAGCTCCATCTGCCGCCGTCCTTCGCCAGCTTGCTGCCGCGATTGAGGCAGACGCTGACCAACGCCCATATGGGCCTGCGCCTCTATCTTTCGGGCACCGAAGGGCTGATCGGCCAGGCCATGCAGGTGGCGCTCGAGGCCGGCATCGACCACACCTCCATGCAGACCGAGCATCGCGGCTCGCTGGCGCGCCGCATGCAGTGCGTGCACTGCAAGGGCATCACCGAGCACGTGACGACGCAGCCGGCGACCTGCGCGCATTGCGGCCTGCTGCTTCTGGTGCGCGACCACTATTCGCGGCGCCTCGCCGCCTTCCAGGGCGTCTGCATCAATGCCGAGGATCGCTCAGAGATTCCTCCAATGGAGGAGGTCTTCCGATGAGCACCGGCACCACCAAACTCGACGTCGTCGTCAGCGATGTCGTCCCCGTCAACGACCTGGTCACCCGCTTCCATTTCCGCCGCCGCGACGCTGAACTCCTGCCGACCTTTTCAGGCGGCGCTCATGTCGTGGTCGAGATGCGCGATGGCGACCGCACCAGGCTCAACCCCTATTCGCTGATGGGCTCGCCGCTCAATACCAGCGAATACACGATCTCGGTGCGCCGCGACGATGTCGGCCGCGGCGGCTCGCTGTTCATGCACAGGTCGGTCAAGCCCGGCCTGGAGATGGTGATCAGCTATCCGGTCAACCTGTTCTCGCTCGACCTGAGAGCCAGGAAGCACCTGATGCTAGCCGGCGGCATCGGCATCACGCCGTTCATGGCTCAGACCGCGCAACTGGCGGGATCGGGAGGCAATTTCGAGCTGCACTACACCTGCCGCACCGCTTCGCTCGGCACCTATGCCGATATACTGCAGCAGCGCTACGACCGCCGGGTGAAACTCTACCATGACGATCGCGACGAGCGCATCGATCTCGACCGTCTGCTTTCGACGCAGCCGCTCGGCACGCATCTCTATGTCTGCGGCCCGGCGGGCATGATCAACTGGGTGCGCGACCGCGCCGCCGCTCTCGGCTGGCCGTCGGAAACGGTGCATTTCGAGCATTTCGCGGCGCCGCAGCCCGGCGCGCCTTTCGATGTGGCGCTGGCCGTCAGCGGCAAGACGATCCGCGTCGGCTCGCAGCAGAGCCTGCTCGAGGCGATCGAGGCCGCCGGCGTCGATCCGCCCTATCTCTGCCGCGGCGGCGTCTGCGGCCAGTGCGAGACCAATGTCATCTCTTCCGACGGCAAGTTCATCCACAACGACCACTGGCTGAGCGAGGAAGACCATCGTTCCGGCTGCAAGATCATGCCTTGCGTCTCGCGCTTCGAGGGCAAGTCGCTGGTCCTGGAAAGATAGGAGGCGAGCTTGGGCATCACCTTTCGCAAGGAAACCTTTCGGGACGACTACACGTTCAGGAACAGCCCGGAGCACATCAGGCGCTTCCCGTTCCCGTTCAACGAAGACAGCTACATGTATGCCGTCAACATCGAGCCGCACGTCGTCGGCCCGAAGGGCAGCGTGCTGGAAAACCTGATCGACGTCGACGAGCACTATGTCGCCGAGATGCAGGATCGCGCTTTGGTTCTGGCCGAGGATCCGCTGCGCTGCCAGTCGCTGCCGCATATGACGCTGGCCGGCTGGGACCTGCTCGAGCTGCTGATGGAGCAGCAGGCGCTCGGCTATCCCGAGCATTTCACGCTGACCCGCGACGGTGACCGCTGGCGCTGGATCAACCGGCCGCTCGGCATCGACGACACCTTCACCTTCGGCGACACCTCGACGCTGCCCTATGGCCCGATGGAATACATCACCCGCCAGAGCCAGGGCGATTTCTGCATCCTCGACCAGCGCGACGGCAATCTGTGGATGGATGCCGGCATGGTCACCACCCAGGCCGACTGGTCGCTCGATTTCGACATCGGTATGAATTTCTTCGAGTGGCACGCGCCGGTGCCGCTGGCGCACGAGAAGGGCATCTTCATCCGTGCGCTGAAATTCCTCACCAACATCCAGCAGGGCAAGCCGGCGCGGCGGCTCAACTGGACGATGACCATCAATCCGCGCCTCGACACCAGCCCCGAGAATTATCACAAATGGGGTCCCGACCGGGCGACGGTCACGCCTGAGAATGTCGGCGACAAGGTGCATCTGCGCGTCGAGCTGCAGAGCTTCTGGCGGCTGCCGCGCTCCAACGGCATCGTCTTCCCGATCCGCTGCTACCTGATCAAGATGGACGAGCTGGTGACGCAGCCGAAATGGGCACGTCGCCTGCACCGCGTCATCCGCGACCTGCCCGAGGAGCTCGCCACCTACAAGGGCCTCACCCGCTACCGTCCGACGCTGGTCGAGTGGCTGTCGAAGCTGGACGATGGCAGCCCGACGAGCCCGGGTTTCGGGCCGGATTGAAGCTGTCGATCTCCCCCACGAGGGGGGAGATTTAGCCATTCACCCCGCGCTGCTTTGCGGATAGCAGATGATCGACAGGTACCGCATCGGCAGCCGCGTCAGCTGTTCGGGTCCATGCGGCGCGTCGGCGTCGAAGAACAGGCTGTCGCCGGGCTTCATCGGGTAGAGGTTGTTGCCGTGCCGGTACACCACCTCGCCCTCCAGCATATAGAGGAATTCCATGCCCGCATGCTGGAAGGTCGGGAACACATCAGAATCCTCGGTCAGCGTGATCAGGTAGGGCTCGACGACGACGCCGCTGGTGTTGGAGCCGATGTGGCCGAGCAGATTGTACTGATGACCGGCGCGCGTGCCGCGGCGTTCTACATCGAGGCCTTCGCCGGCCTTGACGAAGACCGCGGCATGCTCCTCCTCGAAGCGGCGGAAGAAGGCGGTGACCGGCACACCGAGCGCCCTGGACAGCGCCTGCAGCGTGGTCAGCGACGGCGAGGTGATGCCGTTCTCGATCTTCGACAGCATGCCGAGCGAAATGTCGGTGGCGACGGCGAGATCGGCGACCGTGATGCCGAGCTTCTTGCGGAATGCCCGCACCTCGCGCCCGATCGCCACTTCCAGCACCTTCTCGCGCGTGTCGCGAATGGCGTGCGGGTTCTGGGTCAGCGGCGTGCGGATCGTGCGCCCGTCGGCCGACACGGCCTTCGGCGAAGGCTTGCTCTTGGCGGCGCCGGCGCCGTGCTTGAGATCGGAAGCCTTCTTGGCCATGTCGCCCCCTGCATTCTGCGGAATTATTTCACTCAAGGTGAACATATTCATTGCCGGTACACGAGCGCAATCGTCGCAACAAGCCATCCACGGCCGATTTCTGCGTTTCCCGCTCACAGCCCGCCGGCGGTTTTTCACCGGAAGTTGCCGATGCGGAACGCGCTTTCGCCAGAAGGACCGTTGACAGCACGAGAGGTGCGATTACTGTTACTGACAGTGAAATTTGTTTCGCTGGGGAAATGAGAACGGGAGACCCGCCATGAACAGTCGCGTTGCCGTCATCGGAGCCGGGCCGTCCGGTCTGGCACAGCTTCGAGCCTTCAAGTCAGCCGCCGACAAGGGCGCCGAGATTCCGGAAGTCGTCTGCTTCGAGAAGCAGTCCGACTGGGGCGGGCTGTGGAACTACACCTGGCGCACCGGCCTCGACGAGCATGGCGACCCGGTGCACGGCTCGATGTACCGCTATCTCTGGTCGAACGGGCCGAAGGAGTGCCTCGAATTCGCCGACTACACTTTCGAGGAGCATTTCGGCCGGCCGATCGCCTCCTATCCCCCGCGCGCCGTTTTGTGGGACTACATCAAGGGCCGCGTCGAAAAATCAGGCGTGCGCAAATGGGTGCGTTTCAACACGCCGGTGCGCATGGTCACCTATTCGGACGCAACGAAGAAATTCACCGTCACCGCGCATGACCGCAGCAACGACGTCACCTACTCGGAAGAGTTCGACAATGTCGTCGTCGCCTCCGGCCATTTCTCCGTGCCCAACGTGCCGTTCTTCGAGGGCTTCGCCACCTTCAACGGCCGCATCCTGCACAGCCACGACTTCCGCGACGCCATGGAATTCAAGGGCAAGGACATCCTGATCATCGGCCGTTCCTATTCGGCCGAGGACATCGGTTCGCAGTGCTACAAATACGGCGCCAAATCGATCACCTCCAGCTACCGCTCGAAGCCGATGGGCTTCAAATGGCCGGAGAACTGGAAGGAGGTGCCGCTGCTGCAGAAGGTCGTCGGCAAGACGGCGCATTTCAAGGACGGCACCACCAAGGATGTCGATGCCATCATCCTGTGCACCGGCTATCTGCATTCCTTCCCCTTCCTCACCGACGACCTCAAGCTCAAGACCGCCAACCGCATGTGGCCGCTCGACCTCTATGAAGGCGTGGTGTGGGAAAAGAACCCGAAGCTGTTCTATATCGGCATGCAGGACCAGTTCTATACCTTCAACATGTTCGACGCGCAGGCCTGGTATGCGCGCGACGTCATCATGGGCCGCATCAAGCTGCCTTCGGCCGAGGCAATGGCCGAGCACGGCGCCAAGTGGCGCGCACGCGAGGAGACGCTGGAAGACGCCGAGCAGATGATCTGGTTCCAGGGCGACTACACCAAGGAGCTGATGGACCAGACCGACTATCCGGGCTTCGACGTCGAGGCGGTCAACCACACCTTCATGGAGTGGGAGCATCACAAGGTGGAGGACATCATGGGCTTCCGCGACCACGCCTATCGCTCGCTGATGACCGGCACCATGGCGCCGCTGCACCATACGCCCTGGCTGCAGGCGCTGGACGACTCGATGGAGAGCTATCTCGAGGTGAAGGGCGTCGCGGCGGAATAGCGCCTGCGCGACCAGGCGCGCTTGCCGTCAGGCCGGCACGGCGACCCAGCCGTGCCGGCGCTTGTCGAACACCGAGCGCGTCGGCGCCGGAAAGGATGGGTCGGCGAAACAGCCGACTGCAACGGCGACCGCGGCCGGCCGTCGCGAAGGACACCAGAACACTGTGGAACCGCAGCTTCCGCAGAAGTGGAAGGTGATCGAAAATCCGCTGTCGGAATTGCGCTCGAATGTCCGCGACGATCCGGTGACGTCGGTCGCGGCGGCATCGAAGAAGGCCGCGATCCCGAACGGGCTGCCGGTCCGCCGCTGACAGTCCAGGCAATGGCAAAGCGAAACGATGTCGGGCTCCTGCGGGCAGCGGATCTGCAATTGGCCGCAGGCGCAGCTGGCCGTCCGGCTGGTCATGGTCCTGTCTCCTTTGGAGTTTCGGCGCTTGGGGCTCTACCCGAGCCTCGCCCTGGCTTTCGCTGTCCAGGCATTGAACAGCCGGTCGGCGACGATGCCGATGAAGGCGATGGCCAGCCCCGCGACGATGCCGCGGCCGGAATCGGCCTTGGACAGCGCGATGAACACTTCCTGGCCGAGATCGCGGGTACCGACCATGGCGCAGATGATGATCATCGCCAAGGCCATCAGGATCGTCTGGTTGACGCCGAGCATGATCTCGGGCAGCGCCAGCGGCAGCTGCACGCGGAAGAAGGTCTGGCGCGGCGTGCAGCCCGAAACCTTCGCCGCCTCGATCAGCGCCGGCGGCACCTGGCGGATGCCGTGATTGGTGTAGCGGATCGCCGGCACGACGGCGAAGGCGATCGTCGCGATCATCGCGGTGACGTCGCCGACGCGGAACAGCATCACCACCGGGATGATGAAGCAGAAGGACGGCAGCACCTGCAGCGTGTCGATGATCGGCGTGACGATCTTCTCGAAGCGGTCGCTGCGCGAAGCGGCAAAGCCGATCGGGATGCCGATCAGGCAGGAGATGAAGGCCGAGATGCCGCAGAGATAGACCGTCGCCATGGTCTTTTCCCAAAGCCCGGTGACCGCGCAGAAGGCGGTGAGCACTGCCACCAGCGCGGCAAGCCGCGGGCCGCCGAGCTGAAAGCCGGCAAGGCCGAGCAGGAACACGGCGCCCAGCCACGGAAAGCCTTCGCAGAAGGCGCGCACGGGATTGAGCACGTTGAGGATCAGCGCCACGCGGAAGGCCTCGATTGTGTCGAAGAAATTGATCGTCACCCAGTTCACCGCCGCTTTCCACAACGGCGCCGTCGTGAAGGTGATCGCCTTCGGCACCGCCGCGAAGGCGGGCACGAACAGGCTGAGCAGCGTGGTGGCGGCAAGGATGGCGACGGCCAGCGTCAGGTTGGGATAGCGCCGCCAGAAATTCGGGCTAGCCGCCTGGTGCGTCTGGCCCATCGCGTGGTTGTGGGCGATCGCCTGGCTCAGCCGGTCGAGCGCGATGGCCAAGGCGACGATGGCGAGGCCGGCCTCCATCGCTTCGCCGACCTTCAGCGCCCTCAGCGCCAGGAGCACGTCGTAGCCGAGGCCGCCGGCGCCGATCATCGAGGCGATGATGACCATGTTGAGGGCCAGCATGATGACCTGGTTGACGCCGACCATCAGCGTCGGCCGCGCCGAGGGCAGAAGCACGCGCCACAGTTTCTGCCTGGCCGTGCAGCCGGCCATCTCGCTGAACTCGTCGATCTCGGACGGCACGCGCTGCAGGCCGAGCATCGTTGCCCTGACCATCGGCGGCGTGGCGAAGATGGCGGTGGCGATCATCGCCGACACCGGGCTGTTGCCGAACAGGAGCAGCATCGGGATCAGATAGGCGAAGGTCGGAATGGTCTGCATCAGATCGAGGGCAGGGGAGACGACGAGCCTTTCGGCCCAGGGCTTGCGCCAGCCCCAGATGCCGACGAACAGGCCGGTGACGATGCAGAACGGCACCGCGATCGAGATCAGCGCCAGCGTCAGCATGGCGCTGGTCCATTGGCCGAACAGCGCGACATAGGCAAAGCAGCCGCCGACCAGCACACCCAACTTCCAGCCGCCGGCGGCGCGGCCGGCGAGGAACGCCGCAACGCAGACACCGAGCCATGACAGGCGCGGCAGCGTGAAGGTGTCAGCGCCATGGCCGATCTTGAAGTTCTTGGCCAGAAGATCGAGCGCGAAGTCGAGCGGCACGCCAAGCACCGCCGTGATCGAGCGGGTCAGCCAGGAGAAGTTCGTCTTTATCCACTTCATCAGCCCGCCTATCCAGTCGGCGACCGGAATGACGGCGTCGGCCGGATAATTGACCGCCCAGGGCACTTTGTCCTCGAGCAGGAACACGACCAGCACAGCGGCAAGCGCTAGCGCCCAGATCGCCAGCCAGCGCTGGACCGGCGGTCTGGCTTCGCTGGCGCTCGCCGTTACCGTCATGCGCCGGCTCCGCTGCGCTCGATGCCGGCGAGCAGGTCGATCACCGCTTGCGGCGTCACTTCGCCGATCGGCTTGCCGCTTCCGTTGATCACGGCGAAGGGCTTGCCGGCCGCGACGATACCGGCCGAGAAGCTGGCAATCTTCGCCTCCGGCGAGACTGTGCCGCCATGCTCGGCGCCGCCGCAGGCGCGCATCAGGCTCCTCGCCGAGATCACCTTGGCGCGGTCGACGTCGCGGGTGAACTCGGCGACATAGTCGGTCGCCGGATTGACCACCAGTTCTTCCGGTGTGCCGGTCTGGATGACCTCGCCATCCTTCATGATGGCGATGCGGTCGGCGAGCCGGATCGCCTCGTCGAAATCATGGGTGATGAAGACGATGGTCTTGTGCAGCATCGTCTGCAGCCGCATCAATTCGTCCTGCATCTCGCGGCGGATCAGCGGATCGAGCGCCGAGAACGGCTCGTCGAGGAACCAGATCTCCGGCTTGGTGGCGAGGCTGCGCGCGATGCCGACGCGCTGCTGCTGGCCGCCGGAAAGTTCGCGCGGATAGAAATGCTCGCGCCCGCGCAGGCCGACGAGCTCGATCACCTCGCGGGCGCGGGCCTCTCGCGTCGCCCGGTCCTGTCCCTGGATGCTCAAGGGAAAGGCGATATTGTCGAGCACGTTGAGATGCGGCAGCAGCGCGAAATTCTGGAACACCATGCCCATGCGGTGGCGTCTGAGCTCGATCAGCGCCGCATCGGAAATCTTGAGCAGGTCCTTGCCTTCGAATTCGACCTTGCCATGGCTCGGCTCGACCAGCCGCGACATGCAGCGCACCAGCGTCGACTTGCCTGAGCCGGACAGCCCCATGATGATGAAGATCTCGCCCTGGCGGATCTCGAGGTCGACGGCGCGTACCGCGCCGACCAGTCCCGCCGCCGCGATGTCGGTGGGGCTCGCCTTGCCGGCGCGCTCGCGGATGAAGCTCGCGGCATTGGCGCCGAACAGCTTCCAGACATTGCGGCAGGCAAGCTTTATCGGGCGCGCATCCCTGGGCGCACCTGCGGCCTGCGGTTCAGTCGCGTCGCTCATGCATTCGTCCTTCTGGAACGGGCAGTAGAGACCCGGCCATGCCCGGCCGGGTCTCGCAATTTCCAGTCGGAACGGTCACTGCGCCCAGGCCTTCCAGTCGGCCTCGTGGGCGGCGATCCAGGCGGCGGCGACCTCTTCCGGCGTCTTGCCGTTGAGGTCGATGTCGCCGCTCATCTTGTTGAGCTCGTCGGTGTCGATCGTATAGGCCTTGGCCACCTTGTAGGCGACCGGCCATTTCTCCTTCATGCCGCCCCAGGCATATTTCCAGATTTCGCCATGCGGCTTGCCGCAGTCGTATTTGGCGTCGGGGTTGGTGCCCCATTTGGGGTCGGTGTAGCACTCCGGCGTGTATTCGGGGAATTCGACCCACTCGCCCTTGTACTTGGCCGGCGCCCAGTGCGGCGAATAGATCCACAGCATGATCGGCGCCTTGCGCTGATAGGCGGAATCGAGCTCGGCGAACATCGCCGCGTCGGTGCCGGCATGGATGACGGTGAAGGGCAGTTTCAGCGCCTCGACGCGCTCGTCGTCAAAGCCCTCCCAGGTCACCGGGCCGCCGAGGTAGCGGCCCTTCGGCGTTGTCTCGGCCGTCGAGAAGGCCTCGGCGCATTTCGGGTCCTTCAGCGCTTCCCAGTTGGGCAGGCCGGGGCATTTCTCCTTCATGTATTCGGGGAACCACCATTCTTCCTTGGCCTTCGGGCCGAGCTTGCCCAGCCGCTCGGTCTGTCCGGTGGCGTCGGAGGCCTTCATGGCTTCGCCGGCGGTCGTGTCCCAGAATTCCAGGCCGACATCGAGGTCGCCATTGGTGAGGCCGGTGGTCAGGCTGGAGAGGTAATCGGCGGTCGGGTATTCGACCGTGTAGCCGAGCTTTTCGAGGATGCCGCCAAGAATCTTGGCGTTGAGGTTGACGCTGGTCCAGTCGAACAGGGCGATCTTGATCGGATCGCTGGATTCAGGCGCGGCGGCTTGCGCTGCCGGCGTCAGTGCGCTTGCCAGGGCAAGCGTTAGGGCTCCCATTGATGCTGTCGAAATCATGCTCCGAAGTGACATGCTTGTTCTCCTGTCAAGCTCTAGAGGATTATCGGTCGTTCCCTTCTTCTGGTCTTTTTATGATTGTGTTGGAAAAGCCGGTCGCTGCGCAAGCGCCCATCCGGCACTGAAGCCGGCGCGAAAGGGTGAGATGATGCCAGGATGAAGGTGCCGTGCGGAGCGAGGCCGCGTCATGGCCGCCCGTCGATGGCTGCCGGGGCAGTCATCCGCGGTTCGATCGCCGCCGATGCGGCGCTCTTGAGCATGCGAGCCATCAGGGTCCCATGATCGAGGCCTGCCGCGCCATGCGGCGAGCCGAAGCCGTTTCACAGGATGAAATTATATATACCAAGGTTCATGTCGCGCAACGCACAAACGCACTGAGCGATGCGCAATCCGACAGCCTCAGGACATGATCAGGCCGCCATCGACATTGATGGTCTGGCCGGTGATGTAGGCCGCATCGTTGCTGGCGAGGAAGCTGACCAACCCGGAGACGTCCTCGCCGCTGCCGGCACGGCCCATCGGGATGTTCTTCACCCACTCCGCCATCAGCTCGCCCGGCTTGTAGTCGCCGAGCAGCTTGCCCCAGGCGGTGTCGTTATAGGCCCACATGTCGGTGTCGATGATGCCGGGGCAGATGGCGTTGACGGTGATCTTCTCCTTGGCCACTTCCTTGGCAAGGCTCTGGGTGATGCCGACGACGCCGAATTTCGAGGCCGCATAGTGCGGCGTGTAGATGAAACCCTGCCGCGCCTGGCCCGAAGCGGTGTTGATCAGCCGGCCGCCCTCGCCATGCTTGCGCATGCGCCCGATCGCTTCCTGGCAGCACAGGAACACGCCCTTGGTGTTCACCGCCAGCACCTTGTCCCACTCGGCCTCGGTCATCGCTTCGATCCTGGCGATGGTGATGACGCCGGCGTTCTGCACCGAGATGTCGACGCGGCCGAATTCCTTTTCGGCGAGGTCGTAGAGCGCCGCGACCTCGTCCCTCCTGGTGACGTCCATGCGCATCGAGGCAACCTTCGCGCCCGCCGCCTTGAGGCCTGCCGCGACCTCGTCCACGCGCGGATCGATGGCGCTGACCACGACCGCGGCGCCCTCCGCCGCGAAGCGTTTCGCCATCGCCGCGCCGATGCCGCCGCTGGCGCCCGTGACGACCGCCGTCTTTCCTTCAAAGCGCTTCTGCATCTTCTCTCCTACCAGCAGACGAAGCCGCCATCGACGATGAGGTCGATGCCGGTGACGAAACTCGAGGCGCGGGCCGCCAGGAACACGGTCGGTCCGACCATCTCTTCCGGCGTCGCCATTCGGCCCATCGGCGTGTCGCGCTTGAAGATTTTTATCTGCTCGGCCACCTCCGGCCGCTTGTTCATCGGCGTCAGCGTGTAGCCGGGGCTGACGACGTTGACGCGCAGGCCGCGGTCGGCCCACTCCATGGCGAGGCTTTTCGACATGTGGATCACGGCCGCCTTAGAGGAATTGTAGTGCGCCTGCGTCAGCCCGCGATTGACGATCGAGCCCGACATCGAGGCGACGTTGATGATCGAGCCCCTGCGGCGCGGCAGCATGACGCGCGCCTCGGCCTGGCAAGATAGGAACACGCCGCTGACATTGACGTCGTAGATCTTCTGCCATTTCTCCAGCGGCAGCGTCTCGGCGGGCTCGGCGCCGGCGATGCCGGCATTGTTGACGGCGATGGTCAGCGCGCCGAGTTCTTTCTCCAGGCGCTCGATCGCCGCCGACAGGTCGCTTTCGGAGGTCACCGAGCCAGTCAGCACCAGCGCCTTGCGACCGAGCGCGGATATCTTCTGCGCGGTCTCTTCCAGCCCGCCCTTCGAGCTGTGGCCGAAGCAGGCGATATCGGCGCCGGCTTCCGCGAGGCCGATGGCGATCGCCTGGCCGATGCCGCTGCCGGCGCCCGTCACCAGCGCAACGTCGCCGCTGAGATCGAATAGTTTGGTCATTGGTTCCCTCCTGCCGGCTTTCGCGAAATCAAAGGGCGCCAACACTTTGTTGGCGCCCCGCGCGGTCCGGTGCCTGGGAGGCTATCACCTGCTGCGCCAAGTTTCGATTCCCCGGGTTCCTCACGTCGATCTCAGCTTGTCGCTAGCTCCATCACCGCGACATTGCTGGCTTCGCCGCGCTCGAGGATGCCGCGCTGGCGGCCGCGGCTCAGCACCAGCACGCGGTGAGAGAGCCCCAGCACCTCCTCGAGATCCGAGCTCACCACCACCACCGCCATGCCGGAGCGGGCGAGGTCGGCGATGACGTCGTAGATCGCGGCGCGGGCTCCGACGTCGATGCCGCGCGTCGGCTCGTCGAGGATGAACACCTTGGGTGGCCGTGACACCCATTTGGCGATGATCACCTTCTGCTGGTTGCCACCGGAAAGTTTCGAGACCGCCTGGTTGGGCTTGCCCTTGACGCCGAGCCGGGAGATGCCGGCCTCGGCGAATTTCTGCACTGCCTTGGGAAACACCCAGCCCTTCGGCGCGACATGGTCGAAATTGCCGAATGCCAGGTTCTCGCCGATCGTCTGCTCCAGCACCACGCCTTGCGCCTTGCGGTCTTCCGGCACCAGCACGACGCCGGCCCTGATCGCGGCGGCCGGGCCGTTGAGATGCACCGGCTTGCCGGCGACGCGCACCGCACCGGAAGAGATCGGGTCGGCGCCGGCGATCGCCCGCACCAGCTCCGTGCGCCCGGCCCCGATCAGCCCTGCGATGCCGAGGATCTCGCCTGATTTCACCGAGAAGCTGACGGCGTTGAAGCTCTTGTCCGGCGACGACAGGTTCTCGACCTCGAGCAGCGTTTCGTCGCGCGGCGGCGACAGCTTGGGAAACATGCGCTCGACGCTGCGCCCGACCATCTGCTCGACCACGGTGCGCACCGGGATGTCGGCGCGCTCGTGCCGGGCGACGATGCGGCCGTCGCGCATCACCACCACGCGGTCGGCGATCTGCGCGATCTCGTCGAGGCGATGGCTGATATAGATGAAGGACATGCCCTCGGCCTTGAGCTTGCGGATCTGCTGGAAGAGCAGCTCCGTCTCCTCGCCGCCGAGCGCCGCGGTCGGTTCGTCGAGGATCAGGAGCTCGGCGTTCAGCGTCAGCGCCTTGGCGATCTCGACCTGCTGCTGGGCGGCAATGCGCAACGTGCGCACCTTGCGCTCCGGCGAGACGTCGAGGCCGAGGCGCTTCAACTGCGCCGAGGCCTTGGCATTCATGGTCGCGCGATCGATGCGGCCGCCGCGCATCGGCAGGCGCCCGACATAGACGTTCTCTGCCACCGACAGGTCCGGCAGCAGCTTCAATTCCTGATGGATCATGCCGACGCCGGCCTCGATGGCCGCGGCCGGATTGGCGGGAGAATAGGGCTTCCCCCGCCAGATGATGGTGCCGGCATCCGGCTTGGTCGAGCCGGCGATGATGTTGGAGACGGTCGACTTGCCGGCGCCGTTCTCGCCGAGCAGCGCCACGACCTCGCCCGGCCGCACCTCGAAGCTCGCATCGGCCAGGACCTGCACCGGTCCGTAGCTCTTGCAGAGCCCATTGACGAAGAGCCCGTGATGCGGGCTTTCGCTGTGGCGAGGGTCGGAGGACATCGCGGCGCTGTCTCGGGTGCCTTACGGATGCTTTTCGATGAACTGCGCGACATTGTCCTTGGTGGTCAGCGTCGCTTCCTGCAGCTGCTCGGCAGGGATCTTCTCGCTGGCCACCAGCTTGATCGCCGCGTCGACGGCGAGCCGGCCCATGCCCTGGGTCTGCTGCGTGGCGGTGACGTCGAACACGCCGTCCTTCAAGGCCTTCAGCGCCGCGACGTCGCCGTCGAAGCCGGCAACCCAGACCTTGTGGCCGGGATTGGCGACCTTGACCGCCTGTGCCGCGCCCAACGCCAGCGCATCGGCCTGGCCGAAGATGATCGACACGTCGGGATGCGACTGCAGCAGGTCCTGCGTCAGCTTGAAGCCTTCGTCCTGGTGCCAGCCTTCGCTCCACAGCTCGCCGACCACCTTGATGTCGGGATAGGCCTTGAGCGCCTCGCCGCAGCCCTTGGAGCGGTCGACTTCCGGTGTCGTGCCCTTCTGGCCATGGATGATGATCATCTCGCCCTTGCCGCCGGCCTGCTTGGCGATGTAGTCGCACACGCCCTGGGCCGAGGCGACGCTGTTGGTGGCAATGAAGGTGTCGCCCGGCGCGCCGTCGGCGTTACGGTCGACATTGACCACTGGGATGCCGGCGGCCTTCGCCGTCTTGGTCGGAACGGTGGCGGCGGTGGCGCCGGCCGGGATGTAGATCAGCGCGTCGATGTTCTGCGTGATCAGGTCCTGCACCTGGCTGACCTGGGTCGCCGAATCGCCCTTGGCGTCGACGGTGACCACATCGATGCCCTTCTCCTTGGCGTAGGCTTCGACCGACTGCTTGATCTGGTTGAAGAAGTCGGCCTGCAGGTTGGCGACGGCCAGCCCGAGCTTCTTGGCGTCCTTGGCCGAGGCCGCGTCGGACAGGCCAAGCAGCGGGACGATGGCCGCGGCGGCAAGCAAGAGTGAACGTTTGGTCAGCATGTTTTTCCTCCGTTGATATTCAGTATGTTCCGCCCGCGCACCACGGCGCCCCTTGGCCGAACGTTCCCAGTCTCGGATCGACCGATCCGTCCATCGCCCGGAGATCCGGGCGAATTCTCATTGCGCCCGGCTCCTCACTGCGATCTGCGGCGCCAGGTGTCGGTGGCGACGGCAAGCGCGATCACCACGCCGATCACCACCTGCTGGATGAAGGGAGAGACGCCGAGCAGGTTGAGGCCGTTGCGCAGCACGCCGATGATCAGCACGCCGACCGCGGTGCCGCCGATCGAACCGACGCCGCCCGAAAGGCTGGCGCCGCCGATGACCACCGCCGCGATCGTGTCGAGCTCGTAGCCCAGGCCGGAACTCGGCTGCACGGAATCGAGACGGGCCGCGAGCACGATGCCGGCCAGACCGGCAAGCACGCCGCAGATCGCATAGACCCAGTTGGTCAGCGATTTGACCGGAATGCCGGACAGCCGCGCGACCTCGGCGCTGCCGCCGATCGCATAGAGGCTGCGGCCGGTGGCGCGGTAGTTGAGGAAGATGGCGAAGACGATCGCCAGCACGATCATCAGCCCGACGGTGACCGACAGGAAGCCGAAATGGCGGACGATCGACAGGTTGGTGAACCAGTCGGGGAAGCCGACGATCTGCGAGCCGTCGGTGATCATGTTGGCGAGGCCGCGCGCCACCGACATCATGGCGAGCGTCGCGATGAAGGGCGGCAGCTTGGTCATCGTCACCAGCAGCCCCGACACGAGCCCGCAGAGGCCGGCGACGACGAGCGCCGCCACGACGCCCGCCGGCACGCCGAGATTGAGATAGTCGGGGTGGGCGATGTAGCCCATCACCATGGCGGCCAGCGCCAGCACCGAGCCGACCGAAAGGTCGATGCCGCCGATCAGGATGACCAGCGTCATGCCGATCGCCATGATGCCGAGCACGGTGATCTGGTCGAGCACGTTGAGGATGTTGCGCACCGTCAGGAAGGTGTCGGTTGTCAGCGTCAGCGCCAGGCACAGAAGCGCCAGCCCGATCAGCGGCCCCATGGTTCCGGCGAACAGCACCGAAAGCTTCGTGCCCGTCGCGCCCTGCGCGCCGGCCGCGGCCTTCAGCTCGCTTGCATCATTGCTCACAGCCACCTTGTCTCCTCCGTCGGCGAACCGGCGATGCGCTGCCGTCCGCTCTTGTTCACCAGGCATCCTCCCTTGTGAACAATTTATCTTTGATATGCAATTTTGTTCAGCTAATCTGTTCATCAGAAAATTGTCAAGTGCCGCGGACGCATTCGGCGGCGGTTTGCGCCACCCGACGGATTGGCCTAGGGAGGGCCAAGGGAAATGCGGAGGGGCACGAGGATGGCGGTGATCGAGAACGAGAAGGCCTCGCGCTTCCCGGATGCCGAGCTCAAGGCCCGCGCCGCCTGGCACTATTATGTCGAGGGCCTGACCCAGGAGCGCATCTCCGAGATCCTCGGCATCGGCCGCATCAAGGTGCATCGCATCCTCTCTGCCGCCCGTGAGGAAGGCGTGGTCCAGTTCCGTATCCGCGACAGCGTCGTCGAATGCGTGCAGCTCGAGGAAAGCCTGAAGCAGCGTTTTGGCTTGAGCCAGGCGGTGGTCGTGCCTTCAGCCGCCGACAGGACCAACGCGCCGCTGATGATCGGCCATGCCGCGGCAACCTATCTGGCCGACAACGTCAATCCCGGCGATGTCATCGCGCTGGGCTGGGGCCGAACGCTGAAGTTCGCCATCAACGAACTGCCCCGACGGCCGATCGCCAGAACTACGGTGGTTTCGATGCTCGGCGGTCTTACCCATGCGCAGCCGCTCAACCCGACCGAGAGCGCCTGGGAGTTCGCCGAGAAGATCGGCGCCGAATGCTATCTGCTGCCGGTGCCGGTCTATGCCGACAGGCCGGAGCAGCGCGATGCCTTCATGAGCCAGCGCAGCGTCCAGGACGTTGTCTTCCGCGCCCGGCGCGCCAATATCGCCGTGCTCAGCGTCGGCGCCTTCTCGGGCAATAGCCCGATCGCCAATTACGGTTTCATCAAGCCGAGCGAGCTCGAGGAATTGCAGGCGGCCGGCGCCGTCGGCGACATCCTCTGCTACTTCATCGACGCCGAGGGACGCCCCGTCGACCATGAGGTCAACCGCCGCGTCTGCGCCTATCCGCTGCAGGATCTCTCCGATATTCCGTCGATCATCCTGGTTTCGGGCGGGCAGGACAAGGTGGCCGTCATGCGCGCCGCGCTTGCCAACACCAGGGTCTCGGTGCTGATCACCGACGAGGACGCGGCCAAGGGCCTGCTCAGTCGCTAGTCCAGCCGGCTAGAAAGTCGCAGACCTTGGGGCGCATCTCGTAGGACCAGTCTTTCAGCAGCACGGGCTTGAAATTTCCCTTGATCGGCCTGCTTTCCTCCAGGTCCTTGGAGACGGTGCCCTTGCCGGTTAGGTAGTTGATGTCGCAGTCGCCCTGGATCGTATCGACGGTGTCATCGGAGGTCCGGTTGCCCCAGTCCCAGCTCCGGCTGTAGCCGCCGACCATGAATTGGCCGTGGCGATAGACGACGGTCAGCGTCTCTTCGGTCGATTTGCTGGCGCCGCAGCCGAAGCAGGAGGTGATCGCCAGCGATCCCTTGCCCTTGGCTTCGAGATCGATGATGCGGTCCTCGGTCAGCGCTTTCCTGACGAAGTCGGGTTTTCGCGAGGGACCGGGCCTTTCCGCTCCCGTCCCCAGATAGATGTAGAGCTCGGCTGGACCATCGTCCTGGATCACCACGGCGCGGTCCATCGTGCCGTCCTGGTCGATGTCGAGCGAAAGCTCGAACGCGGGTTTGTCGCCTGCAAGCGCCGGCACGGGCATTGCCGCCAGCGCAACAAGCCAGGCCGCATGATGAAGGGCTGTCGTCATGAGCAATCGTCCGCCGCGCGCCGGGAGCGTATCACCAGCAGGGCAAGACGCAATATGCGTCGGCTCACACAGGCTTCAGGCCGCGCCCAGCCGCGCGTGGATGTCGCGCGTCGCATGATAGAGGTCGCGGTAAATTGCCTTGCGCGCGCGATAGACCGGCACCAGCGCCTCGACCGGATCGACCTGTCTTGCCGGTGGCGCGGCCATCGCCTTGGCGGCGTCCTCCGGCGAACCGAACCATCCGATCGCCGAGGCCGCCAGCATGGCGGCACCGAGTGCGGCCGCCTCGTTGACCGGCGAAACGGAGAGCGGCCGTTCCAGCACGCTCGCCATGATCCGCATCAGCAACGTCGAATTGGTGCCGCCGCCGGCCGCGATCATCGCCTCTGCCTTGCCGGTCTGCGCCTCCATCGCATCGGTGGCGATCGCCTGCTCGAAGGCGATGCCTTCCAGCACCGCGCGGAAGAGATGTCTTGGCTCATGGTCGAGCGACAGGCCGACAATGGCGCCGCGCGCAGCACCATCCCAGTACGGGCTCATGACGCCGGCCCAGTACGGCATGACCAGCAGGCCGTCGCTGCCTGCGGGCAGCTCCATCGCGGCCTTCTCCAGGATGGCGGCGGAGGGTGCACCGGTGGTGCGCACGATCCAGTCGACCAGCTGCATGCCCGAGCGCAGCACCGTCTCCAGCATGAAGCCGGAGCCGGTCGGTGAGACCAGCGTGCGGAACGCGTCCGATGTCGTGACCGTGCCGGAATAACTGCCGCTGACGACGCCCGAGCCCAGCGAGAGATAGCTCTTGCCGGGACCATGGACGCCCATGCCGAGGCCCATCGCCTGGCCGTCGCCGGCGCCGGCGATGATGGGCGTGCCGGCTTTCAGCCCCGTTGCCGATGCGATGATTTCGGAAAGCCCGCCGCAGATTTCTCCCGGCCCGACCAGCTCCGGCAGATGCTCCGGCCGCAACCCGGCGGCCTCGACCAGGCGGGGATGCCAGGCGCCGGTCTTGATGTCGAGCAGGCCGAGCGGATCGGCACTCGCGGTGCTGGTCACGAGCCGCCCGGTCAGCCGATGGACGAAGAAGCCATGCACGTCGACGAGTGCCGCTGCCTGGCCAAGCGCCTGCGGCCGATGTTCTGCAAGCCAGGCGAGCGCATAGAGCGCCGGCGTCGGATCCGGCGGTTTGCCGCTCCAGTCGCGGATCGCCTCGCGGCCGAGCTCGGCCGAAAGCCGCGCCACTTGCGGGCGGGCGCGCTCGTCCAGCCACAGGATCGCCGGGATGAGCGGCTTGCCGGCAGCGTCGATCAGGGTGAACGTCTCGCGCTGGTGGGCGATGGAAATCGCCACCACGCGCGAGCCGCCGACCTTGCCTGCGACCTGCTTCAGCGCGGCAAGCAGCGCCGCCCACCAATGCTCGGCGTCCTGTTCGAAATGGCCGGGCGCAGGGTTGGACAGCGGGTAGGTTTCGCGCGCCTGGAACAGTTCCGCCCCGTTCCGCGCGAAAGCGATCGCCTTCACGGCCGTCGTCGAGGCGTCGATCCCGATTACGACATCGTCCATCAGGCGGGGATCCGGGAGGTCAGGCGGCGTTGGTGACGAACCGTCCGTCCGACTGGTCGAGACGACGGCGGATCTGGGTTATCACCATCGAATCGTCGGGTACACAGTTTTCATAGGTGAGGAAGTCGCCGGCCTTCACCGGCTTCACCACCTTGGCGCGTTCGGCAAGCCCGAGCGGCAGCGCGCCCCTGGCACGCGCGTCCTCCCATGTCATGGCGAAGCCGCGATAGTCGTTCTCGCCGATCATGCCGAGCGACTGGCCGGCGCCGAGGTTGCTCTTGGCGACCGCCACGGCTTCCGCCACCGGATGGTCGAGCGGCTCCATGTCGGCGCGCTTGTAGACCACGGCGCGCGCCGCCGAGAGCGGCACCTCCAGGCTGGTCAGGTGATAGGGGCGGAAGATCGTGAAATAGGGGCCCTTGCCGACCTTGAGGTCGATCATGCGCTCCAGCACGCGCGGATGCCTGGTCTCGATGATGCAGAACACGCCAGGCGCCACGCCCTTGCCGATCGAATAGTCGACCACGCCCTTGCGATGCAGCACGCCGCCATCCTCGCGCGGACAGAGCACGTTGGCGAGTTCGTCAAGCGTCGCCGTCGGGCCGTGCATGCCCGGCACGTCAGGCACCAGGCCGGTGGCGTTGGCGATCGCCACCATCTCGATCGCCGTCTTCGAGCCGTCGACGAACTCGACCAGCATGCGCGCGTTCATGTTGCGCTCGCTGGCCTCCTTCTCGTAGTCTGCCGGCACGGCGTCGATCTTCAGCGGATTGTTCTTGCCCTTGCCGGCGGCAACGATGTTGAAGCCGAGGCTCTTGGCGAAGCCGATGATCTCCAGCGTGCAGGCGGGCTCGTCGCCGGCGGCGCCGGTGTAGACCACGCCTGCCTTGCGCGCCTCTTCCTTGAGGAAGCGGCCGATGGTGATGTCGGCCTCGACATTGAGCATGACGATGTGCTTGCCGTTCTTCATCACTTCGAGCGCGAACAGCGTGCCGATGTTGGGGTTGCCGGTGGCGTCGATGATGACGTCGATGCGGCCGGCGGCAGCAAGCGCATGCAGATCCTCGGTGACGGCGATCTTGCCGGCCTCGATGGCACGGTCGATGGCAGAGGCGTTGGGCGCCTGGACGATGTCGGAGAGGTCATGGCCGGCAAGCAGGGCCGCGTCGATCGCCGCTTGCGGACGCACCTCGGAAATGGCGCCGATGCGCATGCCCGGCATAAGTGCTACCTGAACGACGATGTCGGTGCCCATCTGCCCGGCGCCGGCGAGACCGATGATGATCGGCCCCTGCTTTTCAGCGCGCTGCAGGAGTTCCGCTGCGAATTGCGGATGGGACATATAGCTTCCTCCGGTCCTTGGCGCGCCGCTGCGCCGGGATGATTATCATGAACATTCCTATTTCCAATTGAAAAATATTTCAACCTGCATTTGGGCAGATGCTGCGGGAATCCGATTTGCAGACGCCGGCGCAGCGGCGATGCCGGACCTTCGATCTCGGCAGGGCGCATTCGTGAGGGATTTTGTCAGGCGTTTTTGGCCAAAATCGACGCCTTCAGCACGAATAGTGCTGAGTGTCTCAACAAGCGCTCAACCTGGAATCGGCGTCGCCGATATGCGGCGGATCTTTATCTCAGCCGCCGATCTCGAAGAACGGTTTGCCGAGCAGGTCCGGCACCACGTCGATCCCGAGGCCAGGCCCGTCGGGGATGCCCATGCGGCTGCCGGTCACCGGCGGTTTGTTCGAGGCGGTGCGCACCGTCACCCATTCGTGGAAGGCGATGGCGTGCAGCCGCCGCTCCTCCGGTGTCGACAGCGACAGATGCGCCATGGCGGCCGTGTCGATCTCTGCGCCGCCGGTGTCCTCGACCGTGATCATGAAGCCGAGGTCGACTGCGACGTCGCGGATCTGCCGCGTCCTGGTGACGCCGCCCAGCCGCGAGATCTTCAGCGTCAGCCCGTCGGCCGCGCCCCGGCGGTGAATTTCCAGCATCTCCTCCAGCGAGGTGACGGATTCGTCGAGCACCATCGGCTTGTCGAGCATGCGGCGCACCGACATGTTCTCGTCGAGCGTCGTGCAGGGCTGCTCGAACGTGTAGTCGATGCCGCGCGTCGCATCGGCGAACTGGCGCGCCTGGTAGGGTGTCCAGCCGGCATTGGCGTCGCAGAAGATCACCGTGCCCTTCGATACGGCGGCGGCGACCGTCGTCACGCGCTCGATGTCGTCGCGGACATTGCCGCCGACCTTGACCTGCAGCCGGTGGTAGCCCTCGGCGACGATGCGCCTGGCGAGCGCGGCCATCTGGTCGAGCGTGCCGTGCGTGACGACCCTGTAGAGCTCCGCCGTCTCGCTCTCGCGGCCACCGAGCATCGTCACCAGCGGCACGTCCGCGGCGCGCGCCGCGAGGTCCCAGCAGGCCATGTCGAACGCCGACTTGATGTAGGGATGACCCTTGAACACCGTGTCCATCAGCCGGCCGATGCCGGCAAGGCCGCGCGGATCCTGGCCGATCAGATGCGGCGCGATTTCCGGCACGCCCGCGCGCGTTCCCGCCGGAAACGCCGCCGAGTAGAAATTGCCTAGCGGCGCCATCTCGCCCCAGCCGGTCTCGCCGCTGTCGGAGGTGATGGCGACGATCACCGCGTCGAAGCAGTCGGCGACGCGCCCCTTCGACATCCGGTAGGGCCCGTCCACGAAGGGCTGCACGACATGGTAGGCCTTGATGCTCTTGATCTTCACGTTGTCGTCCACTGTCTGCGGGATTGGTCAGGCGCCTTTCGAGGCGCGCTTTTCGAGGCTGCGCGCATAGGCGAGAAGCTCTTCGAAGTCGAGGTCGATATGCTCGCGCGCGTGGCGCTGGGCGGCGCGCATGTCGTTGCCCTTGAGCAGCGCCACATAGGTCTCGTGCACATCCTCCGCGGGCACCGGCTCGGCGCGCGCCTGCTGATGCAGCGCGAAATACATCTGCAGCCGGCTGGTCAGGCGCTGCCAGGTTTCCAAAAGCACGGAATTGTCGGCCCATTCGTAGATCAGGCCATGCAATTGCAGCGCCGTCTCGATCTGGCGCGTCGTGTCGAGCGCACGCGTCGCCTGCTTGACCGTCGCGTGGCGGCGGTCGAGCTCGTCGAAGAAGCGCTGGTCGCGCAGCGGCCAGGTGCACTCGATGGCGAATTCATCGAGCACCTTGTTGAGCGAATAGGCGTCGATGATGTCCTTGGCGGTGACATCGATGACGAATGTGCCGGCGTAGGGAATGCTGGTCAGGATGCCTTCCTGGACCAGCTCGCGCATCGCCTCGCGCAGCGGCGCGCGGCTTACCCGCATCTGTTCGGAAATCCTGAGCTCGTTGAGCTTCTGCCCCGGCTCCAGCTGGCCGGTCAGGATGGCGCGCCGCAACAGCGCGACGATCTCCGCCCTGCGCGTCGTATCCGCGATCGGACTGAAATCCAGCTTCGCCATGCGCCCACTCCGGATGAACCCTTGGAAGACAAACAGATTGTCGACAATCTAACAAGAGGGCAATTTGCGAATTCCGAAATTTCTGTCGATGGCTCAGGCCGCGCGGCAATCATGGCCGGGGCCGATCTCGAAGCGGGCCGCCTGATCGCGCTCGTCGGTCTCGGTGCGCCTCGGCCAGCCCTATTGCGCCTTCATGCTGCCGGCAAAGGCCGAGCGTGCCGACATCGCCGGGCTGGTCGCCTTGCTCAACAAAACGGCGCCCTCGACGTGGGAGTCGAGGGCGCCGCGGGACCGGGACTGATGGGGGTTATCAGCTGGCCGGTTTTTGTTGCGGCAGCGGCGAGACGGGCATGCCGGGGCCGATCTTCTGCAGGTTGCCGGTGATCACCTGGTCGCCCTCGGCGACGCCGCTCAGGATGGCCACCTGGTCGCCATTGACCGGGCCGAGCGACACCATGCGCTGGTCGACCGTATTGCCCTTGCCGACCACGTAGAGGTACTTGCCGAGCTGGCTGGAGCCGAGCGCCACCTGCGGGACCATCAGCGTGTCGGGCTGCTCCTTCACATGCAGCCGGACGCGAACATACTGGCCGGGCAGCAACGAGAACTTCGCATTGCCGATCGTCGCCCGCGCCGTGATGGTGCCGGTCGAATGATCGATCGTGTTGTCGATGAAGGTCAGCTCGCCCTTCTGGCTGGGTTCCGTCTGACCCGGCAACAGAACATCGACGGCGATCGGGCCGGCCGCCTTGGCCGCCTCGATCTCAACCAGATCCGTCTCGCTCGGATTGAAGGTGACGTAGATCGGATCGAGCTGCACCAGCGTGTTGAGCACCGTGCCGGCGACGCTGACCAGCGTGCCGACCGAAGCCTGGTTGCGGCCGATGCGCCCCGGGAACGGCGCCTTGATCTCCGCATAGCCGAGGTTGAGCTCGGCGGTGCGGAGCGCCGCCCTGTCGACCGCAAGCGCCGCCTCGGCCGCGCGCAAGGTGCTGGTGCGCTGGTCGAAGCTGTCCTTGGCGAGGTAGCCGCTCTTGGCGAGCTCGGTGCCGCGACCGAGATTGGAGCGCGCGTAGTCGAGCGTCGCGGTGTCACGCTCGATCTCGGCCTTCGCCTGGTCGAGTGCGGCCTGATAGTCCTCCGGCGCGATCCGGTAGAGCAGGTCGCCCTGCTTGACGTCGCTGCCGTCGGCGGCAGCCTGCTCCTGCAGATAGCCGGGCACGCGGGCCTGCAGCGTGATGCTGCGGATCGACTCGACGCGCGCGGCATAGTCGAGATAGATCGGAATGGTCTTCTTGACGACGTTCACCACCGGCACCGGCATCACGAAGGCCGCCGGCGCGGGCGCTGCGCCCGCCGTGCCGGCATTGAGGCTCAAGCTGCCCATGTCGAGCAGATGGACGCTGGCCATCGAAATTGCGCCGAGCGCCACGGCCGTTCCCAAAGCGATTTTCCATTTACGCATTTTGGTCTCCAATCCTATTCGGCCGCTTCAGCCAGGCGCAGGGGCGCCGGCTCGGCAGTCGGTTCAATATTCTCTTGTTCATGTTCCGCGGCGGGTTCGCTCCGCTCACGGCGC
Organism: Mesorhizobium sp. M4B.F.Ca.ET.143.01.1.1; assembly: GCF_004792275.1. Classification (NCBI taxonomy): domain Bacteria; kingdom Pseudomonadati; phylum Pseudomonadota; class Alphaproteobacteria; order Hyphomicrobiales; family Phyllobacteriaceae; genus Mesorhizobium; species Mesorhizobium sp. M4B.F.Ca.ET.143.01.1.1. Next base: position 134,472 of record NZ_SRSR01000013.1, read on the forward strand.
TCGCGCAACTGCTCGATCACCGCGTAGAAGACCGGCACGAACACCAGCGACAGCACCGTCGCCGCCACCATGCCGCCGAAGACGGTGGTGCCGATCGACTGGCGGCTGGCCGCACCCGCGCCGGTGGCGTACATCAGCGGCAGCACGCCGAGGATGAAGGCGAAGGCCGTCATCAGGATCGGCCTGAGCCTCAGCCGCGCGGCTTCCATCGCCGCCTCGACGATGCTGAGGCCTTCCTCGCGCCGTCGCCTTGCGAACTCGACGATCAGGATCGCGTTCTTCGCCGCCAGGCCGATCAGCATGACGAAGCCGATCTGCGAGTAGACGTCGATCTGCATGCCGCGCAGCAACAGCACCGCGAAAGCGCCGAACAAGGCGAGCGGCACGGCGAGCAGCACCATGAACGGCATTGCCCAGCTTTCATACTGCGCCGCCAGGATCAGGAAGACGAAGACGATTGCCAGGCCGAACACGATCGAGGCGATCGAGCCTGCCTTGAGCTCCTGATAGGTGATGCCGGTCCATTCATAGCCGAAATCCCTGGGCAGGACATTTGCCGCGGCGCGTTCCATCGCCGCCACCGCCTGTCCGGACGAGAAGCCGGGGGCGGCGCCGCCATTGATCAGGGCCGACGCATTGTTGTTGTAGTGCGGCACCGTCTCGGGCCCGACGATCGGCACCAGTTTGCCCAGCGTGCTCAGCGGCACCATGCCGCCCGACGAATTGCGCACATAGAGCCGCGAAATGTCGGTCGCATCGGCGCGCGCATCCTTGTCGGCCTGGATCGTCACCCGGAAGGTGCGGCCGAACAGGTTGAAGTCGTTGACGTAGAGCGAGCCAAGATAGATCTGCAGCGTGTTGAACACGTCGGGCAGGTTGAGGCCGAGGAGCTTCGCCTTGCTCCGGTCGAGGTCGTAGTTGAACTGCGGCGTCGAGGTCGAGAAGGACGAGAACAGCTGCTGCGGATTGAGCTCCGGTTGCTTGCGCGCCTCGGCGAGCAAAGCCTGGGTGACGTCGTTAAGCGCAGCACTTCCGCGACCGGACAGGTCCTCGACCTGGAACTCGAAGCCGCCGGTGGTGCCGAGGCCCGGGATCGAAGGCGGGTCGAAGGAGAGCGCGAAGGCTTCCGGCATTTGCAGCAGCTTGCCGCGCACCTGCTCGACGAGCTTGGAGGCGCTCTGGTCGGGCCCGCGCTCGTCCCATGGCTTTAGGATGGCGAACTCCACCGCCGAGTTCGACTGCGCGGCGCTGGTCAGGAAGTTCAGGCCGCTGATCGATCCGACGATGTCGACGCCGGGCGTGTTCTGCAGGATGTCGCGCGCCTTCTCGGCCACCGCATCGGTGCGCTCCAGCGAGGCGCCGTCGGGCAGCTGGATGACGACGAAGAAATAGCCCTGATCCTCGACGGGGAGGAAGGTTGAGGGCAATTTCTGCCAGACGAAATAGGTCGCGACGAGACCGGCCGCGAACAGGCCGAGCATGATCCAGCGCAGCCTGATCAGGATGCGCACGCCATGCGCATAGGCATGCGACAGCCAGTCGAAGCCAGCATTGAACCAGCGGAACAAGAAGAACTGCGTCTCGCCGCGATGGCGCAGGAATGCGGCACTCAGCGCCGGGCTCAGCGTCAGCGAGTTGAAAGCCGAGATGCCGACGGAGATCGCCACGGTGAGCGCGAACTGGTTGTAGAGCTTGCCCGAGACGCCGGGGATGAAGGCGACCGGAATGAACACCGCCATCAGCACCGCGGTGGTGGCGATGATCGGTCCCGTCACTTCCGCCATCGCCGCGCGCGTGGCTGCCAGCGGTTTGAGGCCGGCCTCGAGCTGTCGCTCGACATTTTCCACCACTACGATCGCGTCGTCGACGACGAGGCCGATCGCCAGCACCATGCCGAGCAGCGACAGCATGTTGAGCGAGAAGCCCAGCATGTACATCACCGCCAGCGTCGCGATCAGCGACACCGGGATGGCGATGGTCGGGATGATGGTGGTGCGCCAGCTTTGCAGGAAGATGAACACCACCGCCACGACCAGCACCAGCGCTTCGCCGAGCGTGATCAGCACGTCATGCATCGAGGCCGACACGAAGCGCGTCGTATCGTAGTGCATTCCGTATTTGACGCCTTTCGGAAAGCGCGCCGACAGCTCCTGCATCTTGTCCTTGACCCGCTGCTGCAGGTCGAGCGCGTTGGAGCCCGGCATCTGGTAGACGGCGAGCACCACCGTCGGGTCCTTGCCGAAGAAGGCGGAGGAGGAATATTGCAATGCGCCGAGCTCGATGCGCGCGACGTCGCGCAAGCGCACCAGCGAGCCGTTCGCCGGGTCGGCGCGCACGACGATTTCGCCGAATTCCTTCGGGTCGCTCAGGCGGCCGACGGCGTTGACCTGCATCTCGAAAGCGGTGCCGGCAGGCGCCGGCGACTGGCCGATCTTGCCGGCCGCCACCTGCACGTTCTGTTCGGCGATCGCGTTCTGCACGTCGACGGCGGTGATGCCGAGATTGGCCAGCTTGTCGGGATCGAGCCAGACGCGCATCGAATAGCGCCGCTCGCCGAAGATCTGCACGTCGCCGACGCCGGGCAGGCGCTTCAGCGGATCGACCACCTGCAGATAGGCGAGGTTGCTCAGCGCCACCGGATCGACCGAGCCGTCCGGCGAGGTGAGGTCGACGATGAGCACGAAATTGGGGTTTTGCTTCTTGATCGTCACGCCGCTTTGGTTAACGATCGCCGGCAGCGAGGATGCGGCCTGCGAGACGCGGTTCTGGACGTCGACGGCGGCGGTGCTCAGCGGATAGCCGACATCGAAGGTGATGGTGATGGTCGAGGAGCCGTCGTTCGAGCTCGTCGACGACATGTAGGTCATGCCCTGCACGCCGTTGATCTGCTGCTCGAGCGGCGTGGTCACGGTGTCGGCCACGACCTGCGCGCTGGCGCCCGGATAGTGGGCGCTGACCACCACCTGCGGCGGCGTGATGTCGGGGAACTGCGAGACCGGCAGCAGGAAATAAGCGATCGCACCGGCGAGCATCATGATGATGGCGATCGCCGATGCGAAGATCGGGCGTTGAACGAAGAAGGTCACCATGACACGCAGGCCTCGTTGAATGCTTTTGCCTCACCAAACGCGTTGGCGATCCTGGACAGCTGCCGGCTGCGCGCCGCGCCTGAATCTTCCAGGAAACGCGGCAGCGTCTTGCGGTCCGGCGCCTGCGTGGCCGCCTTCGAACGCAGCATCGCCTCGAAGCTGCGCGGATCGACCCGATCCGCCATCATCACCAGCCGGATCATCGGATCCCGGATGGCCTCGTCGATCGTCAGGTCTTTGCGCTTCTGCATAGGAGCGGCTCCTTGCTTGCGGTCCGCATCCAAATGATCGCGAACCGTTTTCTCGTCTTCACCGGCCGAAGCCGCATGACAGGCAGGTTTCTGGCCCTATCTCACTCTGGCAGGACCGATCGGCGGGTCTTGTCGTTGACGCGGAGAGACATAGGTGTTACCAGTAAGTAACATTCTGGAAGTTACAGACCGGTAACACCCTAGTCAAGAGGTGGCCGAGGGTTTTTTGGAAACGAAAGGAGATCATGATGGCAGACGGCGTCGTGGAGCGCTCTCGCCCCCGGGATCGGATCCTGGAGACGGCGCAGGACATGTTCCACAAGCACGGCATCAAGGGTGTTGGCGTCGACGCCATCACCGAGGCCGCCGGCACCAACAAGATGACGCTCTACCGTCACTTCGAATCCAAGGACGACCTGATCATCGAATGCCTGCGCGCCACCGCGGCGAAGGCAGCCGCGATATGGGACGCATTCGAGGCCGAGCACCCGGGCGACAAGCTCGCGCAGCTGCACGCCTGGGTCCGCAAGGTCTCCGAGATGCTCACTGCCGACAGCCGCGGCTGCGACATGGCCAATGCCGCCGTCGAGCTCAGCGAGACCGACCATCCGGCCAGGCGCGTCATCAAGGAGCTGAAGGAAGCCCAGCGCGAACGCCTGGTCAGCCTTTGCCGCGATGCCGGCGTCGGCCAGGCGGAGCTTCTTGCCGATACGCTGTCGCTGCTGCTCGAAGGCGCGCGCGTCTCGATGCAGAGCGTCGGCGCCGAGGGCCCGAGCGCGCAGTTCGTGCGCATGGCGGAAGGGCTGATCGCATCGTTCAGGGCGCGCTGACAGCGGCGCCCGTCTCCAGACCGCAACGGCCGGAACAAAAAAAGCCCGCTGCCGGGAGGAGGAGGCAGCGGGCTCGATTTCGAATGCGGCACGGGAGGAGGTGTACCGCATTCACCGTCGGCATCACATCTGGGAGGAGGAGACGGCCGACACCCGGATATCTACTGATTGCTTAACGATTCGGCAACCATGAAACTTGCGTAGCTGATGTGCAGAATTGCCGCACCGTTTGCCAATCATCCGACAAATCTGGATAAAGCAGCCTTGTTGCGGCTCGCTAACCTATTGAACCGGAACGTTTTCCTTGAAGATCAATCGCGGCCCAGTTTGGGCGAGGTAAGGTAGTCGAGCGAGGCTCAGCCGCGCGGCCCGTTCTGCCTGAGTTCCGCGCGCCGGCCGCGCCAGATCCTGCCCAGCCAGTCGACCAGAACGACGAAGCCGCCCAAGCGTTTGGCGACGTTGCGCACGGAGATCGGCGGCAAATCGGACATGATGAAGGCCGGTTCTTGCAGGGTTGTCAGATCAGGCCGGCCTTGGCGAGGTCGCGCATCAGGTGGCTGGCGCCATAGGTCCAGTGCGGGCAATCCGGTGACAGGCGCACCCGGTTGACCAGCGCGCCGAGCTTCTCCGACGAGATGGTGACGATGTCGCCGACCTTGTGGGTGAAGCCCTTGCCCTTCTCGCCGCGATCCTTCGACGGTACGAACATGGTGCCGAGATAGAGCGCCAGCCCGTCCGGATACTGGTGATGCGGCCCCATCGCTGCCTTGACCAGCTCCTCCGGCGAGCGGCTGATCTCGGCCATCGAGCTTGCGCCCTCCAGCGCGAACCCATCCTCGCCCTCGACGCTGAGCCGCACCGTGGCGCGCTTCACGTCGGCGATGGAAAAGGTCTCGTCGAACAGCCGGATGAAGGGACCGAGCGCTGCGGACGCGTTGTTGTCCTTGGCCTTGCCCAAGAGCAGCGCCGAGCGCCCCTCGACGTCGCGCAAATTGACGTCGTTGCCGAGCGTGGCGCCGACAATGCGGCCGGTGCTGTCGGCGATCATGGCGATCTCCGGCTCCGGATTGTTCCAGGTGGAGACCGGGTGCAGGCCGACATCGGCGCCGAAGCCGACAGATGCCATCGGCTGGCATTTGGTGAAGATTTCGGCGTCCGGACCAATGCCCACCTCCAGATATTGCGACCAGGCGCCGCGCGAAATCAGCTTGGCCTTGATCTCCATCGCTTCCGGCGAGCCGGGCTTCAGCTTCGACAGATCGTGGCCGATCAGGCCGGCGATGTCGGCGCGGATGGCATCGGCCTTCTCCGCCGAGCCGCGCGCCTGTTCCTCGATGACGCGCTCGAGCAGGCTGACGACGAAGGTGACGCCGGAAGCCTTCACCGCCTGCAGGTCGGCGGGGGAGAGCAGGAACGGCTTCTTCGCGTCGCGCTCTGCCTCGAAACTGTTGGCGGCGATGTCTTCAAGCGCGCCGATCGGCTTGCCCTTGGCGGAGCGGACATAGCCGGCCGGGTCAGGCAACTCGCAGAGGTCGCGCACGGTTGGAGCGGCGCTCGACGTGATGTCGAAGACCGTGCCGTCGCGCACCGCGACCACCAGCGGATGGGCCGCCTCGCTGGTTCTCGCTCGCCCGATGAAAATTCCGTCGGCGGGCAGGCGGGTCGGGTCGGTCATGGCATCGGTCCTTTCGTTGGCGGCGGGCACTTTCCCCGGATTTTGTCCAGACGTCCATCCCGCCGATGGGATCATTTGGTGGGCCATGGGCGCGCTGTCCGCAGCCACGGGCCGGCTGGCACAATCGAAACGCACTTTCAAATCCATGAAATCGGCAATACGATTTTCACGAGCCCATTGCATTTCCAGGTGTTCCTTGCCCAAGCCGTTTTCCGATCCGATCTGGCAGAGGCCCAAAACGGTGTCCGCGTTCCAGCCGCAACCGGCGGTCGGCGCAGTTGACGTCGTCATCGTCGGTGGCGGGATCATGGGTCTCTCCACCGCGCTCCATGCCGCGCGGCAGGGGCGCACCGTCCAGGTGCTCGAGGCCGGAGTGATCGGCGAGGGCGCCTCGGGTCTCAATGGCGGTCAGGTCATCCCCGGCCTGAAATACGATCCGCAATGGCTGGTCGAGCATTTCGGCAAGGAGCGTGGCGAGGCGCTGGTCAATTTTGCCGCCTCGACCGCGGATGCGGTGTTCGACCTGATCCGCGACGAGAAGCTGGCGGTGCCGTTCACCCGCAACGGCTGGATCCAGGCTGCGCACACCGAGACCGCTTTGACTGCGGCAGCAAACCGGGATCGCCAGTGGCGGGCGCGCGGCGCCGACGTCGAACTGCTAAGCCAGGCCGAGATCGCGGCCATGACCGGCGCCAAGGGCTATCTCGGCGGCTGGCTCGACCGCCGCGCCGGCGTCGTCGATCCGCTGGCCTATACGCTGGAGCTGGCGCGGGTCACCGCTGCCGCTGGCGCAGGGATCGCCGAAGGGCAGAAGGTGGTGAAGCTGCGCAAGGACGCCGGTCTCTGGCGCGTCTTGACCGAAAGCGGCCTGGAGGTGCGGGCGAAGGCGGTAGTTCTTGCCACCAACGCCTACGCCGATGGCCTTCTGCCTGGCCTCGCGCGGACCATCGTGCCGCTGCACTCCTTCCAGATTGCCACTGCGCCGCTGCCGGCTGACATTGGCGCCGGCATCCTGCCGGGCGGGCAGGCGGTGTCGGATTCGCGCCGCATCCTCGTCTACTACCGCAGAAGCGCGGACGGCCGGCTTGTGCTGGGCGGCCGCGGCCGCATGGCACTGCCCTTCAGCGCCGCGGACTGGGCGCATCTGGAACGCGCCTTGATCCGTCTCTATCCGGCGCTTGCCGGCATCGCGATCGAGAAACGCTGGTTCGGCCGGGTGGCGATGACGCCGGATCACCTGCCGCATATCCACGAGCCCGAAATGGGCCTGCTTGCCGTTGCCGGCTGCCAGGGCAGGGGCGTCGGCCTGATGAGCGCGCTCGGCAAGCGCATCGCAAGCTACCTGGCGAGCGGCGATGCGCGGCAACTGCCGTTTCCGTTGTCGCCGATCCGGCCGATCCCGTTCCATGCCTACCGGCAGGTCGGCGTTGCGGCGACGATCGCCTGGTACCGGATGCTCGACGCGTTGGAGCGCTGATTTCGCCGAGCACATTCCGTCACCTTCGCGATTCAGCTTGACAGTTTCATGAATCTGAAAAAATCTAAGTCGATTTCATAAATCCGACGGGCAGATCGATGTCGGCCATTGCAGCAAGTCAGCCATTGCCGGAAACCCGCACTTCGCCGGCGTTCCGCTTCGCCATGCTGCTGCCGGGCGGGCTGGTCACCTTCTTCCTGATCCTGTTCGCTCTCGGACTGGTGATCTTCCTTGCCTTCCGCGGCAATGACGGCTCGCTGCTCGGCGTCGGCCTGACCGCCGCGAACTTCGTCACCGTGGCCACCGATCCGCTCTACTGGACGGTGACGCTGCGCTCGCTGGTCATCGCCGGTCTGGTGACGCTGGCGACGGTGGTGACCGCCTATCCGGTCGCCTACTATCTCGCCTTCCATGCCGGGCGGCGCCGCGGCCTGCTGCTCTTCCTGGTCACGCTGCCATTCTGGACCAGCTATCTTTTGCGCGTCTTCGCCTGGAAGATCGTGCTTGCCTATAATGGCGTGCTCAACTCGGCCTTCATCGAAAGCGGCATCTGGTCGGAGCCGACGCTGGCCTTCCTCAACACGCCGGCGGCGGTCGTGGTCACGCTTGCCCACGCCTACGCGCCCTTTGCCATCCTGCCGATCTATGTCGCGCTGGACACGATCCCGAAGTCGCTGCTCGAAGCCGCTTCCGATCTCGGTGCCCGTCCCCTCACGGCCTTCCGCCGCGTCGTGCTGCCGAATTCGATGCCGGGCGTGCTGGCGGCGGCCCTCGTCGTCTTCGTGCCGACGGTCGGCGACTACGTCACGCCGGCCATGGTCGGCGGCCCGGCCAGCACCATGATCGGCACGCTGATCCAGTCGCAGTTCGGCAAGGCCAATGACTGGCCGTTCGGCGCCGCACTTTCCGTCTGCGTCATGCTGGTCATCCTGTGCGTGGTGCTGGTCGCGCGCGGCGCCGACCGCAGATTTGGCAGCCGCACATGAGCGCGGCGCGCACCGACATCAACACGGGCGGCCGCTGGCTCGGCCTCTACGTGCTTGGCTATCTGGTCTTCCTCTATCTGCCGGTGCTGCTGATCCCGCTGTTTTCCTTCAACAATTCCATCCAGGCTGCGTTTCCGCTGCAGGGCTTCACGCTTGAATGGTACGAGACGCTCTATGGCAATCCGGTGCTGTCGGGCGCGCTCGCCAACAGCCTCGTCATCGCCACGGTTGCAGCCACCGGCGCCACGCTCTGCGGCATCACCGTGTCCTATATGGATCTCTACGGCCGCTCGCCGCTCGCCGCCACGATCAGCGCCATCGCACGACTGCCGATCCTGATCCCAGGCGTCATCGTCGGCATATCGCTGCTTATCCTGGTCAATCTCATCGGTCTCGGCCCGTCGCGCGTTTCGATCGTGCTTGGGCACATCCTTGTCGCGCTGCCGACGACGGTGGTGGTGATGCGCAGCCGCTTCGCCGCTATTCCCAAAACCATCCGCGAGGCGGCGCTCGATCTCGGCGCCTCCGACTGGACGACGTTCCGGCGCGTCATGCTGCCGCTGAGTGCGCCGGCCGTTCTGTCGGCCTTCATGCTTGCCTTCCTTATCTCCTTCGACGAGTTCATCGTCGTCTTCTTCCTCGCCGGCACCGAGCCGACGCTGCCGCTCTACATCTGGAGCCAGCTGCGCTTCCCGCGCTCGCTGCCGACTGTCATGGCGCTGGGCACGGTGATCCTGGCCGTGTCCTTCATCATCGCCGGCTCAGCCGAAATCCTGCGCCACCGCGGCCTTGGCGCTGCGCGTCGGCCAGCCGCCGCCAAACCAGCCTGAACCACAACAAAGAAAGAGAGGAGAACGAAAATGACATTCCAGCTGAAATCGATCACCGGACACAAGACCCGCGCCGGCCTTGCGGCCCTGGCGCTCGCGCTGTCGTCGACCGTCGCCTTTGCCGCCGACAAGCTGCAGTATTTCACCTGGTCGGGCTACGAACTGCCCGACTTCAACAAAAGCTTCCTCGCAGCCCATCCGGACGGCGTCGAGGCCTCGATCTTCGGCGACGACGACGACGCCTTCACCAAGGTCAAGGCCGGTTTCCGGCCGGACATCGCGCACCCCTGCTACGACAAGGTGGCGCGCTGGAACAAGGAAGGCCTGCTGCAGCCGATCGACACCAAGCGCATCAAGAACTGGGATTCGATCTTCCCGGTGTTCAAGAACCTGCCCGACATCCAGGCCGGCGACGGCAAGGTCTGGATGGTGCCGTGGGACTGGGGCAACACCTCGATCCTCTACCGCACCGATCTGGTGAAGAACCCCGAGGCGAGTTGGAACCTTCTGTGGGACAAGCAGTATGCCGGTCGCATGGCGACAATCGACGCCGTGCATGACACGCCGATCGTCGCCGCACTGCTCGCCGGCGTGAACCCCTTCGACATGACTCCGGAGCAGATGGACAAGGTGGCGGAAAAACTGCGCGAGCAGCGGCCGCTGCTGTCCAGCTACACCACCGACATGACCTCGGTCGAACAGGCGCTGGCAAGCGGCCAACTGGTCGCCGCCATGACCTGGAACGCGTCGGCTACGTCGCTGAAGAAGCAGGGCGTGCCGGTCGAGTTCATGAAGCCGAAGGAGGGCATGCTGACCTGGTCCTGCGGCTTCGTCATGCTGAAGGACGCCAAGAACGTCGATCTCGCCTATGACTTCATCAACAGCCGGCTCGACGCCGACTCCGGTAAGTATCTGATCCAGTCCTATGGCTACGGCAGTTCGCTGAGCACCGCTTTCGCCGGCGTGGCGAAGGACGAGCTGGAAAAGCTGCAACTGCCGTCGGATCCGGACGTGATGCTGAAGACCACCATCTTCACCGGGCCGATGAAGCAGAACGACGACGTCGCCAAGATGTTCGAGAAGGTGAAGGCCGGGGGTTGAGCGCCATTGCCAAAGCCGGTGCTGCCCCTCACCTGCCTGCCGGCATCCTCTCCCCGTATAGTGACGGGGAGAGGGGCGCTGTCATCGCCGCTTTCGCAAATCGCCGCTGTTGCTGCAGGAAGACGGCCGACGCTGCGGTCAGCCCCTTCTCCCCGTCACTATACGGGGAGAAGTGCCCGGCAGGGCGATGAGGGGTGGCGCCAACGCCGGTAAGACCAGAACCGGCTTTGTTGGCTGGCCAAAGTACTGCAACGAGGACGAACGCATGGACGTTTTTGACGAAGCCGCCGAAAGGTCGAAGGACGATGCCGATGTGCGCGTCGGCCGGCGCGTGCGGGCGCTGAGGCTGGAGCGCAAGCTGTCGCTGGCCGAGCTTGCGGCAAAGGCCGGCATTTCGATCGGCGCGCTCAGCCAGATCGAGCGAGGCATGTCCTCGCTGCGTGTCAAGGTGATCTGGCCGCTGGCCGCCGCGCTCGACATCGAACCGTCTGCGCTGATCGCCGACGGCAATGACGCCGTCAACGACCTCTATTGCGTGCGCGCCGACAAGCGGCGGCAGATACCGGTCAAGTCGGAAGGCATCGCCAAGGCATTGCTCTCGCCGCCAGCGGCCACGCTCACCGGCATGCTGGTTACGGTCGAGGCCGGCGGCGGCACGGCGGAAGCCTACGCCCATGCCGGCCACGAATTCGGCTTCGTGATGACGGGCGAGGTCGAACTGGTGGTCGATTCGACCACCTACGGATTGAAGGCCGGCGACAGCTTTGCCTTCAAGAGCACGCTTCTGCATGCCTTCCGCAACCCCGGCGCCGAGTGCTGCCAGATCCTCTGGGTCAACACGACAAAACCCTCCGAGGTGCGCGATGGCGCCTGATGCGACAGAGCAATTCCAGGCAAAGCGCGACACGGCTTTCCGTCCGGAATTGCGAGATGCATTAGTTCGACTGCAGAAAGTCTCGAAGGTCTTTCCGGGTGGTGTGGTTGGTCTCGACGCCGTCGACCTGGATATCGCTCCGGGTGAGTTCCTCACTTTGTTAGGCCCGTCCGGTTGCGGCAAGACCACCAGCCTGCGCGTCATCGCCGGTTTCGAGAGCCCGACCAGCGGCAATGTTCTGCTCGAGGGCCGCGACATAACGGGCCTGAGGCCCTTCGATCGTCCGGTCAACACCGTGTTCCAGGACTATGCGCTGTTCCCGCACATGGATGTCGCCGAGAATGTCGGCTTCGGCCTGTCGCTGCGCAAACTGTCCGGCGCCGAGCAGGCGAAACGCGTCGGCGCGGCGCTCGACATGGTCGGCCTCGCCGACAAGCTCGGCGCCCGCGTCCTGGAACTTTCGGGCGGCCAGCGCCAGCGTGTCGCGCTCGCCCGCGCCATCGTCTGCGAGCCGCGTGTGCTGCTGCTCGACGAGCCGCTGTCGGCGCTCGACGCACATCTGCGCGAGCAGATGCAGGTCGAGCTGAAGCGGCTGCAGTCGCGGCTCGGCACCACCTTCGTCATGGTCACCCACGACCAGACCGAAGCGCTGTCGATCTCCGATCGCATCGTCGTCATGAACAAGGGCCGCATCGAGCAGATCGCGCCGCCGGCGACCCTCTACGACCGCCCGGCGACGAAATTCGTCGCCTCTTTCATCGGCACCATGAACCTCCTGCCGTCGCGCTTCGTCGGCCGCGACGGCGAGCGCCTGCGCTTTGCCGCCGGCGAGCTGCCGCTGGAAGCTGTCTCCGAAACCGGCGAGGCGCCGGCCGCCGGCGATACGCGCACCATCGGCGTGCGTCCCGAGGATCTGTTGGCAGCCACCGAAGCCGCTGACGGCACCACGCCGGCACGGGTGAGCGGCGTCGTCTTTCACGGCCGCACGCTGCGCCTTCACGCCGAGCTGGGGCAGGGGATGCGGGTGGTGATCGATGCGCCGCGACGCGCCGACGGTTTTCAGTTCAGCGTCGGCGACGTGGCGCATATCAGCCTGCGCCGGGGCGCCAGCTGCCCTATGCTTTCCAATTGACCGCTTGCCTCAGGACGCTCTGGCGAAAAAACCCTGATAGTCGGATTTGGCCTGCAGCAGGCGCAGGATGTTCTCGCGTGAGCCTCGCACATGCGCGCGGGCGCGCTCGCCGGCAAGCGCCACATCACCGGCGCAGATCGCGTCGACGATGCCGGTGTGCTCCTCGCGGGTGAGCTTCCACTCGTCCAGCCACAGAAGCTCCGTCCAGACATATTGCTGGCACTTGTCGAGTATGCCGCAGAGCATGCCGGAGAGCATCTCGTTGCCGCCGATTTCGGCGATCACGCGATGCAGGTCGATACCGACCTGCAGTTCCTCGAACTGCTCCCTGGTGCTGCGGTCGGGGATCGTGGCCAGACGCTCGCATTCGGCAAGAACTGCGCGCAGCCGCGTCTTGTCGGCGGCGGTGGCGTTGGCCGCCGCCAGCTCGGTCGCGCGTCCGTCGAGCAGCTCGCGGATGTCGAAGGCCTCGCGGAACATTGTCAGATTGAACTCGGCGACCAGATAGCCCTGGCGCGGACGGCCGATGACCAGGCCGTCGCGCTCCAGCCGGTTGAAGGCCTCGCGCACCGGTGTGCGGCTGACCTTCAGGCGCTCGGCCATGTCGGCTTCCGTGACACGCGAGCCGGGCGGAATCTGGCCGGTGATGATCAGCGCCTTCAGCTTCTCGAACACCGAATCGCGCAGCGTGTTCTTTCTCTCCTTGCTCAAGCGTCCCGCCTCCAACGGTCTGTCATGGATTCGCAGTCTAGAGCCTTTTGGCGCTTGCTTGAAACAGGACCGTTTCGAGCAGAGTAGCGCTCCGGCCTTGGCCTCAATCTTCCGTCACCAAAAAACGCATGGCGCGTGTTGACATCGGCTTTCGACGAATTACACTCAAAATTGTATACAAATTCGCATACCAAATCAACGATAATGGGAACACCGGTTGGAGAAGCGAAAATGACGAAGCTGCTTTGCATCAAAAGTCTTGCGGTCGCGGGGCTGCTGGCCTCGGTCGCCGTCCCGGCATCGGCCGCCGACACCATCACCGCCGCCTCCTGGGGCGGCACCTATCAGGAGGCGGAGACCAAGGCCTTCTTCGATCCGACGGCCAAGGAACTCGGCATCACCATCAAGCAGGACACCACCAACGGCCTCGACGACGTGCGCCTGCAGGTCACCGGCAATGCCGTCAAATGGGACATCACCGAGCTCGGTGCCGACGAATGCGCGCGCGGCTCCAAGGAAGGCCTGTTCGAGAAGCTCGACTACAGCGTCATCGACAAGAGCGGCATCAATCCCAAGCTCGTCCATGACGACTGGGTCGGCATTTCCTACACCTCCGTGGTGCTGATCTACCGGACCGACGTTTTCGGCGACAAGGGGCCGAAGACCTGGGCCGATTTCTGGGATGTCGAGAAATTCCCCGGCCGCCGCGCGCTCTCCGGCAGCCAGGCGACGGAAACGCTGAGTGTCGCCGCACTCGCCAAGGGCATTCCGATCGACAAGGTCTATCCGGTCGACATCGACGGCGCGCTGCAATCCGTCGACAAGGTCAAGGGCCATATCGACGCCTGGTGGACCTCGGGCGCCCAGGCCATGCAGCTCGTCAAGGACGGCGAGGTCGACATGGCGAGCATCTGGAACGGCCGCGCCGGCACCTTGCGCAAGGAAGGCGCGCCGGTCAGCTTCTCCTTCGACCAAGGCGTTCTCACCGCCGACTGCATGGTCATCCCCAAAGGCTCGAAGAACAAGGACCTCGCCATGAAGGCGCTGGCCAAGTTCGTCAGCCCCGACCTTCAGGCCAATTTGCCGCTCTATGTCGACAACGGCCCGGCCAACGAAAAGGCCTTCGAGACCGGCAAGATCCCGCCGGAGCGGATCAAGGACATCAATTCCGCGCCGGACAACGTCAAGAAGCAGGTGCTGCAGGATCCCGAATTCTGGCGCGACACCCTCGTCGAGGCGACCGAGAAGTTCAACAACCTGATCCAGCAATAGACAGGGTGGCACCGGTCGGGGCAGCGTCCAGGCGCTGCCCCAGCTCCGTCCCGCCATGAATGATCCGGAGTCCAGGGAGATGCTTTTGTCCATCGCGCCGACCGCGCTTCCCATCGGCATCAGCGGCATCGAAAAGAGATTCGGCGGCGTCTCGGTGCTGCGCGATCTTTCGCTCGATGTCGCGGCGGGTGAATTCCTGACGCTGCTTGGCCCGTCGGGCTCGGGAAAGACGACGCTGCTGATGATCCTGGCGGGCTTCGTCAGGGCGAATGCCGGCAGCATCAAGGTCGGCGGCGAGGAGATCATCGCCATGCCGCCGCACCGGCGCAACATCGGCATGGTGTTCCAGAACTATGCGCTGTTCCCGCATATGAATGTCTTCCACAACATCGCCTTTCCGTTGAAGCAGCGCCGCGTCTCGACGGCGGAGACGGCCGAGCGCGTCGAAAAGGCGCTGGACCTCGTGCAGTTGAAAGGGCTCGGCGAGCGCCGCGTCGACCAGCTTTCCGGCGGCCAGCGGCAGCGCGTGGCGCTGGCCCGCGCCATCGTCTTCGAGCCGCGCATCGTGCTGATGGACGAGCCGCTTTCGGCCCTGGACAAGAGCCTGCGCGAGCACATGCAGATCGAATTGCGCAATCTGCATCGCCGGCTGGGCATGACGACCGTCTACGTCACCCACGACCAGCGCGAGGCGATCACCATGTCGGATCGCATCGCCGTCATGAACGCCGGCTGCATCGAGCAGATCGACAGGCCGGAAGTGCTCTACGCCGCGCCCAAAACGCGCTTCGTCGCCGGCTTCATCGGCGATTCCAACTTCATCCCGGTCGAAAGCCGCAACGGCAGCGTCTGGTATGAGGACAGGAAGATCCGCATGACCTCTGCGGTGCCGGCCGCCGGCTGCCATCTGATGGTGGTGCGGCCGGAAAAGCTGCGCCTCGTCGCCGACGCTCAGCCGGCGGGCAGCGTCAACGTGATCCCGGCGACGGTCGGCGACGTCATCTACCAGGGCGACAGTTTCGCCTGCTATGCCACTCTGCGCGACGGCCGCCAGGTGACGCTGCGCGACTATTGCCGCTCCGACGTGCTGGCCAGACTGCCAAGGCCCGGCGAGCCGGTCAATCTCGGTATCGATGCCGAGGACGTGGTGCTGGTGGCGGCGGACTGATGAGCATGCAATCCGCCAAACTGCCCCATGCCGGCGCCCCGACGCTCAACGCCGATGCGTTGCATGCCGACGCGCGCCGCGAATCCTTCGGGCTGCTGGCGCTGCTGTCGCCCGGCCTGCTGCTCGTCTTCGCCGTCATCATCGTGCCGATCGGCTGGCTGTTCTGGCTGTCGCTGTTCGACGAGACCGGCTCGCTGAGCGCTTCGAACTACGCGCGCTTCTTCCAGCAGCCCTCCTACATCAAGACCTTCCTCACCACCTTCAAGGTTGCCTTCGCCGTCACCGGCGCCTGCGTCGTGCTCGGCTATCCGCTGGCCTACATGCTGTCGCAACTGCCGCGCCGCGCGGCCTCGATCTGCCTGATCCTGGTCATCCTGCCGTTCTGGACCTCGGTGCTGGTGCGCACCTATGCCTGGCTGGTCATCCTGCAGCGCAAGGGCCTGATCAACAGCTGGCTGATCGACCTCGGCGTCATTAGCCAGCCGCTGCCGCTCGCCAACAATTTCGCCGGCGTCATTATCGGCATGACCCACATCATGCTGCCGTTCCTGGTGCTGCCGCTCTACGCCTCGATGAAGACGATCGACATCGATTGCCTGCGCGCCGGCATGAATCTCGGCGCCAGCCCGGCCGCCACCTTCCGGCAGATATTCTTCCCGCTGTCGCTGCCCGGCCTCGCCTCCGGCGTGGTCATCGTCTTCGTGCTCTGCCTCGGATTTTTCGTCACGCCGGCATTGATGGGCGGCGGCAAGGTCATCATGTGGGCGATGCGCATGGAGCAGACCACCAGCCTCTATTCCAACTGGGGCGCGGGGGCCGCGCTCGGCGTCGTTCTGCTTGCCGTCACGCTGGCCCTGCTCGGCCTGTTCCAATGGCTGCTCGGCGCGCGCGCCACCGGCGTCTGGAGCTCGCGATGAGCATGGAAAATGCCCTGCCCATATCGCACCGGCAACGGCTCTGGCTCTATGCGCTCGGAGCGCTGGTCCTGCTGTTCCTGATCGCGCCGTCGGTCATCATCGTCATCATGTCCTTTTCCGGCTCGACGCTGCTGCAGTTTCCGCCCGAGCAATGGTCGCTGCGCTGGTACGAGAGTTATTTCGGTTCGGTCGAATGGCGCGATGCCACCGTCGTTTCGGTGAAGGTCGCTGTGATGACGATGATCGTGGCGACGCCGCTCGGCACCGCAGCCGCCTATGCCATCAATGCCGGCACGCTTCGGCTGACCGGCGCCATCAACGCGCTGCTCACCGCCTCGCTGATCATCCCGGTCATCCTGATCGGCATAGGCACCTTCTTCCTCTACGCCCGCATCGGCCTCAACAACACGCTGACCGGCCTCGTCATCGCGCATACCGTGCAGGCCCTGCCGCTGGTGGTGCTGACCGTTGTTTCCGGCCTGCGGTCCTACGACATGAACCAGGAGAAGGTGGCGCGCAGCCTCGGCGCCAACCGCTTCTCCGCCTTCCTTCAGGTGACGATGCCGCAGATCCGCTTCTCGATCGTGTCGGGCGCGCTGTTTGCCTTCATCACCTCCTTCGACGAGGTGGTGGTTTCGCTGTTCATCTCCGGCGGCGAAACCACGACGCTGACGCGCCGCATGTTCAATGCGCTACGCGACCAGATCGATCCGACTATTGCCGCCATTTCGACTTGCCTGATCGTGCTATCGATCGTCTTGTTGTCCGCCGCTCAGCTTTTCGGCCGCGGACGTTGAATGCAGGGATACCGTAACAGCATGCGTGATTTTCAGTTTCCCGGCCGCTCGCCGGTCCGCGCCACCGAAGCCATGGCCGCGACCTCGCATCCGCTCTCGACCCTCGCCGCGATCGAGATGCTGCGCTCCGGCGGCAATGCGATGGACGCCGCCGTCTGCGCCGCCGCCGTGCAGGCGGTGGTCGAGCCGCAGTCGACCGGCATCGGCGGCGATTGTTTCGTGCTTTATTGCCCTAAGGGCGAGGGGAATGTGCTCGCCTTCAACGGCTCGGGCAGGGCGCCGGCGGCGGCGACCGTCGACTGGTATCTGGAAAAGGGCTTCAGCGAATTGCCGAAGCAAGGCCCGCATGCGGTCACCATTCCGGGGGCCGTCGACGCCTGGTGCAGGCTGCTGGAGGACCATGGCCGCAAGGGCATCGCCGACGCGCTGGCGCCGGCGATCCACTATGCCGAAAACGGCTATGTCGTGCACGACCGCGTCGCCTTCGACTGGAAAGATCCCGAGACCGACCTGTCGGCCGACGAGGTCGCTGCGCGCATCTTCCTGCCCGGCGGCAAACCACCCAGGGCCGGCGACGTCCATCGCCAGCCGGAGCTCGCCGAAACGCTGCGCATCATCGCCAGGAAAGGCCGTGCCGGCTTCTACGAGGGTGCGGTGGCCGAGGACATCGTCGGCCGCTTGCGCCAGCTCAGCGGGCTGCACACGCTCGACGATTTCGCTTCGACCAAGGGCGACTACAAGGCCCCGGTTGGCATCTCCTACAAGGGCTACGGCATCCATCAGATGCCGCCGAACAATCAGGGCCTGACCGCGCTTTTGATGTTGAACGTGCTCTCCGGTTTTGAGCTTGGCGGTCTCGACCCCAATGGCGCCGAGCGCCTGCATCTGGAGATCGAGGCCGGGCGGCTGGCTTACCGGGACCGTGATACATTTCTCGGCGACCAGGATCATGTCGCCGTCCCGGTGAAGGAGCTTTTGTCCGCCGTCTATGCCGACCGGCTGCGCGCCGCCATCGACCGCGAACGCGCCATGACCGATTTGCCGCGCCTCGATCTGCCGGGCAGCGACACGGTCTACATCTCCGTCGTCGACCGTGACTTGAACGCCGTCAGCTTCATCAACTCGACCTACTATTCCTTCGGCAGCGGCGTCGTCAGCCCAAAGACCGGCGTCGTGCTGCAGAACAGGGGCACCAGCTTCCGGCTCGATCCGAAACATCCGAACGCGATAGCGCCCGGCAAGCGGCCGATGCACACCATCATGCCGGGCATGATGACGAAGGACGGCCGCGCGGTGATGCCGTTCGGCGTCATGGGCGGCGGCTACCAGCCTTTCGGCCATGTCCATCTTTTGACCAATATGATCGACTTCGGCATGGACCCGCAGCAGGCGCTGGACGCGCCGCGCGTCTTCTACAATCACGACGTCGTCGAGGCGGAGCGAAACGTCCGTCCCGACACAGTTGAAGGCCTTCGCCGGCGCGGCCATCAGGTGGTGGAGCCGGATCACCCGCTGGGCGGCGGGCAGGCCGTGCTGATCGACTGGGAGAAGGGAACGCTGACCGGCGCTTCCGATCCGCGCAAGGATGGAATGGCGCTCGGATACTGATGCCGGCGGCTTCACGATTGTGTGCTGCCGCTCGGCTGGATTTTTGCAGGCTGGAAAGATAGTCGGTGACCATGACCAATACCGCTGACACCGTGGACCTTGCGCACCGCCTCGCCCCCGGCGCCGCTGACGCGCCGGCTGTTTCGGCCCCTGACAGGCCGACGCTCACCCATGGCGGGCTGCGCCGGCTGATCCGCGAGACGGTCGCGAAGCTGAATGCGCTCGGCCTCGGCCGTGGCGACCGCGTGGCCATCGTGCTGCCAAACGGACCGGAGATGGCGACCGCCTTCCTCGCCGTGGCGGCGGCGGCCTCGACTGCTCCGCTCAATCCCGCCTACCGGGCCGACGAGCTCGATTTCTATCTCTCCGATATCGGCGCCAGGGCGATCCTGGTTGCCAGGGATGAGCAGGGGCCGGCGGTCGAAGTTGCCGAGCGTCTCGGCATCCGTGTGCTGCGGTTGCTGCCGCCGGATGACGCGCCCGCCGGCAGCTTTGCCATCGAAGGCGATCCGGTCGGTCCGCCCGTCGCGTCGGGATTGGCAGCGGAGGGCGACATCGCGCTGCTTCTCCACACTTCCGGCACCACCTCGCGCCCGAAGCTGGTGCCATTAAGCCATGCCAATCTTGCCGCCTCGGCCGGGCATATCGGCGCGACGCTCGGCCTGACCTCGGCCGATCGCTGCCTCAACATCATGCCTCTTTTCCACATCCACGGGCTGATCGCGGCTGTTCTGTCCTCGCTCGCCGCCGGTGGCAGCGTCTTCTGCACGCCGGGCTTCAATGCGCTGCGCTTCTTCCACTGGCTGGGCGAGGCAAAGCCGAGCTGGTACACGGCGGTGCCGACCATGCATCAGGCGATCCTGCCCCGCGCCGCGCGCAATGCGGAAGCGCTTGCGGCCGCACCATTGCGCTTCATCCGCTCGTCCTCCGCGTCCTTGCCGGCGCAGGTGATGGCCGAGCTGGAGGCGACCTTCGGCTGCCCGGTGATCGAGTCCTACGGCATGACCGAGGCCGCGCATCAGATGGCATCCAACCGCCTGCCGCCAGGCCAGCGCAAGCCGGGCAGCGTCGGCGCCGCGGCCGGACCGGACGTAGCTGTCATGGCGCCGGACGGGCGGCTGCTTGACGCCGGCGAGACCGGCGAGATCGTCATTCGCGGCCCCAACGTCACCGCCGGCTACGAGAAGAATCCCGACGCCAACGCCAGCGCCTTCGCCCACGGCTGGTTCCATACCGGCGACCAGGGCGTGCTCGACGAGGATGGCTATCTGCGCGTCACCGGCCGGTTGAAGGAGATCATCAACCGCGGCGGCGAGAAGATCTCGCCGCTCGAGGTCGACGGTGTGCTGATGGACCATCCGGCGGTGGCGCAGGTCGTCAGCTTCGCCATGCCGCACGACAAGCTCGGCGAAGAGGTAGCGGCCGCTGTCGTGCTGCGCGAAGGCCAGAGCGCCAGCGAGTCCGACATACGCGGCTTTGCGTCGACCCGGCTCGCCGATTTCAAGGTGCCGCGCAAGGTGCTGATCCTGGACGAGATCCCGAAGGGCGCGACGGGAAAATTACAGCGCATCGGTCTCGCGGCAAAACTCGGGCTCGGCTGATGCGCGTCACCGTTTTCGGCGCCGGCGCCATCGGCGGCTATCTCGCCGCCAAGCTGGCAGCCGCTGGCACGGTCGATCTGTCGGTCGTGGCGCGCGGCGCGCATCTCGAGGCGATCAAGGCCGATGGCCTCAGGCTGATCGAGGGCGAGAGCGAGATTGCCGCGCCAGTGAGGGCGGCCGCCCGCGCGGAAGAGCTCGGCGTGCAGGACTATGTCGTGCTGGCGCTGAAGGCCCATTCGCTGGCGCCGGCGCTCGACCAGATCGCACCGCTGCTTGGGCCGGAGACAGCGGTGGTTACCATGCAGAACGGCGTGCCCTGGTGGTACTTCTACAAGGCCGGCGGCGCGCTCGAAGGCACGCGCATCCAGGCGGTCGATCCCGGCGGCACGATCTGGCAGCGCATCGGCCCGCAGCGCGTCATCGGCTCCGTCGTCTATCCCGCCGCGGAGGTCGATGCCCCCGGCCTGATCCGCCATGTCGAGGGTACGCGGTTCTCGCTTGGCGAGCCGTCCGGCGAAAAGAGCGAGCGCGTAACCGCGCTGGCGCGCGAGATGGTCAAAGCCGGACTGCAGGCGCCGGTGCGCGAGGACATCCGCTCGGAGATCTGGATAAAACTCTGGGGCAATCTGTCCTTCAATCCGATCTCGGCGCTGACCGGCAGCACGCTCGCGGCCATCGTCGCCGACGAGGGAACGCGAACGCTTGCCCGCGCCATGATGCTGGAGGCGCAAGCGATCGGCGAAAGCCTCGGCGTCCGCTTTCCGATCCCCGTCGACAAGCGCATCAAGGGCGCCGGCGACGTCGGCGAGCACAAGACTTCGATGCTGCAGGATCTGGAGCGCGGCCGCCCCATGGAGATCGACGCGCTGGTGAGCGCGGTGCAGGAACTCGGCCGCCTGACCGGCAAGCCGACGCCGGCCATCGACAGCGTGCTTGCGCTGGTGCGGCGGCTGGCCATCGAGCGCGGGTGTAATGCCCCGTTGTAAGGACGACGCATTGGTCGCCATGCGAGCATTTCAAATCGCTGCAAGCTGGACCTGTCTCTCCTGACACGAATTGTCACCTGTGGGACAGGCCGGCGGTAGCAGCCGAGCAGTCGACCCCCTACCTGCGACTGGTCTGAACAGGAGGAAGTCATGACCACTGCTGAAATTGCCAAGGATTTCACGGAACTCCTCAAGCAGGGCGACAGCCACAGTGCTGCCGCGAGGTACAATTCCGACGACATCGTCAGCTATGAGGCCATGGAAGGGCCGATGGCTGTTTGCAGCGGCAAGGAAGCCGTCAAGCAGAAGGGCGAGTGGTGGGAAGCGAACCATGAGGTTCACGGCGGCTCGGTCGACGGCCCCTATGTCAATGGCGACCAGTTCGCGCTGCGCTTCAAGTTCGACATAACGCCCAAATCCACCGGCGAGCGCGTCACCATGGATGAGGTCGGCCTCTATACGGTCAAGAACGGCAAGATCAGCGAAGAGCGTTTTTACTATTGAAGCGTGAAATTCCAGCAGCCTCCAGGGCTCGCATCGCGCACGGTTAAAGTCAGGCATGGCGGCTGGGATGACATGCTGGCCGCCATGTGATGTCTCAAATCGTCCTCGCATGGTCCGCATCGGCAACCGTGCCCCAGCCGTCAAGGAAGCTCGGCCTAAGTCGCTGGCAAAGCGGGCAGGGCGGGCCTAGCTTGTCGTCAGATTCGCGAACCCATCTGCCCGAGGTCTGTTTTGACGATCACCATGTACGGCATCACCAACTGCGACACGATCAAGAAGGCGCGCGTCTGGTTGGAGAGCCGCGACGTCGCCTACCGCTTCCACGACTACCGGGCCGAGGGCATCGAGGCGGAGAGGCTGAACGGCTGGGTCGGAAAGGTCGGCTGGGAAAAGCTGCTCAACAAGGGGAGCACGACTTTTCGCGAACTGCCCGACGAGGAGAAGGGTGCGCTCGACGAGAAGAAGGCAAAGAAGCTGATGCTCGCCAAGCCGACGATGATCAAGCGACCGGTGCTGGAGGTGGGCGACCGCATCCTGGTTGGGTTCAAGCCGGAGGTCTATGAGGAGGCGGTTGGCGGGAAGTAGGCTCGACTGCTTACGCCGCGTTCCTTCGCCCCCCTCTCTGTCCTGCCGGACATCTCCCCCTCAAGGGGGGAGATTGGCAGCTTTGGCGCGTCGCTCATTCCTGCGACGTTGGCGATTTGGCGAAAGCCGGCGCGACAGCTGATCTCCCCCCTTGAGGGGGAGATGGCCGGCAGGACAGAGAGGGGGGCGAAGGAACTCGACGTCTCAGCGTTTATGCTTGGGCTCGCAAATACGCCGCCAGCGCCACCGCATTGTTGTGCGCCTCATCATGTGCGCCATAGAGCAGCGTCACCTTGCCTTTGCCGAGCAATGCGCGCAGCTGGGCCACCGCCTCGCCATTCCCATCCAGTTCCGCCGAATACCGCTTCCGAAACTCCGCCCAGCGCTCCGGCTGGTGCC
The DNA here is from genome assembly GCF_004792275.1 of Mesorhizobium sp. M4B.F.Ca.ET.143.01.1.1. Classification (NCBI taxonomy): domain Bacteria; kingdom Pseudomonadati; phylum Pseudomonadota; class Alphaproteobacteria; order Hyphomicrobiales; family Phyllobacteriaceae; genus Mesorhizobium; species Mesorhizobium sp. M4B.F.Ca.ET.143.01.1.1. Next base: position 157,265 of record NZ_SRSR01000013.1, read on the forward strand.
CGAACCATTTGCGCAGTTCGTCGCTCGGAGCGATCTCCTTCAGCCATAGCGTCAGCGCGGCATCCTTCTTGGCGATGCCGCGCGGCCAGATGCGGTCGACCAGCACCCGTTGGCCGTCCGCTTTCGCCGGCGCCTCATAGACGCGCTTTACCGCAATATCGAAGGCCATCGCACCTCCGAGTTCGGAAACCTCAGGCCCACTCGCCCTTACGCATCACCGGCACGCGGCTGCCGTCCTTGCCGAGGCCGTCGATGTCGATCTTGTCCGAGCCGATCATCCAGTCGATGTGAATAAAACTCTTGTTGCCGCCGCGCGCGGCGATCTCGTCCTGGCTGAGCGAGGCGCCGTCGACGAAGCACTTCGAATAGCACTGGCCGAGCGCGATGTGGCAGGCGGCGTTCTCGTCGAACAGCGTGTTGAAGAACAAAAGCCCGCTCTTCGAGATCGGCGAGGAATGCGGCACCAGCGCCACTTCGCCGAGCCGGCGCGCGCCTTCGTCGGTGTCGAGCACCTTCTTCAGCACGTCCTCGCCCTTGGAGGCCTTGGCCTCGACGATCCGGCCTTCCTCGAAGCGCACCGAGATCTCGTCGATCAGCGTGCCCTGGTAGGAGAGCGGCTTGGTCGAGGAGACGTGACCGGAGACCCGCCTTGCATGCGGCGTGGTGAACACCTCCTCGGTCGGGATGTTCGGGTTGCAGGTGACGCCGTTCTTGGCCGTCGAGGCGCCGCCCATCCATTCATGGCCCTCGGCCAGCCCGACGGTCAGGTCGGTGCCCGGCCCGGTGAAATGCAGCGCATGGAAATTGTGCTCGTTCAACCATTTCGTGCGCTCGGCCAACGCGGCGTTGTGCGCCTTCCAATTGCCGATCGGATCCTCGACGTCGACGCGCGAGGCCGAGAAGATCGCATCGGCGAGCTTGGCCACCGCGACGTCGTCGGCATCGCCGGGGAACACCTGCTTGGCCCAGGCAAGGTCGGGATAGGCGACGATGTTCCAGTTGATGTCGAAGCCGGTGATCTTCTCCAGCGCCGGCTGGTAGGCCATCGAGTTCGCCTTGTTGGCGCGCGCCACCTTGGCCGGATCCTGCGCCGACAACAGCGCGGGGTCCTCGCCGCGCACGGCAAGCCGCGCCGCATTGTTGGAGAAGGCCTTCGCCATGCCTTCATAGAGCCAGCCGGCGGCACGGTCGAAGCCGGCGTCCGCGCCGTAGCGGAAGCGCGCCAGGGTGATCTCGTCATCATTGAAGATCGGCGTCACCAGCCCCGCGCCGGCCTTGTAGGCGTGCTCGACGATGCGCCGCGTCAAGGGCAGGGCCGCGATCGACGACGTCACCACAAGGTCTTGTCCCGGCTGCAACTGCAGCCCGACCTTGATGGCGACTTCGGCCAGCCTGTCGAGCTTCACCGGGTCGATGGTTGCTGCAACGCCGCGCGAATGTGTGGTCATGATCCTGCCTGCCGTGATTGTGGGGTCTGGCCCATACATAGACCGGCAGGGCTAGCCTTTCCACAAGGATCGACTGGCTCAGGCGGCGCTGTCCAGCGACCGGAACTGCGCCATGGTCGCCGCGATTTCCTCGCGGATCCAGGCTTTGAAGTCGCGCACCTTGCGACTCTCGCTTTTTGTCGCCGAGGTCACCATCCAGTAGCCAAGCCCGCTCTCGGCGCGTACGCCGAACGGCGCGACCAGCCGGCCATCTGCCAGCGCGTCGGCGGTCAGCAACTGCCAGGCAAGCATGACGCCATGGCCGGCGATCGCCGATTCCAGGCACAGCATTGGATCGGTGAAGCGTGCCCCCTTGAGAAAGGTGACCGGCTCGACGCCGGCCGCCGCGAACCAGCTGTCCCAGCTGATCATCGACCGCTCGTCGGTGATGGCGCAGGTCTGCGCCAGGTCCTCGATCGAGCGCAGTCTGGCTGCGATCGACGGCGCGCAGACCGGGAACACCTCCTGCGCCAGAAGCAGTTCCGCTTGCACGCCTGGCCATTTGCCGACGCCCATCCGGATGCCGATATCGATGTCGGAATGATCGAGATCGGCGACCCGACCCGAGGCGTCGATGCGCAAGAGCACGTTCGGATGCCGGGCGAAATGCCGCGACAGCCTCGGCAGCAGCCATTTCGACGCGAAGGCCGGGGCCACCGAAACCACCAGCGTGCATTGGCTGGCCTCGTCGGCCAGCGCCACCGCCTGCGCCAGTTCGCGGAAGCCGGCGCCAAGCCTTGCCGTGAACACCGCGCCGAACTCCGTCGGAACAAGGCCGCCCGGCGTGCGTTCGAACAGCGCCTGGCCGAGCTGCTTTTCCGTGCGCTTGATCTGCTGGCTGACGGCGCTGGCCGAGACGTTGAGCTCGCCTGCCGCCGCCGCAAGCGAGCCCAGCCGGGCGACGGTTTCCACGGCACGCAGGCCGTTCAGATGGACGCGGTTCAGCATGGTCATGTAGATTTTCTAAAACGGCAATCGGGAAATCTCAATTGAAACCCGGCACGAAAAGGCTGATTTTTGGGGCTGAAGCCCGACCATTGGAGGCAAATCGATGAAGATTTTATCATTGCTCAAGGTCTTTTCCGCCGATGACGCACGGCGAAACCGCCATGACGGCGAGATTACCCGCTGGATCGTCGACCCGTTGTCGCATCCTGTATTCGACACCATGTCGGAGCGCGAACTGGGCGATGTCCCCTTCCGGCTGACGGCCCGGCGCACAGATCACGAGACGGCGCGCCCAGGCTGTCGGTAAGACAATCGAACTGTTTCCGGCTGGCGGGCACGCGCCCATCGGCATTCCGAACTGGCCCAACACAAGCGCATTGTCTTGCTGCTCGGCACACTTATTGTGCGCCGCGATGAAAACCGCCTCGCCATCGCCCTTGCGGCTTGCCTTGGCCGGCATGCTCGCCATGGCTGTCGCCATGGGCATCGGCCGTTTCGTCTACACGCCGATCCTGCCCGGCATGATGGAGGAACTGCATCTGTCGCCGGCCGATGCCGGCTGGATCGCCTCCGCCAACTATCTCGGCTATCTCGTCGGCGCCTTCGCCGCCGCCGGCGGCTGGGCGCATGGGCGCGAGCGCATGCTGATGTTTGCCGGCCTCGCCGCCAGCGCCTTGCTCGCCGCCCTGATGGGCCTCGGCGACACGATCGCGGTCTTTCTCGCCATCCGCTTTCTTGCCGGTCTCGCCAGCGCCTTCGTCATGGTCTTCATGGCCTCGATCGTCTTCAGCCATCTTGCCGTGGCCGGCCGTAGTGATCTGCAGGCGCTGCATTTCGGCGGCGTCGGGCTCGGCATCGCGGCTTCCTCGGCATTGATGTCAATTCTCGTCACCGGCCATGCCGGCTGGCCGGCGGGCTGGCTGTGGGCGGCGGCGATCTCCGCTTTGGGTCTCGTCGCGGTCGCCCTGCTTGCCGGCACCACATCGACCATCAACGGCGCCGAAGGCCGCGAGCCCGCACTGCCGAAGCACCGGTCGCTGCTCAAGATGATTGTCGCCTACGGCCTGTTCGGCTTCGGCTATGTGGTGACCGCGACCTTCCTCGTCGCCATCGTGCGCCAGGGCGGCGGCGGGCGCGTGTTCGAGGCCATGGTCTGGATGATCACCGGCCTTGCCGGTGTTCCGTCCGTCTGGCTGTGGCAGAAGGTCGCCGAAAGGTTCGGTCTCTACCCAGCCTACGTACTCGCTTGCCTGATCGAGGTGGTCGGCGTCGCGGCAAGCGTCGTTGTCGGCGGCTATGTCGGGCCTCTGCTGGCCGGCGTTCTGCTGGGCGGCACGTTCATCGCCATCACCGCGCTCGGCCTGCAGGCGGCAAGGCAGCTTGCACCGCAAGCGCCGCGCCGCATCTTTGCGCTGATGACCGCCGCCTTCGGCCTTGGCCAGATCATCGGCCCGATCGCCGCCGGACTGCTCGCGCAAGCCTCCGGCAACTATGTCTCGGCCTCGATCATGGCGGCGGTCGTCCTGCTCGTCTCCGCCGTCATCGCCTGGTCGGCTGCGCCAAAATCGCCATGATTTGTGGTCTTGCTCGGTGCCGGGCATTGGGCACGGGCATTTTCTTTCCACCTAATGTGTGACCTTATGCCCGCCGAGCAGCAATACCGCCGATCAGCGATTCGACCGAGGAACCCGCCACAGTGTTCGTATCCTTCTTCCCGCAGCCGAAGCTCTTCTTCACCTCGGCCGCCGTCTGGAGCCTTGCCGCGATCCTGTTCTGGTTCTTCGGTGGTGAGCAACTGGGCGCCTTGATCGGCCTGCCGCCTGCAGCCGCCGGCGCGCCGCCGATCATCGGCATCGCCGTGCTGTGGTCGAAGCCGTTCCTGTGGTTCTATCTCTATTTCGTTTTCTGTGTGGCCGCCTTCTACGCGTTCTGGGCCTGGTATTCGCCGCATCCCTGGCAGAACTGGTCGATCCTGATGACGGCCGTCATCCTGTTCTTCATCTATTTCAACGTTCAGGTCAGCGTCGCCGTCAACGCCTGGTACGGTCCGTTCTTCGACTATGTGCAGGGCCTGATGTCGGGCACGGGAAAGTCGACCGACAGCGAGTTCTACCTAGGATTGGCCGACTTCTCGTGGCTGGCGCTGGTCGGCATGAATGTGCAGGTCGTCAACGCTTTCATCGTCAGTCACTGGATCTTCCGCTGGCGCACGGCGATGAACGACTATTTCGTGGCGAACTGGGGCCGGTTGCGGCATATCGAAGGTGCCTCGCAGCGCATCCAGGAAGACACGATGCGCTTCTCGCAGATCATGGAGGATCTGGGTTCCAGCTTCGTCCAGTCGATCATGACGCTGATCGCCTTCCTGCCGGTCATGATCCAGCTGCAGGCCCATATCACCGAGTTGCCGATCGTCGGAGCGGTCCCTCAGCCGCTGGTTGTCGCAGCACTTGCCTGGTGTCTGTTCGGCACGATTTCGGTGATGGTCGCGGGCCTGAAGCTGCCGGGATTGCAGTTCCGCAACCAGCGCGTCGAGGCCGCCTATCGCAAGGAACTGGTCTACGGTGAGGATCATGCCGACAGGGCACAGCCGGCGACCACCGCCGAGCTCTTCGCCAATGTCCGTCAAAATTACTTCAGGCTCTATTTCCACTACATCTATTTCAATGTCGTCCGTTACACCTACCTGCAGGCCGACAACATCTTCTCGCTGCTGATCCTCGGCCCCTCGCTGGTGGCGCACAAGATCACCTTCGGCGCGCTGAACCAGATCTCGAACGCCTTCGGCAAGGTCACGGGATCGCTGCAGTTCCTGCTCACCTCATGGTCGACCATCGTCGAACTGCAGTCAGTGCATAAGCGCCTGCGCGCCTTCGAGGCGACGCTGCAGGGCGAGCCGCTGCCGGATATCGACCAGCGCTATCTGGCAAGGCAAAGCGCGGAGGATCCGGCCTGACAGTTCGGGCAGGGCGCGAGGCGGCTCAGCCGCCGACCGTTGCCTGCCGCTCGCCGGCGCGCTGGCGCCCGACATAATCGCGAAAACTGATGCATTCGACCTGCCGCATGACGCAGACTTCGCCGGCAAAGCGCTCCAGCGCGTCCCAGTAGGCGCCGCCGTTCATCTGAGTGAAATGGAAGCCGAGCTCCAGCGGGATGCGCTTGCCCTGGTACTGCCTGTCGAAGGCGGCGCGGAAGGCGCGGTAGCTCCGCTCCGTGAACTCCGCCGCCATGCTCGGCTTCTCGAAGCCGCCGGAATGGCGGACATAGAGATTGTAGTCCATCGCGATTACCGGCCTCGACTTCGGCCCTTCCGGAATCTGCGGCAGCGAAAAGCGCGTAGTGCCGCCTCTCTCCGGCGGCAGGGCAGGGCCTTTCGAGACGCCACTGGCGTCATACTCAAAGCCCGCCTGCGGCAGCGCCTCGTAAAGCGCCTTGTTCGCCGACAAGTACGGCGCGCGAAAACCGGTCACGGCATGTCGTGCTAAATCATGCCAGCCGGCCGGCTCCGGCGCGATGCCGTTGATCGAATAGGCGTTTTCCAGAATGTGCTTGAAGGCGGCGAATTCGGCGAGCCAGTCGGCCTTGCTCCAGCCCTTGCCGTCGAAATGGCCGCAGCCATGGCTGGCGATGTCATGGCCTTCCGAGGCGGCCAGGTTGATCTGCTCCAGCCGCTCCGCCACCTCCTGTTTCGACGCGGCAAAGCCGATGTTCGATTTGCCGGCGCTCTTTCCCGGCCCCGTGTAGTCCTTGCGCGTTTCCGGCGACAGCAGGAAGACGCAGGACAGAAAATAGGTGAAATGCGAGCCGGTGCGTTCGGCCAAGGCGCGGCTGCGCCGCCATTGCGAGATTTCGCGGGCGCTGTCGAAGGAGATGATGACGATCTGCTTCGGCTTGGCCGGCGGCGCCGGCGGGTCGGCGAGCGCCGGGCCGGCGAGGGCGAGGGCGACAAGACTGGACGCAGCAACGAGGAATGGACGGGGCATCGGCAAGGGTCTGGGCATTGGGACGGTCGGCGACCGGCTAGCGGCGAAATGTGGCGTGGGTGCGGTCGGCGGGCGGGGCGCTCCTTGCGGGGTCCGATCCTCTATCCGCCGATTTTCCGGGCGGCCCCCTTCCATGCCGACAAAATTTCGCTAAAACGCGGGCTCAAGAAGCGCCCCGTGCGGGGCAGCAATGGTTTTGATTGATGTCCGACGACAGTTTTATCCGCGAAGTCAACGAAGAGATTCGTCGCGAACAGGCGCAGGCGCTGTGGGACCGTTTTGGTCCGGCGCTGCTTGGCCTTGCCATCCTGATCGTGCTCGGCACCGCCGCCGTCGTCGGCTACCGCTATTGGGACGAGAGCCGCGCCAACCGCTCGGGCGACGCTTTCTCGCAGGCGCTGAAGCTTGCCAATGACGGCAAGAGCGACGAGGCGCTCACCGCCCTCGATCAGCTCCAGAAGGACGGCTACGGCGCCTATCCGCTGCTCGCCCGCATGCGCGCCGCGACGGTCAAGGCCGACAAGGGTGACGTCGCCGCCGCCGTCAAGGATTTCGACGACGTCGCGGCCGACAACGCCATCCCGCAGGGTATTCGCGACATGGCGCGTCTGAGGGCAGCGCTGCTGCTCGTCGACAGCGGCTCTTTCGCAGACGTGTCCAGCCGCGTCGAGGCGCTCACCGCCGACACCAACAAGCTGCGCCACACCGCGCGCGAGGCACTCGGCCTTGCCGCCTGGAAGGAAGGCAAGACCGCGGACGCGCTCAAACTGTTCGACCAGATCGCTTCGGATGACGGCGCCCCGCGCAATGCGCGCCAGCGGGCGACCTTGATGTCCGAGCTGATCCGCGGGTCGGGCAACGCGTCGTGACCCCGGATGGGCTTCAAAGTCGCCATCATCGGCCGGCCTAACGTCGGCAAATCGACTCTTTTCAATCGGCTGGTCGGAAAGAAGCTGGCGCTCGTCGACGACACGCCGGGCGTCACCCGCGATCGCCGCGTCCACGCCGCCAAGCTCTACGATCTTTTCTTCGACGTCATAGACACCGCCGGCTTCGAGGACGCGGCCGCCTCGACGCTGCCCGGCCGCATGCGCCAGCAGACCGAGATCGCCATCCGCGAGGCCGACCTGATCTTCTTCACCATCGACGCCAAGTCCGGCCTGCTGCCCGACGACCGCACCTTCGCCGAGGTCGTGCGCAAGTCCGGCAAGCCGGTGGTGCTGGTCGCCAACAAGGCGGAGGCTCGCGGCGCGCAAGGCGGCATGCTGGAGGCCTGGGAGCTTGGCCTCGGCGAGCCGATCCCGGTCTCGGCCGAGCATGGCCAGGGTATGCCCGACCTGCGCGACGCGGTGATCGCCGCGCTCGGCGAGGAACGCGCCTTCGGCGAGGACGAGCAGGACGATGCGGAGATCGCCGCCAGCGAGGTGCTGATCGGCGAGGACATCACCGACCCCGATGCCGAGCCCGTTTATGACGACACCAAGCCGATGCGCATCGCCGTCGTCGGCCGCCCCAACGCCGGCAAGTCGACGCTGATCAACGCGCTGATCGGCGAAGAGCGCCTGCTGACCGGGCCGGAAGCCGGCATCACCCGCGATTCGATCTCGGTCGACTGGGACTGGCGCGGCCGCCGGATAAAACTGTTCGACACCGCCGGCATGCGGCGCAAGGCCAAGGTCCAGGAGAAGCTCGAGAAGCTCTCGGTGCAGGACGGCCTGCGCGCCATCCGCTTTGCCGAGATCGTCATCATCGTGCTCGATGCCACCATCCCGTTCGAGAAGCAGGACCTGCAGATCGCCGACCTGATCATCCGCGAGGGTCGCGCGCCGGTCATCGCCTTCAACAAGTGGGACCTGATCGACAATCCGCAGGAATTGCTGGCGGAACTGCGCGAGAAGACCGAGCGGCTCTTGCCGCAGGTGCGCGGCATCCAGGCGGTGACGGTGTCGGCCGAGACCGGGCGCGGCCTCGACAAATTGATGGATAGCGTCATCAAGACGCACAAGGTGTGGAACAGCCGCGTCTCGACCGGCAAGCTCAACCGCTGGCTGGAAGGCATCCTTGCGCATCACCCGCCGCCCGCCGTCGCCGGCCGCCGGCTGAAGATCAAATATGTCACCCAGGCCAAGACGCGCCCGCCGGGCTTCGTCGTCTCCTGCTCGCGGCCGGACGCGATGCCGCAATCCTACGTCCGCTATCTCTCGAACAGCCTGCGCGAGGCCTTCGACATGCCCGGCGTGCCGATCCGCATGGCGCTGCGCACCTCGGACAACCCGTTTGCGGGCAGGGCGAAGAAGCGCTGAGGCCTTGGAGTCGGCAGCGCGTCCCTGCGGTCGCCATCCACGGGGCGGAGCAAGGAGCGAGGCGACGCGGCGCAGACCCGAGGATCCACGCCGTGACTTAGACGCGCTGCGGTGCAGAGTTCTGCTCCGTTGCACACCTCGGTCGATGGAACGGCATGGATCCTAGGGTCTACGCTCCGCTTCGCGTCGCTGTCCCTAGGATGACGAAGTCGATAGGCTTCGGCCAAGAAGCTAGGCGACTTTCAGCAGGCTCTCTTTCGTCTCGGCGCTTTCGGGCAGCGCCTCCACTGCCGCCTGCAGTAATATCTCCGCCAGCCGCGCCGCGACCGGGTCGAGCTCAGCGTCCTTCTGGTGCAGCACCAGCGCCATCTTCGGCAGGGCAGGGAGCCCGAGCGTCCCGGACGCCATCGCCCTGACATTGGCGGGCAGGCCGATATCGTTGCGGATCGTCAGCCCGAGACCGGCCGCCACCGCCGCCCAGATGCCGCCGAGACTGGGACTGGAGAAGGCCATCCGCCATGACAGGCCGGCGCGGTCGAGGGTTTCGGTCGCCACCGTGCGCAGCAGGCAGGGCGCCTCCAGCGCCACCAGCGGCAGGGCCTCGCCGCCGGGCGCGCCTAGCTCGATCGGCTTTGCCGGCCCGACCCAGCGCATCTGCACGTCGGCGACGTGCCGGCTGTAGGGCAGGCTCGCGCCATTGTGCCAGGCGAGCGCAATGTCGAGGCTGCCCTGGGTGATCCGCTCGGCGAGCTCGTGGCTGCGCGCGATCCGCGCCTCGATCCGGACCTTGGGATGGCCGCGGGCGAAGCGGCCGAGCACCTCCGGCAGCACCGCCTCGCCGAAATCCTCCTGCAGTCCGAGCCGCACCCAGCCTTCCAGCTCGACGTCGTGAATGGCGGCGGCCGTCTCGTCGTTGAGTTCGAGCAGCCGGCGTGCATAGCCGAGCATGGTCTCGCCGGCCTCGGTCAGCGCCAGCCCGCGCCCGGACTTGCGGAAGATCGGCGTCGCCGCCTGTTCTTCTAGCTTTTTCAGCTGTGCGCTGACGGCCGAGGTCGAACGGCCGAGCCTCTCGGCGGCCTTGGCGAAGCTGCCCAGCTCCATCCCGGTGACGAATGTCCTGAGAACGTCGAGGTCGAATGTGACGCGTCGCATGAGTATTGTCCCGAATTTCAGGATCGTTTGTCAAAAACTTCCTGATTTTATGGACAAAGCTACGGCGCTACATCACGCTCGTCAAGCCGGTCAGCCGGCCGCCACGGGAATGGAACCATGTCCACCATCGTCACACGCACCGATTGCGCGCCGCCTGCCAAAGCCGTTTCCGGCACTGCCGGCCGAACCTTCGGACCCAACCATCGCTGGAAGGTGCTGGGCATCGGAGTTGCCGCCAATGCCGGGTTCTCGGCGACCTTCTCCGGCGTGCCGGCCACCGCAGTGGTGATGCGCCAGGGTTATCAGCTCGACAATGCATCGCTCGGCCTCGCGCTCGGCCTTCTTGGTGCGTGGCGCTCAGCGAACTGCCCTGGGGCGTGCTCACCGATCGCTGGGGCGACCGCCGCGTGCTGTTGACCGGGCTCGGCGCGACGGCGGCCTGGCTGTTCGTCATGGCTTTGCTCGTCGTGCCGACAAAGGGTGCCATCCCCGGCGTCACTCTGCTCTCGGCAAGTCTGCTCGTCGCCGGCCTGCTCGGCGGCAGCGTCAACGGCTCCAGCGGCCGCGCCATCATGGGATGGTTCCGCGAGGGCGAGCGCGGTTTCGCCATGAGCATCAGGCAGACGGCGGTGCCGCTCGGCGGCGGCATCGGCGCGCTCGTCCTCCCCTCGCTTGCCCTGGGCTTCGGCTTTGCCGCCGTCTTCGGCCTGCTGGCGGCCGTTTCCGCCCTCTCGGCCGTCCTTGCCTGGCGCTGGCTGCACGAACCGCCGGCGGAAGGAGGCGGTCATGTCGCCGCGACGGCCGGTCCGGCGTCGCTGCACAATCTCGAGGTCTGGCGCATCTCGAGCGCCATCGGCCTGCTTTGCTTCCCGCAGGTGGCGGTGCTCACCTTCGCCTCGGTGTTATTGCACGATTTCGTAGGGCTGGGGACATTGGCGACCAGCGCGAGCCTCGCCGCCGTGCAGACCGGCGCCATGGTCATGCGCGTCTGGAGCGGCCGCTTCACCGACCGTCACGGCAACCGCCGCCCGTTCCTCAGGCTGTGCAGCGCGCTGAGCGCGCTGGCCTTCGCCGTGCTCTGGCTGCTGGTCGTCACGGCCGCAGGCCGGCCGGCCCTCATGGCGGCGCTTCCCGTCATGCTGGTCGTCGCGGGCATCGCGGTCTCCGCCTGGCACGGCGTCGCCTACACCGAGCTTGCCACGCTTGCCGGCCCCGGCCATGTCGGCACCGCGCTCAGCCTCGCCAACAGTTTCGTCTTCGTCGGCTTCTGCCTGGTGCCGATCGCCATTCCCGGGCTCCTGCACCTCTGGGCATGGCCCGGCGTCTGGCTGGCGGCGGCCGGCTGCGCGCTGATCGCCTGGCCGATCTTCCTGCGGCCAGCCTGATTCAGGGGCCGTCCCGATTCAGGCCAACATCAAAAAACACGATCGATGGCGTTAACGCCCCATCAAGGTTAATGCATCATTTTGGCTCTCCAGAGGGTCAGTTGCGTTTCTGGAGAGTTCCGTGCATCGACGTGTCTTGAAGCGGCTGGTCGCCGCCGCCGGTGAGAGAAAACGTTCCTTCCTGTCTCCGTTCGTTATTGGCCTTGGCATCTGGGTCGGCTTTCCGTCGGTCGTCGCCTATCAGGACATGACCAGCCTCGTTTCCGGCCTTGAGACGTCGAACGCCCGCTGGAACGCCTATGTCGAAAAGTCCGTCGCGGGCTCGGTCCACAACGCCGAGATGCCGTTCGTCGATTCCACCTCCACCGGCTCGATCTCCGGCTCCGGCGTGCAACTGCCGGGCGTCGGCACGGTCGCCTTTCGCGGCAAGGGCAATGTGGCCGGCACGACGCCCGACGAGGACCGCATCGTGCGCGCCGACAAGAAGGGCCGCATCGTTCAGGTCTCGCCGGTGGCGCCACCAAAGGCCTTCAACGCCGGCTCAATCTTCGAACGCACATCCTCGCTGCTTCGCCCGAGCATGGACAGCGGCCTGAAGCTCGCCTTCGCCAAGCCCGGCATCAAGGGCAAGGAGATCCAGATCGCCCAGGCGTTCCACATCCGCGAGGACAAGAAGCCGGATCCCGGCGTGCCGGCCATGCTGGCGGCGCTCGTCAACAACGACAAGCCGGACGTGCTGGCCACCGCCTATGCCCAGGCCGAGCCCGACTATGCCAAGGCCTCGCCCTTCGAGGCGCTGCTGCAGGACGAGGAGCCGAACAACGGCCGCTTCATCCCGCCGATGGCCACGGGCGATCACTGGTGGATCCAGAACCCGCTACCGGCCAGCGTCTTCTCCAAGCCGGAGCAGGCCTGCCTTGCCAACGGCATCTATTTCGAGGCGCGCAGCGAATCCGTGCGCGGCCAGGCCGCCGTCGCCCAGGTGATCCTCAACCGCGTGCGCAACCCGGCCTATCCGAAGTCGATCTGCGGCGTCGTCTACCAGAACGACAACTGGCTGAACCGCTGCCAGTTCTCCTTCGCCTGCGACGGCCGCAAGAAGCGCGTCACCGATCCCGCCGCCTACAAGACCGCGCAGGACGTCGCCATGGCGGTGACAGCCGGCAAGATCTTCATTCCGGAAGTCGGCTCGTCGACCCACTACTATGCCAATTACGTGCATCCGGGCTGGGCGCGCACGATGAAGCGAATGACCAAGATCGGCCTGCATATCTTCTACCGCACCTATGGTGGCGGCTGGAGCTGAGGCTGTTTCGCCGGGACCGTCCGGGCGGTCCGGATGGCTCCGGACGCCGGCAACCGGGGAGCCTTGGTTGCAAGGATTCGCCGGGCGCTTGCCCCCAAGCGCGACGGGCACGATGTCGCACCTCTTTAAGCTATTGATTTTAAAACAAAAAATACATGGGTTTGAAGTTCGGCCCGTGGCTTGACGGGCGCGGACCCTCTAACTATGTTGCCGGCGACTTTAGAAGCGGACGGACGCTAGCGGTCTGACCGGGCAGGGGGGTTGCGATGGCCGACACGAACGGGCCAGACGGAACCGGAGAAACCGGCCGCGGCAAGCAGCGCGAAGCCGACATCCGCGACGACGATCTTGAGCGCCGCCGGCGTGATCTTGAAGCATCGCTTGCGACAAGACGGCCGGACCGGCTCGAGGGGAAAGACGACGCGAAAGCAGTGACCGGATACGGTCAGGCACTCAAGCTGTCCAGCGAGTTCATCGCAGGTATAGTGGTCGGTGTCGCGATCGGCTGGATCATCGACCGGCTGGCGGGAATATCGCCATGGGGTCTGATCGTCGGCCTGCTGCTGGGATTTGGCGCCGGCGTCCTCAATGTCCTGCGTTCGGCGGGGCTAGTGGCGCAATTCGGACAGGGCGGCACGCCGCGCGATCCGGAGGAATGAAGTGGCGCCGTCCTGGCGCTGGGTAAGACACTGAAGCCGCTCGCGGCTTTGACGGGGATGTAAAAGTGGCTGCTGACAAGGTCGATCCGATCCACCAGTTCCATATCGTCAAGCTGATTCCGATCAACATCGGCGGCTACGACCTGTCCTTCACCAATTCCGCCTTGTTCATGGTCGCGACCGTCGCGGTCGCATCGGCCTTCCTCTACCTCACCACTGCCAGCCGCAGCCTCGTTCCCGGCCGCCTGCAGTCGGTCTCGGAAATGGCCTACGAGTTCGTCTCCAACATGCTGCGGGACTCGGCGGGAACGCAGGGGCTGAAGTTCTTCCCCTTCGTCTTTTCGCTGTTCATGTTCGTGCTGGTCGCCAACCTGCTCGGCCTGTTCCCCTATTTCTTCACCGTCACCAGCCACATCATCGTCACCTTCGGTCTCGCCGCGCTGGTCATCGGAACCGTCGTCGTCTACGGCTTCGGCAAGCATGGCCTCGGCTTCCTCAAGCTGTTCGTGCCGCATGGCGTGCCGGTCTTCCTGCTGCCGCTGGTGGTGCTGATCGAGGTGATCTCCTTCGTGTCGCGCCCGGTCAGCCTCTCGGTTCGTCTGTTCGCCAACATGCTGGCCGGCCACATCACGCTGAAAGTGTTCTCCGGCTTCGTCGTCAGCCTGAGCGCGCTGGGCGCCGTCGGCATCGCCGGCTCGGTGCTGCCGCTTGCCATGGCCGTCGCGCTGACTGCGCTGGAACTGCTGGTCGCCTTCCTGCAGGCCTACGTCTTTGCCGTGCTGACCTGCATGTATCTGAACGACGCCCTGCATCCCGGGCACTGATTACGAGGTTCCGGCATTCGTCGCCGGATGGAATTGCAACGGAATTACAGATCCAAAGGAGTTTGAAATGGACGCAGAAGCAGCAAAGTACATCGGCGCCGGCATCGCTTGCCTGGGCATGGGTGGCGCGGGCATCGGCCTCGGCAACATCTTCGGCAGCTACCTGGCGGGCGCGCTGCGCAACCCGTCGGCTGCTGATGGCCAGTTCGGCCGCCTGATCTTCGGCTTCGCCGTGACCGAAGCTCTGGGCATCTTCTCCCTTCTCATCGCGCTTCTGGCCCTGTTCGGCTGAGCACTGGGAAGATTGGACAGGCAGGCCGCGATCAGCGGCTGGCCTGATATCAGGGGATAGTCCATGTTCGTGACATCTGCCTTTGCAGAAGAGTCAGCGCCGGCCGCCGAAGGCGCCGCCGGTGCGGGAGCCGAAACGCATGCCGGCACCGAGGTGCCCGGCGAGGCGCACGGCACGTTCCCGCCATTCGATCCGGCGACGTTCCCGTCGCAGTTGCTGTGGCTGGCGATCACCTTCGGGCTGTTCTACCTGTTCCTGAAGCGGGTGGTGATGCCGCGCCTTGGTGGCATCATCGACGTCCGCAACGACCGCATCACGCAGGACCTCGACCATGCCGCCCGGCTGAAGGGCGAGGCTGACGCCGCCGTTGCTGCTTACGAGCAGGAACTGGCCGAAGCCAAGTCGAGAGCCAATGCGATCGGCCAGCAGGCCGGCGATGCCGCCAAGGCCGAGGCCGACGCCGCCCGCAAGAAGGTCGAGGCGGAGCTCGACAAGAAGCTCGGCGCGGCCGAGGCCAGCATCGCGTCGATCAAGGCTAACGCCATGAAGGAAGTCGGCACCATCGCCGAGGACACCGCTTCGGCCATCGTCGAGGCGCTTGTCGGCGGCAAGGCCAGCAAGGCCGAGATCGCGGCAGCGGTCAAATCCGTGGCCCGGTGAGGAGCGCATCATGGACGCTACATCTCTCGCAACGCTCTGGGCCACGGTCGCCCTGATCATCTTTCTTGGCGTTGCCGTCTACATCAAGGTGCCCGGCCTGATCGCCAAGGGCCTCGACGCGCGCGCCGCCAAGATAAGCAACGAGCTTGAAGAAGCCCGCCGACTGCGCGAAGAGGCCCAGCAGTTGCTCGGCCAGTACCAGAAGAAGCGCAAGGAAGCCGAGCAGGAGGCCGCCGACATCGTCGCCGCCGCCAAGCGCGAGGCCGAACTGCTCGCCGCCGAGGCGCACAAGAAGACCGAGGACTACGTGACGCGCCGCACCGCGCTCGCCGAGCAGAAGATCGGCCAGGCCGAGCGCGAGGCAGTTGCGGAAGTGCGTGCCAGCGCCGTCGACGTCGCCGTCGAGGCCGCCCGCGCGCTGCTTGCCGCCAAGGTCGACGCCAAGGCCGGCGCGGACTTCTTCAAGTCGGCGCTGCAGGAAGTGAAGGCCAAGCTGAACTAGGCTGGTATGTCCTATCTAGCATGAAGCCGCCTGGGGCAACCCGGCGGCTTTTTTGTTTGAGCGGAGATAATCTCCCCCCTTGAGGGGGAGATGTCGCCAAAGGCGACAGAGGGGGTCGGTTCGACTGGGCTCGACTTTCTTGCGGACGACAGATGGCGTTGGAGCTTCACGCGAAGCGACCCCCTCTGCCTGCCGGCCATCTCCCCCTCAAGGGGGGAGATTATTCCAAGCCGACGAAGCTCTCTTCCTCAACCACCTCGACGCCGCCCAAGCGAAACGGCGCGAATGACGCCCGGTGCAACCTTGCCACCGGGCCGTGCGCTTCGATCGCGGTGCGGTGGCGGACCGTTGCGTAGCCCATATGCACCTCGAAGCCGTAGCGCTCGTGGTGACCGCCGCAGCCGCACATCATGCGGTCGCGCATCACCTTGGCGACGATCGAGGCGGCGGCGATCGACTGCGAGCGCTGGTCGCCCTTGATCAGCGCGCGTCCTTCGCAAGCGAGACCGGGCGGCACGTCGCGGCCGTCGGCCAGTGCCAGCTTCGGCCGCAGCGACAGGCCTGCGACGGCACGGCGCATCGCTTCGAGGCTGGCCTTCAATATGTTGCTGCCATCGATGCCTTCGGCGCTGATCGAGGCCATCGACACGCCGAGCGCCGAGCCCAGGATCCTGGCGAACAGCGCTTCACGCTGCAGATGGGTGAGGCGCTTGGAATCGTCGAGCCCCTCGGGAATGTTGGCGGGGTTGAGCACCACCGCCGCCGCGACGACCGGACCGGCGAGCGGTCCGCGCCCGGCCTCGTCCATTCCCGCCACCGGCCACAATCCGTCGGCCATCGCCTTCGTCTCGATGGAGAAATCGGGTTTCTCGACGATTTCGAAGAGAAGCGGAGAATCGGAACGCGCGCGAGCCATGGTGCGGCGAGGTTCGCATCGGCTCCGATTCTCCGCAAGTCCCTCCGGGTCGGGTGGGGCGCGGACCGGGAGGGCACCGTCTCGAGGCCGGGGGACAGGCCGGACGGGATTCTTCTCGCGCCAGCCGGCGGTGGCCGGCGCGAGACCTTCAAAGCAGCATCAACTGCTCGGTGGCGTTGGCTGCGGCGACGAACTGGTCGGTCCTGAGCTGCCGCCGCTCGGCGTTGAGCCCGAGCCGCTTGGCGGTGATCTCGAAACGGCGGCCGATCTGCCAGGCATAGGGTCCGGCGCCCTTCATGCGCTTGCCCCATTCCGAATCGTAGTCCTTGCCGTCGCGCATCGAACGGATCAGCGACATCACGTGCCGGTAGCGGTCCGGATAATGGCGCAACAGCCAGTCCTTGAAGATCGGCGCCACCTCCAGCGGCAGCCGCAGCACGACATAGCCCGCTTCGCGCGCGCCGGCGGCGCGTGCCGAATCGAGGATGCGCTCCATCTCCGGATCGGTCAGGCCGGGGATGATCGGCGCGACCATGACGGAGGCCGGAATGCCGGCGTCGGAGAGCTGCCGGATCGCCTCCAGCCGCTTGGTCGGCGTCGACGCGCGCGGTTCCATGGTTCTCGCCAGCATGCGGTCGAGCGTCGTCACCGACAACGCCACCTTGGCAAGTCCGCGTTCGGCCATGCGCGACAGGATGTCGATGTCGCGCGTCACCAGCGCCGACTTGGTGACGATGCCGACCGGATGGCCGCGCGCCTCCAGCACTTCGAGGATCTCGCGCATGATCCGGTACTGCTTCTCGATCGGCTGGTAGGGATCGGTGTTGGTGCCGATGGCGATGGTGCGCGGCTGGTAGCCGGACTTCGACAGTTCCTTGTCGAGCATGCGCGCCGCATCAGGCTTGGCGAACAGCTTCGATTCGAAATCGAGTCCCGGCGACAGGCCCATGAAGGAATGCGTCGGCCTGGCAAAGCAGTAGACGCAGCCATGCTCGCAACCGCGATAGGGGTTGATCGAACGATCGAAGGAGATGTCGGGCGACTCGTTGCGCGTGATGATGGTGCGCGGCCTCTCGACCTGCACCTCGGTCTTGAACGGCGGCAGTTCCTCCAGCGAATTCCAGCCGTCGTCGAACACATGCCGGCTGACCGGCTCGAAGCGGCCGGACGGATTAATGCCGGCGGAACGGCCGCGATTGCGGTCGGGCCGCACGCGCATGCCGCTCTGCTCGATCATCGCATTCGCCATCTCGGCTCTCCCGGCTCCGAAGGCTGCAATGTCGGCACGCACGATCTGTTCCATTTTCGCCCTTTCCCAAGGACTGTCAGCAGGCTGTCGAATCGCTCTGTTCATGAAACTATTCCTATTTTCTCGATGAGAACAAAGCAAGAACTTTTTGTGCCGCGATGCAAAAACTGGCGCATGGCGCGGCTTTCCGCTATTCGGCTGGCAATGCTCACCGTTCTCATCGAAACCCTGAATGACGAAGAGGGCCTTGCCCGCACGCTCGCCTCGCTGATCGGCGGCGCGGTCGAAGGCGTGGTGCGCGACGTCGTCGTCTGCGACACCGGCTCGACCGACCAGACGCACCGCGTTGCCGACCATGCCGGCTGCCACTATGTCGCCGGCGGCATCGCCGCCGGTATCCGGCAGGCAAAGGGCGACTGGCTGCTGTTGCTGGAGCCCGGCGCGCGGCTGTCGGACGGCTGGATCGACGAGGTCGTGGCCCACACGGCGAAGGCCACCATGCCGGCGCGTTTTTCTCGCGCGCGCGGCAGCCGCGCGCCGTTCCTGGCCAGGGTCTTTTCCGGCAACCGGGCGCTGGCCGAGGGGCTGGTCATCAGCAAGCGCCAGGCCACGGCGCTCGCCAAAAGCGCCCGCAGCGCCGAAGCCATCGCGCGCGGCCTGGCAACGAAAAGACTCGACGCGGAGATTTGGGTCGCGCCGCCGATGTGATTTTTCCCGCGTTTTTGGGGGAGAAGGAGCGCCGACAAGAACCTTGCCTCGCTCGGCAAGTACCATTTCGATCTCGACGACTGGCGGATGCTGAAATTCTTCTCCTACCTGAAGCCCTGCGATGCCGGCACCGGCCCGCATGTCTATGTGCGCGGCAGCCACAAACGCCGCAGCCTAAAGCACCAACTTACGCTGCTTGTCGAGCATCCGGCGGATGAGGTGCTGAAGGTCTATGGCGACGACAGCCCGGTCACGCTCACGGGTGAAGCAGGGCTCGGCTTCGTCGAGGATCCGTTCGGCTTCGACATGGGCACGGTGCCTTCGCGCACGCCGCGGCTGATGATGGAAGTCGGCTTCGGCGTCTCGCGCCCCTCGCGCCGGCGCTTCCACGGCGAGCCGGTCATCCGCTGAAGCGGCGACGCCCGTCAGGCGGTCACCCGGCCTTGCCGCGTTTCAGGTGCTCGTCCAGGCGCGGCATGATCTCGACGAAGTTGCAGGGCATGTGACGGTAGTCGAGCTGCGCCTTGATGATGCCGTCCCAGGCGTCCTTGCAGGCGCCGGGCGAGCCGGGCAGTACGAAGACGAAGGTGGCGTTGACGACGCCGCCGGTCGCCCGGCTCTGGATCGTTGAGGTGCCGATCTTGTCGTAGGAGATGCGGTGGAACACTTCGGAAAAGCCGTCCATGCGCTTTTCGAAGATCGGTTCCAGCGCTTCCGGCGTCACGTCGCGGCCGGTGAAGCCGGTGCCGCCCGTGGTGATGACGACATCGACGCCTTCGTCCTTCGACCAGCCGAGCACCTTGTCGCGGATATTCTCCCGGTCGTCGGTGACGATGTCGCGCGCGGCGAGGATGTGGCCGGCCTCCGCGATGCGGTCGGCCAGCGTCTGCCCGGATTTGTCGTCGGCGAGGCTGCGCGTATCCGAAACCGTCAGCACCGCGATGCGCACGGGGATGAAGGGGCGGCTCTCGTCAATCTTGGCCATGGGCGTCGGCCTCCATGCTTCGCGTCGCGGCGACGAACCAGTCGGGATGGCGGCGCCTTATTTCGAGCGCCGCGCGCTTGGCGACATTGCCGGTCTCGAACAGGCCGAAGCAGGTGGCGCCGGAACCCGACATGCGGGCAAAGCCGGCGTCGGCCTTCCTCAGCGCCTTGAGCGCTTCGCCGATTGCCGGCTGGATGGCGCGGGCGGCGGGCTCGAGGTCGTTGCGCGTCGCCTCCAGCCAGTTGCGGATGGTATGGAAATCGAGCTTGCCGGGCAGCGGCGGCAGCGCCTCGTTGTCGCGGCTGGCCAGCGCCTTGAAAACCTCCGGCGTGGAAACCGCGATGCCCGGATTGACCAGCACCAGGGCGAGCGCGGGAAAGCCTTCGACCGCGGAAATCTCGTCGCCGACGCCGCGCGCGATCAGCGGCCTTGCCGCTAGGCACATCGGCACATCTGCTCCAAGCGACAGGCCGATCCGCGCCAGCTCGGCATCGTCGATGTCGAGCTGCCATGTCTGGACCAGTCCGCGCAGCACGGCGGCGGCATCGCTGGAGCCGCCGCCGACGCCGGAGGCGACCGGCAGGTTCTTTTCCAGATTGATGGCAACAGGTTGCGTGGCAAGCGATCCCGCTTCGCGGCGCAGTGCCTCGCGCGCCTTCACCACCAGATTGCTGTCGTCCGCTGGAACCGCAGGGGCGTATTTGCCTGAGATGGACAACCGGTCGGTCTCGGCCGGCTCGATCTCGACCCGGTCGCCGAAGCGGGTGAAGACGGCGAGGCTTTCAAGCAGATGATAGCCGTCGGCGCGCCTGCCGGTGACATGCAGCGCAAGGTTGATCTTGGCAGGGGCAAGCCACGTGCCGGCTTGCGTCCCGGCATCCAACGCTTCGGTTGCTGACGAGATGGCGTTCAGTCCTTGGCCAGCCGGTATTCGCCGGTCTTCGGGTCCTTGACCAGCGTCCCCATGGTGCCGTTTGCCGCCTGTTTCTCGGTACGCCGGATCTTGGCCGTCACGCGCTCGGCTTCGCGGATGAAGGCGCGATAGCCGAAATAGGCGGCGGCGCCGATAACGACGAAGAAAATGATCTGCGGCATCCCAAAACTCCTCCCTCGAATAGGCGGCGAATGCGGCCGGTCGGGTCGGTCAAGCGGATATGCTAGACGCTTTCACCGTTTTTTCAAAGCCCGAAGCGCGCCCACAGCGCGCGCTCTTCCGCCGCATCGACGACGCCGCTGGCTGCGGCGGCCGCGATGTCGGGCGCCGAAAAGCGCGAGCCGAACAGGCCGAAGCGGCCGAACAGGCCGCGCGGCGCGGTGATCAGCTTCAGCTGGGTCTTCGCCCCGAAGCGGGTCTTCAGAACGCCCCGCATGTCGCCCAGCGCGTCGACGAGGCCGAGCTCGAGACCCTTCTTGGCGGTCCAGAACAGGCCGGTGAACAGGTCAGGATCGTCCTTCAGCCTGGTGCCGCGCCGCTCCTTGACGAGGTCGATGAAGGTCTCATGCACTTCAAGCTGCAGCGCCTTCAGCCGCTCGACATCTTCCTTCTTCTCCGGCTTGAACGGGTCCAGCACCGCCTTGTTCTGGCCGGCGGTGTGGACACGCCGCTCGATGCCGATCTTTTTCATCAGCTCGGGAAAACCGAACGAGGCGGAGACGACGCCGATCGAGCCGACGATCGAGGACGGATCGGCAAAGATCTCGTCGCCGGCGACCGCGATCATGTAGCCGCCGGAGGCCGCCACGTCCTCGACGAACACTAGCACCTTCTTGTTCTTCTCCACCGCGAGGTCGCGGATACGCTTGAAGATCAGCCGTGACTGCACCGGCGAGCCGCCTGGCGAATTGATGGAGATGGCGACGACGGGCGCCTCGAAGGAGAACGCCTTCTCGATGAGGCCGGCGGTGGACGCCAGCGACAGGCTCGGCCGGAACTGGCCGCCGCCGGCCATGATCGTGCCGTGCAGGCGGATGACCGGAACCACGACGACGGTGGAGCGCCAGGACTTCGGCAGCAGGCGGTTCAAGAGGCGTTTCACGAGGTCGGGGTCTCCGGTCACTGAAAAAGCAGCAAGATGAGGCCTCATCTTGCTGTGGGCATGTAGGAATTCGCCGGCCAACGGCAATGCCGCATGGCCGGCCGATGATCAATCGCCGAAAAGCGACGCCAGTCCGTTGTTGATCATCTCGGTCCGCTCGGCTGGCCCGTTGCCTGTCTCGGCGTGCAGCATCAGCGGCGGGCGGATCGACAGTTTTCCGCGCGCGCCGAGCGTCGCCCTGACGACGATCCGGATTGCCGCCGCCTCGGGACGGGGGTGGACGGCGAGCATCTCGGTATCGCCGAAGCGGCCGTCGATCGCATCGAGCAGGGCGCCCAGCTGCTCGGGCCTGGCGATGACGGCGAGCCCGCCGCGTGGCTTCGCCACCGCGGCGGCGCTTCTGATCCAGCTTTCGAACAGCCCGTCCTCCATCACATGCGCCTGCTTGCGCAACTGATCCGGCGTGGCGCGGTCCTCAGCGGCGTTGAAGGGCGGGTTCATGATGACGAAGTCGAAACTGTTGTCGGCAAGGCCGGCCTCGCCGCGCGCCTTGCCCGTCAGCGTGACATCGGCCGTCAGCACCGAGGCGCGGTCGCCGAGATGCGCGTTGCCGGGATGGGCGAGCGTGGCATGCGCGAATCCGGCCATTTCCGGCGAGCGTTCGACCAGCACAACCCGCGCCGCCGGACAGCGCGACAGCACCGCAAGCCCCGCGGCGCCCGCGCCGGCGCCGAAATCGGCCAGCCGTCCGCCAAAGGGAGAGGGCACGGCGGCGGCCAGCATCATGGCGTCCATGCCGGCGCGGTGGCCGGCGGCCCGAGGCTGCACCAGCCAGAAACGCCCGCGATGGAAGGCATCGACCGTATGGGCCGGTGTGTCCGGGACAAGGGCTGCGGGCGACGCGGACGTCATTTCCGGCGGATCTCGTTGGCGATGCCGGCATCGGTCAATATGCGCCGCGCCGCGTCCGCCTTGTCGGCGTCGACCATGACGCGCCGCGGCAGGATGCCGATCGAGCCGTCGAGCACGCTCATGTTCTCATCGGCGACGAAACAGGCGATGCCGGCGTCGCGCATCAGCGATTCGACGAAGGAGATGATCACGGCATCGTTGGTACGGATGAGCTCTATCATGGAATGAAAATCGCAGGTTGCGCCGTTCCTGTAAACGTGGGCGTTCACGCCGCCGGCCGCAACCGCGCCAATTCGCCTCTTGCCGTGCCGGTGGATGCCGCCCTAGAGTCTGCTTCGGGACTAGGTGCCGTCGTGCGCTTGGAATAGACGGGAGTGTCTGTGGTGGGTGTCGTTCTCAACATCGAAAACGGGAAGCGGGAACCCGCCTCCATCAAGGATCTGATCGATCTGACGGCCGCCGACATGGGCCGCGTCAACAAGCTGATCCTGTCCAAGGCCGGCTCCGACGTCGAGATGATCCCCGAGGTCGCCAACCATCTGATCTCGTCCGGCGGCAAGCGATTGCGGCCGATGCTGACGCTCGCCGCCGCCCAGATGTTCGGCTATTCCGGCGACGGTCATGTCAAGCTCGCCACTTCGGTCGAGTTCATGCACACGGCAACGCTGCTGCACGACGATGTCGTCGACGAGAGCGGCATGCGCCGCGGCAAGAAGACGGCGCGCATGATCTGGGGCAACCAGGCCAGCGTGCTGGTCGGCGACTTCCTGCTCGGCCAGGCCTTCCGCATGATGGTCGATGTCGGCTCGCTGGAAGCCCTCGACATCCTGTCCAGCGCCGCTTCCATCATCGCCGAGGGCGAGGTGATGCAGCTCGCCGCCGCCAAGAACCTGGAGACCACCGAGGACGAGCATTTCGCCGTCATCAAGGCCAAGACCGCCGCGCTGTTCTCGGCCGCCGCCGAGGTCGGCCCGGTCATCGCCCAGGCAACCCGCAACGACCGCGCCGCGCTGCGCTCCTACGGCATGAATCTCGGCCTTGCCTTCCAGCTCATCGACGACGCGCTCGACTATGGCGGCTCCAGCAAGGACCTCGGCAAGAATGTCGGCGACGATTTCCGCGAGGGCAAGGTGACGCTGCCGGTGATCCTCGCCTACAGGCGCGGCACCAAGGCCGAGCGCACCTTCTGGAAGCGCGCCATCGAGGACAACGTCACCGACGACGCCGGGCTCGAAAAGGCGATCGGCCTGATGACCCGCCACGGGGCGATTGCCGACACGATCGGCCGCGCCCGTCATTTCGGCGAGATCGCCAGGGATGCGCTGGCGCCGCTGGAGGCGACGCCGCAGAAATCGGCGCTGATCGACGTCATCGATTTCTGCATCGCCAGGGTGAACTGACAAGCGGCCGGCCGCAGAGCGCCGGAGCCCTCGGGCATCCCCCGAGAAGCTGCCAGCACCCGCCCATGGACCGCCTGTGCAGCGAGGTCGCCGCAAGTTTCGTGGCGTCAGGGCATAGATCATGATGTCAGGGTGTAGTTGGCCGCGCGATCTGCTATTATCGTCTGCGGCCATTGTTCGTTAATCGGGTGACCCGATTGTGAATTCGGCCCGGATTGAAGCCTGACCCCAAAAAGGCCATGCTTTGTCGGGAAAAGACCGAGTCTGTGGCGGTCCCATCGACTTGGGGATTGCGTCTGGCTGAAAGGGATACGATGCAAGGACGTGCGCGCTGGCTCGCGGGGCTGGCAATTGTGACGGGCATGGCGATCTCGGCTCTGCCGGCCCACGCCAAGCAAACCACCGAGCCGGTCAAGATCACCTCCTTCTCCGGCGCCTATCTTGCCGCGCGCATTGCAGAAGGCGACAACGATCTCGACAGCGCCATCGCCTATTACAAGCAGGCGCTGGCCTTTGCGCCCGGCGACACGGCGCTGCAGCAGAGCCTGATGCTGTCGCTGATCGCGCAGGGCCGCTTCGAGGAATCGCTCGTTTATGCCGACAAGCTCAGGGAAGTGCCCGATGTCGAGCGTTTCTCGCGCCTGGCGCTGGCCGTCGATTCCTTCCACAAGAAGGATTTCTCCAAGGCCGAGTACTGGCTGAAACTGTCGCTCGAATCCGATCTCGACCGGCTGCTGTCCGGCGTCATGAGCGGCTGGGCCAAGGAAGGCGCCGGCGAGCCCGCCGATGCCATGGCCGCCATCGACAAATTGCAGGGCCCCGACTGGTTCGGCCTGTTCAAGTCCTTCCACCGCGCGCTGATCGCCGATGCCGCCGGCATGTCCGAAAAGGCCGATCAGATCTACGCGGCGACGCTGCAGGACACCGCCGCCGGCGGTGCCGCGCCGGAGACATGGATGCGCAATGCGCAGGCCTACGCCTCCTTCCTCGCCCGCAAGGGCGACAAGGCCAAGGCGCTTTCGGTGCTCGACCAGGCCGAGGCGTTCGCGCCAGGCAAGCTGGAAATCACCACGCTGCGCGAAAAGATCAACAAGGGCGACAAGGTCGAGCCCTTGATCACCGGCCCGTCCGACGGCGCCTCCGAGATCCTGCTCGATCTCGCCACCGCGCTCAATCGCGGCGGCGGCGAGCCGTTCGTGCGCCTCTATCTGCAATATGCGCTGGCGCTGAAGCCCGACAGCGATGCCGCCCTGGTGCAACTCGCCGCAGTCGCCGAGCAGCTGAAGGACGGCGAGGGGGCAATCGCGCTCTATCGGCGCATTCCCGATTCCTCGCCGCTGAAGGAGCTTTCCGACCTGCAGCTCGGCCTCAACCTCGCCGATCTCGACCGCCATGACGAGGCGATCGCCCATCTGAAGGCGTTCGTCGACAAGCACCCGGACGATATGCGCGCCTATCTGGCGCTGGGTGGCGTCTACTCCTCCAAGGAGGACTTTCGCTCGGCCGCCAATCTCTACGACAAGGCCGTCGAGGTGCTGAAGACGCCAACGAATGCCAACTGGAACATCTTCTACCAGCGCGGCATCGCCTATGAGCGGCTGAAGGAATGGCCGAAGGCCGAACCGAACTTCCGCAAGGCGCTGGAGCTGTTCCCCGACCAGCCGCAGGTTCTGAACTATCTCGGCTATTCCTGGGTCGACATGAACTTGAACCTCAAGGAAGGCCTGGCGATGATCCAGAAGGCCGTCGACCTCAGGCCAAGCGACGGCTACATCGTCGATTCGCTGGGCTGGGCCTATTTCCGCATGGGCCGTTTCGAGGATGCGGTCCGCGAAATGGAGCGCGCGGTGTCGCTGAAGCCGGAAGACCCGGTGCTGAACGACCATCTCGGCGACGCCTACTGGCGCGTCGGCCGCAAGCTGGAAGCCACCTATCAGTGGAACCAGGCCCGCGACCTGAAGCCGGATCCCGACGTGCTTGCGACCTTGCAGCAGAAGCTGATCAAGGGTCTTCCGCCGATCGAATCCAACACGGCGCAGGAAACCCCGAAGGTCAAGCCGACCACGCCCGCGCCGAAGGGCTGAGCGGCACCGAAGCATGCTTTGAGCGGGGCTCTTCGGAGCCCCGCTTCTTTTGAGCTTAGCTTCTCGTCTCACGCAAGCTATCCCAATCGCCGGGCGCTTGGGCGACATTGGAAACGTCGGCGCCGCCCCTCATCCGCCTGCCGGCGCCTTCTCCCCGTATAGTGACGGGGAGAAGGGGGTGGCCGCGACGTCGGCACTCATTCTGCAACGTTGGCGGTTGGCGAAACCCGGCCGCGGTGGCGTCTTTCTCCCCGTCACTATACGGGGAGAAATGCCCGGTAGGGCAATGAGGGGCGGCGCGGACGGACGAGATATGATCAAAGCGTCTCGCATGAGGCGCGGGGGAACAGCCTGCGATAGACGAACCACCCAAAGTTCGCTTGCCTTGACGCTTGCCGGCCGTGCCTCTAGAGCGTGGTCCCCATCCAGCCGCTCCATCGAGGCCGCCGTGACCGTCGACATTCCCGCCCACATGCATCCCAGCCGCTCCTTCCAGGGGCTGATCCTGACCTTGCACAATTACTGGGCGAACTATGGCTGCGTCATCCTGCAGCCCTACGACATGGAGGTCGGCGCCGGCACCTTCCATCCGGCGACCACCTTGCGCGCGCTGGGTCCGAAGCGCTGGAACGCCGCCTATGTGCAGCCGTCGCGCCGGCCGAAGGACGGGCGCTATGGCGAGAACCCCAACCGGCTGCAGCACTATTACCAGTACCAGGTGATCCTGAAGCCGAACCCGCCCAACCTGCAGGAGCTCTATCTCGGCTCGCTGGAAGCCATCGGCGTCGATCCGCTGCTGCACGACATCCGCTTCGTCGAGGACGACTGGGAGAGCCCGACGCTGGGCGCCTGGGGGCTCGGCTGGGAGTGCTGGTGCGATGGAATGGAAGTGTCGCAGTTCACCTATTTCCAGCAGGTCTGCGGCATCGAATGCGCGCCGGTGGCGGGCGAGCTCACCTACGGGCTGGAACGGCTCGCCATGTATGTGCAGGGCGTCGACAATGTCTACGACTTGAACTTCAACGGCCGCGATGGCGCCGACAAGGTCACCTATGGCGACGTCTTCCTGCAGGCCGAGCAGGAATATTCGCGCCATAATTTCGAATTCGCCAACACCGCGATGCTTCTAAAGCATTTCGAGGACGCCGAGGCCGAGTGCAAGGCGCTGCTCGCGGCCGGCGCGCCCGGATCGAATGACGCGCCGGCGCGGCACCGCATGGTCCTGCCTGCCTATGACCAGTGCATCAAGGCCAGTCACGTCTTCAACCTGCTCGACGCGCGCGGCGTGATTTCGGTCACCGAGCGGCAGAGCTACATCCTCAAGGTGCGCAACCTTGCCAAGGCCTGCGGCGAGGCCTTCCTGCAGACCGAGGCGGGCGGGCTGGCGGCCTAAGGTGTCGATATTCAGGTGATGCCGGCCTGACCTGAATATCGAGACACCTTAGTTCAAGGTCCTTTCACCGATTGTGAGCGAAGCGATCGGCAACGAGCCCTGGCTGCTTGCGCCATCGATCGTCCGCAGCGCCTGCCGCACGCCCGGCATCGTGAACGTGCCATGCATCTGGGCGGCGAAGCAGGCGCTCAGTGCCAGGATCTGCAGGGTTCTCGATACCGTTTTCATGGTCGTTCAGCCAATAGGTCTCTGCCTGAGCGTTGGTCGCTTCAGCGCTGCGTTCGGTTCATTGGATTTCTGTTCTTAGGACGGGCGCGCCCGCCTGGTCCCGACAAAGACCTGATAATTTCCTGAAATCGGCCGCCCTGGCGGTCGGCGGGCAGGGGTGACAGCGGCGAGCCGAGTTGCTATGCCGCTCCTACCTCCCCCTTGATGGGGGAGGTCGCCGCGAAGCGGCGGGTGGGGGTGCTGCGCGATTCCCTATGCCAAAACTTGATCGGTTCAAGCTGCAGTCCGCGCGAAGGCTTCGCGCGGCCATGACCGAAGAAGAACGCACGCTCTGGCGGCATCTCTGGCGCATTCCGGTAGAGGGCACGCACTTTCGCCGACAAGCATCCGTAGGCGGCTACTACCCCGACTTCATCTCTCATCGGCTGAAGCTGATTGTCGAAGTGGACGGCTTCCATCACGGTTTTGACGACCAGCTGCGCCATGATGAGGTTCGAACACGATGGTTTGAAAGCCAAGGTTATCGCGTTGTCCGTTTCTGGAACCATGAGATAAAAAACGAACTGGATTCTGTCCTCGATACAATTTATGCGGCGGTGGAAGAACGGAAATCACACCTGCATCTGCGCGATGGTGCCGAAGGTATTGGCGGCTGAGAGGCCGCCACCCCGCCCCGGCGCTGCGCGCCGACCCTCCCCATCGAGGGGAGGGTAAGGAGCCAACCTATGCCCGACCTGCTTCTCGAACTTCGCTCCGAGGAAATCCCCGCGCGCATGCAGCGCAAGGCCGCGGGCGATCTCAGGAAGATGCTGACCGACGGCCTCGTCGAGGCCGGTCTGACCTATGAGGCGGCGCGCGAGTACTGGACGCCGCGGCGCCTGGCGCTCGACATTCGCGGCCTGACGGCGCGCTCCAAGGACATTCGCGAGGAGATCAAGGGCCCCGCCACCTCGGCGCCGGAACAGGCGGTGCAAGGCTTCCTGCGCAAGGCCGGCCTCGCCTCGATCGCCGAGGCGCATGTCCATTCCGACCCGAAGAAGGGCGACTTCTATGTCGCCCATATCTCCAAGCCGGGCAGGGCGGCGGAGGACATCATCGCCGAACTGGTGCCGGGCATCATCCGCAGCTTCCCCTGGCCGAAATCGATGCGCTGGGGGCCGGCCTCGGCCAGGCCCGGCTCGCTGCGCTGGGTGCGGCCGCTGCAATCGATCGTCTGCACCTTCGGCCCCGAGACCGAGGAGCCCGTGGTGGTCGATTTCGATATCGACGGCATCCGCTCCGGCAACGTCACCTATGGCCATCGCTTCCACGCCCCGGGCGAATTCACCGTGCGTCGTTTCGACGACTACGTGTCGAAGCTGGAGGCCGCCAAGGTCGTGCTCGATGCCGAGCGGCGCAAGGAGATCATCCTGGCCGACGCCCGCAACCTAGCCTTCGCCAACGGTCTCGACCTGGTCGAGGACGAAGGGCTGCTGGAGGAAGTTTCCGGCCTCGTCGAATGGCCTGTCGTGCTGATGGGCGAATTCGAGCAGGATTTCCTCGCCATTCCGCCCGAGGTCATCCGGCTGACCATCCGCGCCAACCAGAAGTGTTTCGTGACCCGGCCGCAAGGGGCGGGCGAGGACCTGTCCAACCGCTTCATCCTCGTCGCCAACATCGAGGCCAAGGATGGCGGCAAGGAGATCGCGCATGGCAACGGCAAGGTAGTGCGCGCCCGCCTCTCCGACGCGTTCTATTTCTGGAAGACCGACCAGGGCGATCTGCCAGATTTCGGCGAGCTCAAGACGTCGGCGGAAAGGTTCGGGCTCGATCTGAAGAAGCCGCTCGACCAGCGCATGGCGCGTCTGGACCATCTCAACGTGACCTTCCACGCCAAGCTAGGCACACAGGGTGCACGCGTCGAGCGTATCGCGCGGCTGGCCGAGGAACTGGCGCCGGTCGTCGGCGCCGATCCGGCGCTGGCGCGCCGCGCAGCCGTGCTCGCCAAGGCCGACCTGCAGACCGAAGTGGTCGGCGAGTTCCCGGAATTGCAGGGCGCCATGGGCCGCAAATATGCGCTGCTGGAGGGCGAGCATCCGTCCGTCGCAGCGGCTGCCGAGGAACACTACAAGCCGCAGGGCCCGTCCGACCGCGTGCCGACCGATCCGGTCTCGGTGGCGGTGGCGCTCGCCGACAAGCTCGACACGCTGACCGGCTTCTGGGCCATCGATGAGAAGCCGACCGGCAGCAAGGATCCGTTCGCGCTGCGGCGTGCTGCGCTCGGCGTGGTCAGGATCCTGATCGAGAACCGCGTTCGGTTGGCGTTGACATCTATCTTCGCCAAGGCCTTTGCAAACTTTGCAGGCGGTGCGAGCCAGCAGTCCGACCTCCTCGCCTTCTTCCACGACCGCCTGAAAGTCTATCTCCGCGATCAGGGCGCCAGGCATGATCTGATCGATGCCGTCATCACGCCGCAGTCGGACGACCTCTTGCAGATCGTGCGCCGCGTCGAGGCGCTCGGGTCCTTCCTCGACAGCGACGACGGCAGGAATTTGCTCGCCGGCACCAAGCGCGCGGCCAACATCCTGGCCGCCGAGGAGAAGAAGAAAACCCTGGTCGCCGAGACTGTTGAGCCGGCGCTGTTTCGCGAGGATGCCGAGAAGTCGCTGTTTGCCGCAGTGAATCAGGCCGAGAAGGAAGCCGGCCAAGCGATTCAAAACGAAGATTTTTCCGCCGCCATGCTGGCGCTTAGCGTTTTGCGTGAACCGGTTGATTCATTTTTTGAACGGGTTCTCGTCAATGATGAGGACCAGGCCGTGCGCGCCAATCGGCTGGCGCTGCTTGCCCGCATCCGCGCCGCCACCGACCAGGTCGCGGATTTCTCCAAGATCGCCGGCTGACGGCTGAGAAAAGTCGGCCCTGAAGTTGCCTGCGCCTAGCAGGGCGCGGGCAGCGCGCCCCTGCCTTCAGGCGTCAAAATTAGTACGCTGGCGCCGGCTTACAGTCATATGACGATGACCTCCGCATGGGAGAACCAATGCGTGTCGCCCAGAAGTGTGCAGCGGTTCTGGGACAACGACATGCATCAAACAAAAGACGTTCCCCCAACGATGGAGGCTTGCCATGCATTCCGATCACGACATCGAAGTGACTGAAGAAACCCCGGCCGTCGAGGCGAGCGACTCCGCCTCCGACACCATCCTCGATCATGCCGCCGCGGCCGCGGTCGAGGCCGCCGATCTGTCTGACGACGAGGATGGCGACGACGAAGACGCCGAAGATACCGACGAGGAAGCCACCCTCTCGGGTGACGATGAGGACGAGGACGGCGAAGAAGAAGACGGCGTGAAGGCCGAAGGCGATGACGACGAAGACGGGTCCGACGAGGACAAGGAAGAAGCCGCCTGAGCATCCGCGCCCAACTGGCCCGACCGGGCCAAGAAAAGGGCGGCGCCAGCGCCGCCCTTTTTGCCGTCAGTCCTCGAGGATGCTGACGTAGACGCTGTTCGAATAGACATCGACCTGGATGAGAGGCTCGCCATTGATGATGGCGCGCCGCGTCGCGCCGCTCATGGCGCCGCCACGCTTCAGCATCCGCTCAAGATCGGCGCGGTCCTCGTTGCTGCGGAACCAGGCGTCGCCCTCGTCGTCGCGGTCGCGCCGATGGAACTTGTGCCAGTTGGCGCGGTCCTGCCTCACCATCTGCGCGGCGCTGTCCAGCGGATAGCCGTCGCTGGCTTGGTGATCCCGCTCGGAAATGCGCGCGACATAGGAGCCGAGCATGTCGTCGGCCCGCGCCGTGCTCGTGCCCAGCACCGACGCCAGCAGCAATGCGGCGACGGCAAATCGTCTCGTCTTGTTCATGATGAACCCCCTTATGAAACCCAAATCCTCGTCCAGCGAAGCCGCCCGAGCGGTTCGGGCAGCGGCGATGGAATCAGGGACGAATACTGCCATCCGCACATGTGTGCCGGATGACGGATCCGCCTCCGCCGAAAGCTTACATGGCTTTTCCGATAGGGGATATCGGTGCCGGCTGCGCCGATGCCGGTTGCGGCTGCTGCGCCTCCGGCTGCGATTTCGGCTCGCCGTTTGGCGCGGTCGCCTCGCCGGCCGGCTTGCCGTCTTCGGCGGGCTTCGTCTCGGTCGCCGGCGCAGTGGCGGCGGTGGCCTTGGCCGGCACGGCAGCAGGCGTTGCAAAGGCGCCGCCGACGACGCCGCCGCGGATGATCATCGGGCTCTGCATGGAGCCATGATGCGTGGGCTTCTCGGGGATCGCCGCCACTTTCTCGTCGGTGACGTCGGGTGCCGGCTCGCCGAGCGCCACCACCGACGGCGTCGAGCCGATCTTCATCGGGTCCGCCGCGCCGAGCCTGATGATGGACGGCGTCGCGGTCGACGCGCCGAGCGCGACAATGGACGAGGCCTGCGCACTGCCCGTGATCGCCGACAGGCCGACGCCAAGCGCTGCAAGGATACGCATCGACACCATGTTACTTCCCCTGGCCCAACAGACCGGCACCATATTCCCGCGGGATTGATGCCTGCTTGCGCGGAAACATAGCATTTTAGGGATTGATAATTCGCCAACGCCCGCACTTGCCCCCCGGGCGTCGCCGTATTACGCAGCCCCGCATCTTATAGAGGTGACGACAAGTGGCTGAGATACTTGCCGCCGGCAAGGCGATGAAGCGGGCTCTGGCGCTGCTCGAAGGCGGCGATGTCGTCGCCATTCCGACCGAGACCGTCTATGGGCTGGCCGGCGACGCCACCAATGGCATCGGTGTTGCCCGCATCTTCGAGGCCAAGGGCCGGCCGCGCTTCAATCCGCTGATTGCCCATGTCGCCGATCTCGCCATGGCCGAGCGGATAGCGGTCTTCGATCCGCTGTCGAGGAAGCTGGCCGGGGCCTTCTGGCCGGGGCCGTTGACACTGGTGTTGCCGCAGCGCCCCGGCAACGGCATTCATCCGCTGGTCACGGCCGGGCTCGACACCATTGCGCTGCGCATGCCGAGGGGCTTCGGCGGCGAGTTGATCGCCAGGCTCGGTCATCCGCTCGCCGCGCCAAGCGCCAATTCGTCCGGCAGGATCAGCGCCACCACCGCCGAGGCCGTGGCGGCCGATCTCGGCGACAGGATCAGGCTGGTGGTCGATGGTGGCGCGACGCCGGTCGGCCTGGAATCGACCATCGTCAAGGTCGAGGGCGAGAGCGTGCGGCTGCTGCGGCCAGGCGGTATCGCCGCTGCCGAAATCGAGGCCGTCGCCGGCAAGCCGCTGCTGCGCGGCGCGGCCGCCGGCATCGAGGCGCCCGGCATGCTCGCCTCGCATTACGCGCCGGGCGCCGCGATGCGGCTCAATGCCCGACAGATCGCCAGCGGCGAGGCGCTGCTCGCCTTCGGCGGCAGTCGCGCCGAAGGCTGGCAGGATGCCGCCGCGCTGCGCAACCTCTCCGAGACCGGCGACCTGCGCGAGGCGGCGGCGAACCTCTTCGCCTACATGCAGGACCTCGACCGCAGCGGCGCTGCGACCATCGCTGTCGAGCCGATCCCCTTCGACGGACTGGGCGAGGCGATAAACGACCGGCTGTCGCGCGCCGCAGCGCCGCGTGACAAGACCGGCTGAGCGCCATAGGTTCTGGCCCCATGAACGATCAGACCGACGACCACCCCTTCGAGCTCGACTCCGCCATCATCGACCGTTTCGCGGCCATCGTCGGCGAGCAATACGCGCTGCGCGGCGAGGCGGAGATCGCGCCCTACATCAGCGAAAGGCGCGGCCTGTGGCACGGCAGGACGTCGCTGGTGCTGAGGCCGGGCAGCGTCGAGGAGGTGAGCCGCATCATGCGGCTGGCGACCGAGACCAAAACGCCCGTCGTGCCGCAGAGCGGCAACACCGGACTGGTCGGCGCCCAGGTGCCGGACAAGTCCGGCCACGACATCGTGCTTTCACTGTCGCGGCTGAACCGCATCCGCGAGATCGACGTGCTCTCCAACACCGTCACCGTCGAGGCCGGCGTCATCCTGCAGACCCTGCAGGAAGCGGCCGACGCCGCCGGCCGGCTGTTTCCGCTGTCGCTTGCCGCGCAGGGCTCCTGCCAGATCGGCGGCAACCTCTCGTCCAATGCGGGCGGCACCGGCGTGCTCGCCTATGGCAATGCGCGCGAGCTTTGCCTCGGCGTCGAAGTCGTGTTGCCGACCGGCGAGGTGTTCGACGATCTGCGCAAGCTGAAGAAGGACAACACCGGCTACGATCTGAAGAACCTGTTCGTCGGCGCCGAAGGCACGCTCGGCGTCATCACCGCCGCCGTGCTGAAATTGTTTCCGAAGCCGAAGGGCAGGGAGGTCGCTTTTGCCGGCCTTCCGTCGTCCCCGAAAGACGCGCTTTCGCTGTTCACACTGGCGATGGACCGGGCCGGCGCTTCGCTCACCGCTTTCGAACTGATCGGCAAAAGGCCCTACGACTTCACGCTGAAGCACGGACAGGGCATCTCGCGACCGCTGGCCGACGACTGGCCCTGGTATGTGCTGATGCAGGTCTCGTCCGGCCGTTCCGAGGAGGACGGCAAGGCGCTGATCGAGGAGATACTGTCGGCCGGGCTCGAGCAGGGCATCGTCGGCGATGCGGTGGTCGCCGCAAGCCTTGCCCAGGGCGATGCCTTCTGGAACTTCCGCGAGACGTTGCCCGAGTGCCAGAAGCCCGAGGGCGCCTCGATCAAGCACGACATCTCGGTGCCGATCGCCGCGATCCCCGAATTCATCGACAAGGCGGCCGGCGTGGTGGAGACCGTCTGTCCCGGCGCGCGCGTGGTCTGCTTCGGCCATATGGGCGACGGCAATCTCCACTACAACATCTCCCGCCCAGTGGATTGGCAGGACGCCGTGTTCCTCGACCTCTACCATCCCATGAACAAGGCCGTTCACGATGTCGTGCGCTCCTTCCACGGCTCGATCTCGGCCGAGCACGGCATCGGCCAGCTGAAACGCGACGAGCTGATCGCCACCGCGCCGCCGATGGCGATCGATCTGATGCGCCGGGTGAAGGCGGCCATCGACCCCGCCGGCATTATGAATCCCGGTAAGGTTATCTGATCCTTCCAACATGTTGTGGATGGTTGCATTCCGATAACCATCGGCTCAGATCAGCAAAATTTAACCGACTTTCTTAAGCGCGGCGGTAAGAAGCCAGCGCTAATGTTTCGCCATAAGCGAGGCCGGAAAAAACTGGCCCGGAGAGAACCGGTAAACGGCCCTCAGGAGAGACAGGAAGGCACTCGATGAACACTGGACTGAAGCCAGTCTGGGCAGGGCGCAACATGCGTCTCGACCCATTCCGCCTGCCGCAGATGGTGAGCTATGCGACACGCGACGACTATGGCGATGTTACCTTCACCATCGACCAGCGTGGCGCAGTCATTCGCCGCATGCTGGAGATGAGCGGCGTGCCGGCGATCATCGCACTGCCTGCCAAGGCGTTTCGCGGCGTCGCCGCCCGCGCCATGGAGGATCCCGAAGGCAACGTCACGGTGACGCTCGAACTCCTGCACAATGATCCGATGCTGTCGGTGCCGCTGCTGGTGGCAGACGACCTCGACGACGTCGCCGCCGACTGGCGCGCCTGGGCCGACGCCTATCGCCTGCCGATGCTCCTGATCGAGGCCGATGGCGTTGCCCGCACGCTGGAGGAATCGCTCGGCGCCGCCATCAAGGCGCTGCCGCCGCAGGAGCGCCGCAAGGGCCGTGTCTCGACCATGCGCCGTCCGCGCTTCCTTGCCCGCCGCCGGGCCGGCGATCTTGGCCTCAGACTCGTCGTCGACGGCGAGGAGATCATTTCGCACGAGTAGTCTGCTCATCCCGCTGGCGATTGGCGAAACCGCCGATGACAGCCTTCTTCTCCCCGTCACTATACGGGGAGAAGTGCCCGGTGTCCGAACCGGATAGATAGGTAACAGAATGGACCGATTGCATAGGTGACAGTTTTCTCCCTCGCCGGAGGACCCGGCGATGGTTTGGCGAGAGACTGGCATCATGGACGAGCGGCTTCGTTTTGTA
>NZ_SRSR01000139.1:0-379 GCF_004792275.1 Mesorhizobium sp. M4B.F.Ca.ET.143.01.1.1
CCGATGCGAAAAGGTGACGGTGGCCGCTTTCGCAGACCGTGCTCAGTAGGTGGCGCGTCCGCCGGAAAGATCGAAGGTGGCGCCGGTCGTGAAGGAATTCTCGTCCGACAGCATGAAGGCGACCATGGCCGCCGCCTCCTCCACCTCCACGAATCTGCCGCGCGGAACCTTGCCGAGCATGTAGGTCACCTGCGCCTCGGTGAGCTGTTCGAGGATGCGGGTGCGGGCGGGCGAGGGGGTCAGCGCGTTGACGGCGATGTCGTGGCCGGCGAGTTCCTTGCCGAGCGATTTGGTCAATGCGAGCACGCCGGCCTTGGCGGCCGAATAGGCCGCGGCATTGGGGTTGCCCTCTTTGCCGGCGACGGAGGCGACATTGACG
>NZ_SRSR01000140.1:0-378 GCF_004792275.1 Mesorhizobium sp. M4B.F.Ca.ET.143.01.1.1
GCCAGGGTTCCAATCGTTCTCAAGGACCGCTCCTTTCGCGAGAGGGCTATTCGCAGCGCAGTGTGACGGTTGCCTGGTAGTTGCCGGCGGAGAAGCGGTTTGAGCCGCTCTTGGTGCCGTCCAGGTTGACCGCGACCGTCGATGTGCCCGGCACCGTCAGCGCAGTCGCGGTGCCGGTTTCCGCGATCGTCTGCGCGCCGGAGGTGGCGAAGGTCGGGGTCCATGTCGTGGCCGTCGTGTCCGAGGCCGGCACCGTGGTGGAGGTGACCGGGTCGACGCTGAGCGTGACGCCACCTGTGGTATCGACCTGGGCGCTGCCTGCCGAACCGCCGGCATTATGGGAGCTCAGCGACTGGAGATTGGCGCTGACTGTCATCG
>NZ_SRSR01000141.1:0-377 GCF_004792275.1 Mesorhizobium sp. M4B.F.Ca.ET.143.01.1.1
GGCCGGTTCGCCCTTCATCTCGCTGCGATAGTAGCCATCGCGCAGATTGATGCCGTATTCGAGATAGGCCTTCATGAAGGCCAGCATCTGCGACCAGCCTTCGCAGTTGAGGTAGGACTTCTTCAGGCCGACCTCGCCTTCGTGCCAGCCTTGCTCGGCAATGGTGACGAAGGTGCCGCCATCCTCCAGCGGTTCGAAATTCATCTCGATGCGGGTCTTGTAGGCGGGCCTGCCGTCGGCATCAGTGGCGTCCCAGCGCAGCACGATGCGCTTGTCCTTGGTCACTTCATCGACCTCCACCGGTACCATCTTCCACCAGGTCACGGTGGTGCCGGCGACAAGCGGCGCCGAGGCGCCGCCGATGGTGGTGAAGTAGC
>NZ_SRSR01000142.1:0-377 GCF_004792275.1 Mesorhizobium sp. M4B.F.Ca.ET.143.01.1.1
CCGAGCTCGACGAGCTCGGCTTCGAGGAAGCATTCGCGCAAGGTGCCGCCCTCATCGAGTGGCCCGAACGGGCTGAGGGCTATCTGCCCAAGACGACGGTGCTGATCGAACTCGTCCAGCACGGCGAGGGCCGGCTGGCGCGCCTGTCGGGGCAAGGCGCGAGCTTCGACCGTGTGGCGCGCTCGCTGGCCATGCGCGGCTTCCTCGACAACGCCGGATGGGGGCAAGCGCGGCGCCGGCATTTCATCGGCGATGCCTCGGCCCGCTCCTACGAGATCGTCTCGCTTGCCGGCGAGGCGCCGCGCGTGCTGATGAATTCGCCGCGGCTGGTGCTCGGCCCTCCAGTGCGCGACGGCAAGCCCTATGCCGTGATCGCC
>NZ_SRSR01000143.1:0-376 GCF_004792275.1 Mesorhizobium sp. M4B.F.Ca.ET.143.01.1.1
GCCAAGAAAGAGGCGGTCGCGGTGGTCGGCAGCATCGGCCGCGTCATGCAATTGGCCGGCGTCGAGACGATGCCGATCGAAAGCCATGTGCTGCAGGCCTTCGTCACCGAATCGCTGAAACCTTTCATCGACACCGTCGTGACCTTCGGCATGGGCCATTTCTACATGTCGCAGTCCGACAAGGGCGGCCTTGTCTATGGCGGCGACATCGACGGCTACAACAGCTACGCCCAGCGCGGCAATCTGCCCATCGTCGACGAGGTGATGAGCGAGATGCTGGCGCTTTTCCCAGGCCTTGCCCGCGTGCGCATGCTGCGCTCCTGGGGCGGCGTCTGCGACATGTCGATGGATGGCTCGCCGATCATCACCATCGGCC
>NZ_SRSR01000144.1:0-376 GCF_004792275.1 Mesorhizobium sp. M4B.F.Ca.ET.143.01.1.1
GTCGGCCATGGCGACCAGCGGCAGGACGTTGAGATCGTCGGCCAGCGCGCCGCCGTCGACGACGACGAGCTCGAAACTATGGTTGGCCTCGGCCAGCATGCGATGGGCGAAGTAGAGCGCCTGCGCCTCCTGGAACACCGCGGTCGGCCGGCCGCGGCCAATGAGCGCGACGGAGCTGCCGGGCGCATAGCGGCAGACCGCCTCGAGCGGATATTCGCCGCGCAGCACGTCGAGCACGCCAGGCTGCGGGTTCTTCTGGCCCTTGCCGGCATTGATGTCGATGAACAGCACGCGACGGCCCCTGGCCGCGGCCGCATTGGCGAGCTGCCATGCGACCCTCGAGCGTTGCGCCTTGTCTTCGGGCGGCGACGCCACC
>NZ_SRSR01000145.1:0-376 GCF_004792275.1 Mesorhizobium sp. M4B.F.Ca.ET.143.01.1.1
CAGGGCCCTCGCATCTTCCTCGGGGCGAAAGCGCATGGCGGCGAATTCGAAGAATTCGCGCCCCAGCAGGTAGCCGTTGACAATGAAGAAGGCTGCGATGTTGATGCCCGGCACCAGCAGAAGCATGAGCGCCACGATGTTGCCCAGGATGACGACGCCGAAAAACTTTATCGCCAGCACCATCGAGCGCAATGCCGGCATGGCGCGTCCGGCCGGGTGGCCTGGGTAATCGGTGCGCGCGACCACTTCGGCGACATCGTCGAGGAACAGGCCGGCGATGACGGCCGTGACCGGCGCAACAAGCAGCGCCATGCCGAAGGCCAGCGCGATGGCCGCGACAATGCCGCCCAGCCAGCCGGCCCAGGACGGTATGCCG
>NZ_SRSR01000146.1:0-375 GCF_004792275.1 Mesorhizobium sp. M4B.F.Ca.ET.143.01.1.1
CGACGCCGTCGAGCTTGAGCAGGCACGGCCGCGAGCCGGTCGCCAGGATCAGCCGGTCGAAGGCGAGCGTTCCACCGCCTGCAACATTCAACTGGCCCGCGCCGGCATCGATGCTGTCGATGCGCACGCCCGGCCGGAAATCGATGGCATTGCCCGTATAAAAAGCCTCGCCGCGCAAAGGCTGCGGATTGGCCTCCGGGTCCTTGATGAAGGTCTTGGACAGCGGCGGCTTGTGATAGGGCAGCTCCTTCTCGTCGCCGATCAGGACGACGGGTCCTTCGTAGCCCTCTTCACGCAGGCTGGCGGCCGCCTGCACGCCGGCATGGCCCGCACCGACAATCACAACCCCGTTCGTCATCGCAATCCTTTTTTGCC
>NZ_SRSR01000147.1:0-374 GCF_004792275.1 Mesorhizobium sp. M4B.F.Ca.ET.143.01.1.1
GTTGGCAAGCCCGGTCAGCGCGTCATGGGCGGCGGCGTAGGCCAGTTGGCGCTGCAGGGCGCGCGCGTCGGTGAAATCCTGGAAGACGATGACCAGGCCGCAGAACTCGTGGCGGTCGTTCATGATCGGCGACACCACCTGGCGGATGCTGCAGCGCGTGTCGTCGCGCCGCACGAGGACCGCGCGCGTGTTCTGGTCGCTGGAAGACCGCTCACTCGCCGAAGGACGCGTCAGGCCGATCCGCTGCCCGCTTTCCTCGTCGACCGCCCAGTAGACATGACCGAGCACCTTTCCCAAGGCCTCTCCCACGGCAACGCCGGTGAGCTTTTCGGCAACCGGGTTCATGAAGGTGATGCGGTTGGCGGCATCGGTGC
>NZ_SRSR01000148.1:0-372 GCF_004792275.1 Mesorhizobium sp. M4B.F.Ca.ET.143.01.1.1
TCCACAACGCCATCCACCTGATCGGCGGCGAGCCGCGACCCTTCTCGCTCGACTTCAAGGAAGACTGGCGGCTGGACCTCGAACGGCTGTTTTCGACCTGCGATGCGCGCACCCGCGCCATCTTCCTGTCGACGCCGTCGAACCCGACCGGCTGGACCGCATCGCGCGAGGAGATGCAGGCGCTGCTCGATTTCAGCCGGCGCACAGGCATCTGGATCATTTCAGACGAGGTCTATGGCCGGCTCTATTTCGACGGCGACGTAGCGCCCTCGATCCTGCAGATCGCCGAGGACGGCGACCGGGTGCTGTCGGTCAACAGTTTTTCGAAAGCCTGGGCGATGACCGGCTGGCGCATCGGCTGGCTGACGCATC
>NZ_SRSR01000014.1:0-166011 GCF_004792275.1 Mesorhizobium sp. M4B.F.Ca.ET.143.01.1.1
AAACACAGGGCCAGTTGCCGCCCAGGTCAAAACCGATCCCAAGCAAAGAGCGAACGCCCACGGCCTACCTGTTGCGTGAGCGACTGCTTCCGCCATTCGATTGAACCTCTTTTCCATGACACAAACCCTGGATGATGATGCGCAACCAACGTTGGTTTAGGGCACCAGTTCCCACCGATCAGAATCGCGATCGCCGGCAACTTTTGCCCGCTTGCCGAGTTTGTTTCCTGAGGGTTTCTAAAAGGAAGAGTGTCACCATGGAAGCGACACAAACTCAGCCAGCCGCGGTAGGAGCCGGGGTGGAACGCAAGCGCTGCGCCGACATAGTCGACCTGCAGGCCTTACATTTTGAGCGAAAGAAAATCTTCCCGGTAGCCAGGGCGCTGAAGGCGGTGGCGCAAGAAATTCGCGGGGTTCAATCTCCGCCCCCGATGTGAGCCCGCTGCTCCCCGGCAGGGCCGATAAGCGCGATGACCGGCTGGCAAGGCGGCGCTTCTATTCTCCGGTCTATGTGAGAGCCGCCCCGGCGGACAGGCCTTGTGAAGTTGGCCACGTCCAGGAAGCGGCCGAGCAACTCGTCAAATGGCCGAAGCGGGGGCCCGGATGGCACAAGGCAATGATCCTTTGCCTGTCAGCTCTGGAGGGCGATCCGATTGATCCGCAGGTCATACGCCAAGCCTTCGAAGCTGCGGCAAAGGAGGCTGGGATGTTGCTTACTTCCGACCCACGTAATGGCAGCCGAGATTAATTCGCTTTCCCCGGAACATCTCATCCATGAACCCTGTTTTCTCCTTACAGGTCCTTCGGCGATCTAGGGAGGATAAGCTGATGAACGTC
Organism: Mesorhizobium sp. M4B.F.Ca.ET.143.01.1.1; assembly: GCF_004792275.1. Classification (NCBI taxonomy): domain Bacteria; kingdom Pseudomonadati; phylum Pseudomonadota; class Alphaproteobacteria; order Hyphomicrobiales; family Phyllobacteriaceae; genus Mesorhizobium; species Mesorhizobium sp. M4B.F.Ca.ET.143.01.1.1. The sequence goes on from NZ_SRSR01000014.1 coordinate 838, forward strand.
GCCAACTTGCAACTTGAAGGCCTTCTTATGTCCGTAGCGTCAATCAACAATCTGCTGGTTCACAAAGGGGTTCTTTCGATCGACGAAATTGACCGCGCCTTACAACATGCCGAGGATTCGCTGTTGGACGACGCACGGCTTTACGAGGATATGTCCCCGTCAAATCGCGATGCTGTGTGTTTTCCGCTGAGATTGCTTCAGTTGGCTAACTTGGCTCAGTCGGAAACAGAGATTCCGCCATTCTCCGAACTTGCCAGAATGGTGGCCGAGCTCAAGCAGCCCTATAACGAAAAAGGCTAGCTCCACGACGTCGCCCCGTTCGTGCCGTTCGGGGCAAGCGCCTTCTGATTGCACATAGCATCGCCCGCCGGCGCTTGGTCAGCGGGCAACTTCGCCTTCTCTATGACTGCCCCTTTCGTCACCGAGGTAGCTCCTGGCAAGCGGCCTAAGGCCGCGCAGCGCACGCTTTCGCATTCGACTTCATCCGGCCCGTATGCAGGCGCATCCGGGTTGAATTCGCTCCATCCGCTGGCCTCATACTCCCGAGGGCGTTCAGACACGTCAACCGAACCGTCCTGCCCGAGGATGCGCTCGGCTTCCGGAACGGAGTTCATCCTGGACTTTGGCAGTCACAAGTGTTCCGCCGCGTCTGATGTCTTCGGCGTAGACGTGAGCATCCCGCTCTGGCACCCCGGATTCGGTGAGCGCGCCCATCATCCCGCCGGCCGCTCCCCAACTGCGGCGCCGCTACCGCGCCGGCTGCTGTGGCGACGAGCCATCCAGCTGCAACTACAGGTCCCGTGCCTGGGATGGTCATTATGCCAAGACCCGTCAAAAGACCCCCGGCTCCCCCGATAGCCGCGCCTATGCCGGCACCGCCTGCTGCATCGTCTGCAACGTCAGAGGGTTCGCCATCATACCAATCGGCAGAGTTGTTAGCCACGAGAGTGATATCGGCCGAGGAGACTCCGAACGCATCCAATTCGCCAACCGCGTCAGAGGCGTAGGCATAGTCGTCGGACAGTCCGGTAGGGATTTTCATTTTTCTCTCCATCGCGTTCCTTGGGTGCCGGCAAACACGCTGCCTGATAATCCAGAGCGACGCTTGTGGATTGCCCGTTCTTGGCGGTGGCCTGACCGCGCCAGATACCTTGGTTGTCTTTAGGTCGGCCACGTTCGAATACCCGGCGCTTTCGATCCGGGCGTTGGCCTGGTCCTCCGTGAAGCTGTTGGCGCCAGGCACGGGAGACGCTGTCGACGGGGTGCTCGATGTCTTTACCGGCCGCCGGGGTTGTCCCGCCCCAGCCGCGGAATGTCGATCATCTCCTTTTGCATTTTCAGCGTGGGGAGCGTTTCTTGGGCGATGTCTTCAGTGCAGCGTTGTCGCCGTCTGCCGCGTAGCTTTAAAATAGGCCGACAGCATCGGAATGAGCCTTCTGCTGCGGCGCTTTGCTCCAGGTGAATGGAGTAAGGCAGGCGGGCAACAGGGCCACGTGCTCACGCTGCAGATGTCCCCGCGTGCACTACGATCCCGCCGCGGACGGCCCGAAAGTGAGAATAATCAAGAGGGCGACAAAAAGCATCGCGGCTATCATGGCACCCCACATCAGGATATTTCCGGTGCCGCGTTGCTCCGGGGCGCGAGACAGGTGTTTTGCCATTGGATGCGAACCTCAGTAAAATCATCTCTCAGCAACGTGCCTTCACAAGGGCTGGTTCCCGGCCGCTGCACCGCATCCCAAGTGGGGCTGAGGTCTTGTTCCGAAGATTCCGGGGCGCGGCCGGAACATTAGCGGCTTTGAATTAGTTAGGTCCTTGCGTCGGATGAGGCTGCTTGGAGTTCGGCGTAGGCTGGTGGGGCAAAAACATCAGCCGCGGCCCGCGCTATCGGTCCTCCGTAGCGCGGGCTTTTTCATGCCGCTGGAACAATGCGGCCACCTCGCAGTTTTCATGGTTGGCGGTGCATTCCAGATCACAACTCCGTGGCGCCGCCCGGAAACCTAGCCGAATGAAGCCCGCTCCGGTCCCCTCCCGGTGCGGGCTTCATTCAATATGACGCGGCCGGGGCCGACTGAGATGGCGATTGACGGCCAAGACCCATTCAGAACTAGACCAACGAATGGAGCGAACGAGTAGGGCAGCGCGTGAAATTATCGAAATGGAAGCAGCCGCGCGCGCTTAGAGGACGGGTTAAAGGATTTGCGCGAAGCAAAACATGCCACTGAGCGACAGCCTGTGAGGAAACCCAAAGACGGCCGACTAGCATTTAGGAATCGAGATCCATCCGCCGGTGTCTCGGCTGCTCATGCCAGACAACCTGTCGCAGTCGCGCCAGTCCACTGCTTGACCCCAGAGGGGACATTTGTGGAAATGATCGCCGGCGCTCAGGTCGCGCGCCGGCAACCGCCGCTCAAGATCGGAAAGCTTGGTCATTTTACGAAGACGGGGGTCTGCCGTCGTTCGTCCCATTCGCGAACGCTTTCATCATCGTCGCTCCCCCGGATCTCTTCAGCAACTGACGACAGAGCCCGTGAAACATTGAACAGGTTTAGCCGTTCAAAGGCGCGCGCTCGTTGCTGCAGGATCATAATACATCGTCGACGTTCAGAGACGGCTTCGGTCACCGATGCGACTGGTACCATCGCATCGGCTGGTTGTTCTACATGGAAGTTGGATTGCATCGGAATGGTCATCGTAGCACCATGCGGCTCCGGACAAGCACCGGAGCCGCTTGTTGAGAGCTGATCAGGCCGCTTGCAGGGCGCGCTCGTTGGCGTCGCTCTCGCCCAAAGCGCTGAGCGCTTCGTCGGTCGCCGTCTCTTCTTTGAGGGTTTCGCGCAACAGCGGGATGGCATCCTTCATGCCGAGTTGCTCCGCCCAGGCGATGAGGGTCCCGTAGCGGGCAATCTCATAGTGCTCGACCGCCTGTGCGGCGCCTACAAGGCCCGCATCGAGGGCAGGCGCCCCCTTATACTCTTCGAGCACCTCCGAGCCCTCTTCGAGAATGCCGTCGATGGCGGGGCACGTCTTGCCTCTGGCAGGTTTGCCAAGTTGCTCGAAAACCTGTTCGAGCCGTTCTACCTGGCGTTCTGTTTCCATCCGGTGTTTCTCGAAGGCAGCACTCACCTGCTCGGATTCCGCTGCCTTTGCGAGCTTCGGCAATGTCTTCAGAATCTTTTTTTCCGCGTAGTAGAGATCCTTCAGGCCCTCCACGAACAGCGTTTCCAATCCCTTTTCCGATTTCATCGGCATCGCGCTTTCTCCTTCTGAATGACTAAGAAAAGCGGCGCCTCAGAGCGCCGCTTCCTCTATCAGGACTGACCACCTTTGCGACCGGCTTCCGAAGCCTTCTCGCGGTCGTCAGCAAAGTTGCCGCCGCCGCCGCGCTGTTGGCCGCCGCGTTGCTTGTCGTCGGCCTGCTGCTGACCGCTGCCGCGACGCTGATCCTGATCGTCGGCGGATTTCCGGCTCTGTCCTGTCTTCTCATGCTGTTTGCGACTTCCGCCTTGGTTGGCCATGTCATTCTCCTGTCTTGGTAAGATTTTCCTAACCATACTCAACTGCGGCCATCGCGCTCTGTTCCGGCGGAAATATTTCGTGATTGGTATCGAAATGATTGACCTACGACAGCCCGGCCACTTATTGGGTTGGTCCCGCATTTAAAGGCGACCGGATCACCGGCTCGAGGTCATGTGGGAAGTCTGGAGCATCGACCGGTATGGCATCGGCTTGGCTTCTTTTCCGATTGGTCAGCGCTGGGAGCAGATCCGCCACCTCTTCCCAGATAACTCTGATAAGCTCACTCATCACTGGACCTACACAACTGCGGATGAACGCGTTGCCTAAGGGCCCGGTTCCGGTTTCAGCATTCGCCCCCTAATGGCCGAGCGCAGCACCGGGCGCTATGTCGGGAGCGGCTTCATCGCCTTGAAAAAGGGCGCGAACGGAAAGGCTGGGGCAGCGCGTCAAGGAGCATGACCCCGCCCAAGGGTACGAAGCGGCGGCGACGCAGCTGATCGGCCGTATGAAGCTTTGCGCGGCGAGGAAGACCTGCGGCATGCCTCACTGCGGGATTTCGCGAGGAGGTTGGGAATGAGGCGGCGTGGGCCGTCTCTGCCTCATTAAAGATGGGCAAAGGCAACGAAAATGCCTCTCGCCGGTTCAGAATCGACATCTCCCACCAACGCGGCCTTGCAAGCGCGAAGCCGCTTTCTGTTCCGGGCTGTTGCCGCACGAATCGCTGGCGACCGTGTTGAGTTGACGGGGAAAGCCCAGTACGACCCAAATGCGGGCCGACTTTTCGAAGGGTTTGGACAGCATGGGTGACCTCCCGGCAGCCTAGGCGAGCGCTCCGCCGCCGCAGCCGTGATTGCCGCTGACCATCCAAGGCAAGGCGGTGGTCACTTCCTCATGGATTCTAGCCGGCTTAGGCGAGCGCGGGGCCACCCTCCTCAAAGGCATACCTTGCGACGTGGCCAGACAACGCGCAGTGTAACGGGCTCCGGCAACCCTCAATGCTGGTGTATGGCCCGGCCTGCCCGAATCCTGTGTCACAAGATGAAAAGCAGACCGGGCTATCGCTCAACCCTGAGAGATCCCGAACCGTCTTCAACAGCGTCTCATGTAGCGCGTGCGTCGATCGGCAATGATCGCATTGCGGCGATATCAGCAGATCGACGATGCTCTTATGTGCAAGCCCTCCGCGGCGCGCAAAATTGGCAGTTCTTTTTCTTTGTCGGCGGCCTTGTTCAGTCTGGACGCTATCTGAGGAAGCGCTAAATCACGCCAATGACACGTTTCTTGCTGAGCCTCGTATCGATCCTGTTTTTCAGCACGCTTCTTCAGGCGCAAGCGTGGCAGCCTTTCGGCGTCAGGCAGTTTGGCTTCACATTCGATGTGCCGCCGGGCTTTGTCTTGACCCAACGTTCGGACCAGGGCGCGGCTTTTCGGGGCGCAAACGAAGCCTTCCTCGCCGTGTGGGGTGCCAGGCTCGGCAAGGCCAGTTTTCGGGCCGAGATCAAGCATCGCATGGTCGAGGACGAAAAGGCCGGCTGGAAGCTGACGTATCGACGCGTCACGCCCCGATGGGCCAGTTACTCGGGCATCAACAATGGCCAAATCCGATATGTCCGTGCCATTGCCATCTGCGATGACCGTGCCGCGCTCTTCACCATCAACTACAGCAAATCCGAAAAAGTCCCCTACGATCCGGTTGTGGTCCGCATGGTGCGATCCCTGAAGGCAGAAGGCTGCTGAGCTGAGTCCGCTGATGAATTGTCGGCACACGGGTTTCATCTCCGCGTTTCGCTCGATGCCCTCGCGAGACTGCCAAGTCGAACCTGCCGCTTGGAACATATCCAGCTCCTGAGTATTTCGGTAGAACTCAAAAAGAACGAGGCAACGACCATGACGGCGCCGCGGGCAGTTTGGAAAGGATTCCTGAAAGTTGGTTCGGTCTCCTGTGGCGTGAAGCTGGTCGGGGCGACCAGTGAAGCCTCGAAAATCCATTTCAAGATTCTGAACAGAAAGGACGGTCTTCCGGTAAAGAGCGCCTACGTCGATGAGGTGACCGGCGACATCGTCGAGGCAGAAGACCAGACGAAGGGATACGAGGTCGAAAAGGGGGAATTCATCGAAGTTCCGCCCGACGACATCAAGAAGCTCAAGCTGACGTCCGCCCACACCTTGGAGGTCGAGGAATTCGTTGCTCTCGACGACATCGACACGCGTTATTTGGAAAAACCTTACTACGTCATCCCTGCCGATGGCGCGGCTGTCGAAGCGTTTTCGGTACTGCGAGAAGCCATGGCAAAAAAGCGCGTAGCGGCCAGATCCTGTGTGGTGCTTTACCAGCGCGGGCGGGAAGTGGTGATTCAACCCTTCGGCAAAGGCATGCTGCTTACAGAGCTGCGTACCCATGACGAAATGATCCCGGAAAAGACCGTCTTCGACGATCTGAAGAGTCCTAAATATGATCAGGACCTGCTCGAGATCGCCGGCCTGCTGATCGACAAGAAGGTGACCAAATTCGATCCATCGAAATTCGAGGACACCTACGAGGATGCGCTCGTTGCAATGATCGACGCAAAGCGCAAGGGCAAGAAGCCGCCGAAACCGGCACCAAGGCCCAAAGAGAACGTCGTCGACCTCGCGTCGGTGCTGCGCAAGAGCCTTGCCAAGGAAGGCATCGAAACAGGCCCCAAGGCAAAGGCAACCCGCAAGTCGGCATGAGGGAACTTGCCGCTGATCAGCGGGTTGATCCTCATGATCTTCAGGAGCTGAGCTATGACAGGCGATGAAAACCGTCGCGAGACGGGTGCCAGGAAATATCCGGCGTCGAAAGACGCCGATCCATCGGATGATTTCGCGCAAGAGGCGGCGGGCAACAAAAAGCCGCCGGGCGGGATCGGCCTAACGAGGCCAACCGGGCAAGGGGACGACAGCTCCCATCGGTCCGCCCGCCAGAATCCAGGGAAACAGGCGACCCCGAGCCCAGCAACAGAAAAGACATCTGGAGCCGGCCCTGCGATCTCGGAACATTCAAAAGACGCAAAGGCGCCCAAGACAGGTCGCCAACCAGGCGCTTACGTCAAAGAGTGAGCCATGAACGTCAGCGGCGAGGCGACCAAATGTTCGGATGCTTGGAACTTTTGGCGTGCCAGATCGCGCCGTAGCCGGCCCTTCTGATCGCATCGACAGGAAATTTGTCGTCTGATGTCTTCAACTCCTGAAGGCAAAGGACGTCATACTCGGTTTGACCCAGTCACTCCAGAAGAACGGTAGCCGGCCGTTGACGCCATTCAGATGAACGTTGCGATGCGCGTCATTCGAACTCTACCATCTGGACCTGAGACTGTCATCTCGAGAACGGGAAGCTCATTTTTCGTCCTTGTAGGATTTGGCGGCTTCATCGATCTTGCGCCAATCATGTCCGTACCGACGCACAAGTTCTCGCGCCTGGGCTGGCGACACATTCTGGGTTTCCACAATATGTTTCACCTCTGCTTCCTCACCTTTCAGCGGCCGAGAACGAGGTCTTCTCGGCCGCATGGGGGCTGTCCCTGTTTCATCGCGTCTCGGCATGGTCTCACCTTTCCGAGTTAACCGCCGAATGTGGGGAAGGTTTCACCGCGCTTCGCAGAGCTTGCATACGTAGGGCTACACTTGTCCTCCTGCCGCAGGATCGTTTGAAGTTTGTGAACCTGCTGGCTCGGCCGGCGTTCAATGCATGGAACCGTGATCCCGCAGGGAGCGGAAAAATCGGACGCTGGTCCCATGCCACAAAAGCCGCATACTCCCGGTGCCGAAGCGCGCTTTCCCTTCGACAGGATGGCCGTCGAACGGTTCCGACAGGCTTTTCCGCGAGCGAGGTGGAGCGACGGGCGCAAGAGTTGGTTCGTTCCTGGAAAGACGGCCGCCGGGCGGATCGACCGTTGGCTGGAAAAAGAGGCAGCAATGCTGGCGGTTCACGGCGACAGCAAGGGACGCGACGCCTTCGCCTTTGATCCAATATCAAGCCCATACCTGGAGGTGTCCGACGACCTCCGTATTCGAACGCCGTATTCGAAGACGGTGATCGAGGAACTGCGAACAGTTCCCTGGGCCAGTTGGGACGAGGAATTACGGACCTGGCGAGTGCCGTTCCGTTCTTTTGAAGAGCTACGACGCCGTTGGCCCAGAATCGAAAAGGCCGCCCAACAGGCGGAACCGGAAGAAAGGAAACGACGACGAGAGTCTGCCAGAAGCTCTGATGCTCACAAGGCCGCTCAACTGCGGAATGCCGAACGCCGCCGTCATCGCTATCCACTTCCAGCGGAACACCTACCGCCCGTTGGCAAGCCGGTTGCGACAGAAGAATATGGCATTGTCGTTTTCAGCGAAGTGTCCGGTGAACTCGTCGAGGCGGAAGATTTGACCGCCTCCTATCCAAACGCGGCGTGCGCAAACGCGAGCTACATTTGGGGCAGGTGGCGTTCGGCCACGCTGTCCGAACTGATCGCCACATGGCCAACTCGCAGTGCGTCAAAAGCGGACAAACGTTTGAGGTGGTGGCAACCGACACTTCCCGAACTGAGAGTTGCTCGCCGAAACGCCCGCAGCATGGAACGCAGAAAACAGACTCGCGACCTCAGCAGGTTTGCTGACTTGGGATGTGCTTCGAGAGTGCTCAACCAGAACGCATGACACCGGGCTCTTCGATAGGTGCCTTGCTGCTGGAGGATCGCGGTCCGGAAGTGTCACGCACTAGATCGGAGAAATTGACGGTTGCCACCAGATAGCCTGCCGCATCGTAAACCTTGATGATCGAGCCCGATTGGGCAGCGCCGGCAGGGTCCTCGGCGACGAGTGCGGCGTGAGCCATTTCCAGCGCTCTCGGGCTCGCCAAATCGGCGCTGGAGAGTTCTTCCTCGACTATCTTGGTCTTGCCGAATTGGATCGTCTCAAAGCGGAAAGTGGGCATGGGAAATCTCCTGTCCCCCATGCAATGCTCAGGACGGCGTAGCGTTCCAGCAAAGGCGATCCGCCTCCACCAAACCGGGTAGAGCGCGAGCAATCCGCACGCGCCTGCAAAGGGGGCGCCGCTGTGCCGATGTTGGTCGAGAAGGCGCCGACGAGTTTCCCATCCGGCCATGTTCTATATGCGCAGGGGCAGGATCACAACGTCCCTCAAAGTTGAGAGCGTAGCCGACTGGCAAACCAGTCCGTGATCTTTTCGGTCAGGGGACGCGCTTCCCATTCGTCCCAACTGACTTGCCTTGATCGCTGAAGATCCTGGTTGAACAAGTCGATCTGCGTCCTTGCGAAATCCTTTCCGTAGACGTTCAGCGTGGCTTCGTCATTTAGCCGCAAAGAGCGCTCGTCCAAATTGGCAGAACCAAAGCTTGCCCAGACGTCGTCAACGATCAAGAGCTTGGGATGATACATGGTAGGCTGAAACTCGAAGATCCGCACACCCGCTCGGAGCAAGTCGCCCCAGAAATAGCGCGAGCTCTTTCGAGCCAGCGGCACATCCGTCAGCGAACTGGGCACAATGACGTCTACCGATACCCCGCGCCTCCTGGCATCCAAAATCTGCTGGAGGGCGATGTCGTCCGGCACGAAATAGGCCATTCCGATACGCAAATGATCCTTGGCGGCGGCAACGGCCGCCAACATCATCAGTTGCATGTTCTCCGAGCCGTTCGGCTGCGAAGAGAGTATCAGCTGAGCGCTAAGCGCACCCGCGGGTTCGGGTGGCGGGTAGAATTTCGCACCCAGCAAGGTCTCGCCGGTTGTCTCCAGCCAATTTTCCGCGAACGCCGCCTGAAAAGCAGAGACCACTGATCCTTCTACCCGGTAGTGCGTATCACGCCATTCATTGGGGTTGCGGGCGTTGCCAAGCCAGTTATCTGCAATGCCGACGCCGCCGGTAAATGCGACGCGCCCATCGACAATGAGCAATTTGCGATGCGTCCGATTGTTTACCCGGTCCAACGTATACCAATAGATGGGCCGATAGCGTTCGAACGCAACGCCGGCTCTTGTCATGATTCGGATCAGGTCTTCATCGAATGGAAGGCTTCCGACCCAGTCAACCAGCACACGGACTTCAACTCCATCTCTGGCTTTAGCGGCCAAAGCTGTCGCGAACTTGTAGCCGACGGCACCCGACCAGTAGATATAGGTCTCCATATCAATGGTGGACCTGGCCGCGCCGATCGCCTGCAACATTGAAGGAAAGATCTCATCTCCGTTGACCAAGGTTTGCACTGCGTTCGAATTGGAAAGCTGCCCTTGCGAATACCCGCTCATGCTCGTGGGAAACTGGGGGTCTGAGGCGTCGAAACGGTGAGGCACGATGGCTCGCAAGACGCGAGGTTCAGGGATCAGGTTTATGACAAGCAACGTGATCAAAACAGCGATCAACGCAACGGCCACATAGCTCAGAAACTTGAGCAAGCGTGCGAACCTTCCGTCGGACCCGATCGCTTTCCCGCCTGCCAGAAACGCCACGAGACCGGAAGGCCGCACGTCAATCTCCCTGCTGTTTGCGAACGCGATGTTTTTCGATTTCCTCAGGTTCCTGATCGTCAATCCGGGTGATGTTTGAAGCCGAGCTATTTGATCGCAACATCTCATCCAGCTTGGCGTGGATTGCCTGAGTGTCGCGATGCTCTGCTCGCTGGATGAACAGCGTCATGGCCCAGGTGAAGAGAGTAGCCGCCCCATGCCAATTCAAACTTTGCCGATCGAATACCACCCAAAGAATGGAATAAACCAACAACACCAGGAAGGCGGCAGGACGAGAGGTTAAGGTGCCGATCGAGGTGAGCAGGCTCGTGATTGGGTGATTGGCCATCACCAAGAACTTTCGACTGTGACGCAAGTTCCCGCGCGACCTGAAGGTCGGGGGGCAAGCCACCCCCGGTGGATGCCCCTTGCGTTGATCTGGCGCGCCGATCCGCGATCGCTCTGCAATCCGGGCAGCTCTGCTCGAAGGTTTCGAATGGATGCGCTACGAAGCGGCCTCGGCAGACCTCTACGGCACGTCCTCATGGTGGCGCCTGCCAGGCACGGGTCTTCAAGATCACCGCAAAGCTCGACATGCGCGAGACGCGCCCCGCGCAACTCCTGACCGAAATGGCGTAGCAGCTCATGGGCGCCGCCTTTGTCGAGCTTCGGATCCGCGAAATAGATGAAGAAATAGGCAGTGTTACGAGGCGATTATTCGAGCGCCGCAGGGGAGGGCTGGCCGGTTGCATCATTGGCTGATCCCAGAAGGCTGGCAAATTAGCGATTTCTGATGGACCTAGGGAACTTTGTGGCGGGTGTTCCATTTTCAACCGCATGCGAGACGCTGTGATGCACGGCATTCGGACGCGCGCAAACGCGCAGTCCCCGCGCTACTCATTGGTGCTGCCGATCTACAATGAGGAGGAGGTGCTGCCCCGGCTGGTCGAGCGAATAAGCCTGCTGGTGGGTCAGCTGGACTCAGAGGCGGAGGTCATCTTCGTCGACGATGGAAGCCACGACGGAAGCGTGAAATACCTTCGGCGCATGGTCGCTGCCGAGCCGAGCTTCCGGCTGATCGAGCTTTCCCGCAACTTCGGACACCAGATCGCCATCACGGCCGGGATGGAGGCGGCGGCGGGCGAGGCCATCATCGTCATGGATGCCGACCTGCAGGATCCGCCGGAGGTCGTGCTCGACCTCGTGGCGAAGTGGAAGGAAGGCTTCGAGATCGTCTATGCAAGGCGCACCAGGCGCGAGGGCGAATCCTGGTTCAAGCGTATGTCCGCGAGCCTCTTCTACCGCGTTTTGGAGAAGATGACGCCGGTCGAGATTCCCCGCGATGTCGGCGACTTCCGCCTGGTCGGCCGCAAGGCGCTGGAGACCTTCAAGCGCATGCCCGAGCACGACCGCTTCGTCAGAGGCATGTTCGGTTGGATGGGATTCAAGCAGGCGGCTGTGTCGTTCGAGCGACCGGCGCGCACGCTGGGCGAGACCAAATACCCGTTCTGGAAGATGGTGCATCTTGCGGTCCACGGCATCATCAGCTTCTCGGAAAAACCGCTGCGTCTGGCGCTTTGGGCGGGATTGGTCGTTTCCGCCCTGGCCGTCCTTTTCGGCGCTTACGCCATCTTTGCATGGCTCTTTGAAGCGGGCGTCCTCGCCGGCTGGACGTCGACCGTGGTCGTCGTGTCGCTGCTCTGCGGCATCAACCTTTTCATGACCGGCGTTGTCGGGCTTTACGTCGGCAGCATCCACGCCGAGGTCAAACGCCGTCCCCTCTACGTGGTCGACAGGCTGAACGGCTTCGGCCGCTCGGTGCGCGTCGCTTCCGGTGACCGGCGCACCTCGTTTCGCAAGGCAGAGAACGGGGTTGCGGCCGATGTCCGAACACTTCGACAGCTATAACACCAGTTACCGCGATGTGGTCGAAGGCTCGATTCGGTTCTCAGGCCTTCAGCATGATTTCTTCCTCGCAGCCAAGGCCGACCTTTTGCGGCGCGTGGTCGTCGAGCGGCACCTTCGCGCAGGTGGGGCGGAGGTGCGTGCGCTCGATGTGGGTTGCGGCATCGGCGCGCTCCATCCCTATCTCGAAGGCGCCTTCGATCGCCTCGAGGGTTGCGATGTTTCGCGGGATTCACTGGCGCGCGCCGCGCGCGACAATCCGCATGTCGGCTACAGCGCCTGCACCCATGGTAGCCTGCCTTATGAGAGCGGCGCCTTCGACTTGGCCTTCGCCAGCTGTGTCGTCCATCATGTGCCGCCCACATCCTGGCTCAATTTTTTCCGCGAGATGAGGCGTGTGCTGCGGCGGGGCGGCGTTGCCTGCATCATCGAGCACAATCCCTTCAATCCGCTGACGCGCATGGCGGTGCTCCGCTGCCCGTTCGATAAGGACGCCGTCCTGCTTGGCACCCGCAAGGCGGCATCGCTGTTTCGAGAAGCAGACTTCAGAAATATCCGGTCCGAGCATTTCCTGTTGCTGCCTTCAGCAAGACCCTTTGCCAGGAAAGTCGAGCGCGCGCTCGCAGCCCTGCCGCTCGGAGCACAGTACGCGTGTGTCGCTTATGCCTGAGCACCGCTTCACCGCTGGCGTGAAATTCCTGGCGCGCTTCGGATCGGTCGGCATCGCCGCGACGATTCTCTACGCTGTCCTGGCTGCGGTCTTCGCCCGGGCGGACCTCGGCTTCACGCCGGTGCAGGCTTCGCTCGCCGCTTATGCAGCAGCGGCACTGTTTTCCTATCTGGCGCACAAGTCCTTCAGCTTCATGTCGGCCGGATCGCATCGCTCGGAAGCCCCACGTTTCCTGCTGCTGACGGCGACCGGCCTCGGCGTCGCCTATGCTGCGCCCAAGCTCTTCACGGTGATGCTCGGCCTGCCGCTTTTCGTCCCCATACTGCTGACCTGCCTGATCATCCCGGCGCTCAATCTTATCGTGCTCGACCGCTGGGTCTTTGCCGGGCGGGAGCCGACCGAAGGGGCGAACCGTCCTAGGTGAATGTCGCTTGCGCCTAGAGCGCATCCAGCCGAAACGAGATCAGCTTGATCGACCGGTTGTATATGTTGCTTGCCGCCGGACTCTGCGCGATGCCGTCGGGATAGTCGAAGAACAAATCCAGCCTGCCGGTGTCGGCCAGGGCTGCCTGGGGAATGACGAAAGCCACCGTCATCGGTGCCGCGCCCGAAACTGTCGCCGGATGCAGCCTTACGCCATTTGCCGATATGACGATCCTCTGTGTGAGTTGGGGAGGGCGGATGACGGCGGCCACCTGCAGCGTGGCCAGAAGGCCGCCACGGACGGGGGGCAGCGCCAGGCGAAGGCGCGAGGACTCGCCTAGCGAATGGGTGCCGTCCGCCACCGGACCCGACCAGCCGCAAACCCTCATATCCGAGGTCTGTCTGGCGCCATCGGACCGGAACGATATTGTCCTGCCCGGCGTGTAGCTGCCGATCGCGTCGCGGTTGAGGCACGTCGTCGTGCGGTCGATGTAATAGGCGCGGTAGTCGCCGTTGACGTCGGGATTGAGGGCAAGCGTGAGGATGGCGAGCTCGGACAAGGCAAGGGCGGCCGCCAGACCGTAACCGCCAAGTGATACAGCGGACCTAGGGGATCGCAGCGCTTCAGACCAAGGCAAGATAGCCTCCGATCCACGCCACCGTCATGAAGTAGCAGGCGGCGAGGAACAGCGCCAAGGCCCCGACGAAGGTCAGCTTCGACGCTGACAGCAAGACGGCTACCAGCATCGCCAGCGGCGCGAGCCCGACGACGTATCTGACCATCGAGGCCAGGTTCGTGGTCAACGGCAAGATGATGCTGACGGCGCAGAAAAGGGCCGCGCCATATTGCCTGCGAGCCCCGAGCACCAAGCAGAGCGCCAGGCCGGCAATTGCCGTCATTGCGCTCCATTGCGGCGCCGTGGGCAGCCAGCCGGCATGGTAGGACAGGCCGTCCCACAGGAACAGCAGCGGATTGCCCGCCACGCGCCCGAAAGCGCGCTGGATGTGGAGGAAGGCAAAGCCGTCCCCGACCGTGAGATAGAGAAAGAGCATGTAGGCGAACAAACCGGCGGGCGAGATGAAGATGGCGACCAGAAGGTCCGGCCGGCCGAGCAGCCAGCGAGGAAAGGCGACGATCGAACCGCCCTTCGCGCGATACTCCTCGTACATGTGGATGACGGTGGCGAACACGGCTAGCACGCCAACGAGCCGCGTTGCCGACAGAAGCGCCGAGGCCACCCCGGCGGCGAGATAGTTGGAGCGCTTGAGCGCTAGGAAGACGCACGAGGTAAGCAGCACGAAGAGCGGTTCGCTGAGGAAAGTGGTGAAATGGAACGAGAACGGGCCACTGAGCAGGAAGGCGCAATAGAGCACGTAGGCGCGCATGTTCTTCCCCACGAGCGGCCATGCCACGAGGCAGGCTGCGTAGCTCAACGCCAGCGACGTGATCGTCGCGATCAGGATCGTGGGGAAGGGCAAGACGGATCGGATCGCCGCCACTAGAAGCGGATAGAGCGGGAAGAAGCCCCAGCGCCCGACATTGCTTGCGTTCGGAATTGGGAAGCGCTCATAGCCCTTTTCGGAGATGTCGACATACCAGGCGCAGTCCCACCTGCAGAGCGCCTGAGCATAGGCCGCAAAACCTGTATCCGACGATACTGAGGCAAAAGCCGCATAGCGAATGACAAGGCCGCTCAGCGCGAAGAGCAGCGGCACCGCCACCACAGTGACTATCATGATGCGAATGCCGATATTCGCACGCGCCGCACCTTCAAGCGCCACGTATGTCTCCACCGTCCGCTCGGCCCGGCAGCCGCGTATTCGGTAAAAGCGACTGCGGGAATTTTGGTTCCGCGGCAGCACGCAGCCGGCTCGGCGATGAGCCCGCTCGGCGCCTGAGCGCCCATTCGCCCCAACGCGTCGGACTGCGGCTGGGCTCGCGCTGCCCTTCGGAACATTCGTCGCGTCTTGAAGTTCCAACCGGAGCAACCCCCCGCGATAGAGCATCGCAATGCCCGATTATCTGAAGCTGCCAACCACGACGAATGGGCTTGTCAGAGTAGTGATTGAAACACCGCGTGGTGCGGAGGCGAAAATCGCCTACGATCGCGCAACCCGGACCTTCGGTTATGTCCGCCCCTTACCGGTCGGGATGACTTATCCCTACGACTGGGGCTTTATCCCTTCCACCTTGGGCGATGATGGCGATCCCCTCGACGGGCTGGTCATCCACCAGGCGGCTTCCGCTCCTGGCATCGTCATCAAATGCGACCTGTTGGGTGCATTGCGTGTCAAGCAGAAAGACTCCGGTGGCGAGCCCTTGCGCAACGACCGCTATGTCTTCTCTCCACATAGGGAAGATGCTGCCGAACCGGTTGCGGCGGATCGTGTGCCAGATGACCTGCGGCGCGAAATCGAGCAGTTCTTCCTGTCGTCCGTGCTGGGGACGGGCAAGACCATCAAGTTCAAGGGATGGCAGAATGCCGACGAGGCGCGCAGGGCGATCAGGAAGGGCATGAAGGCCTTTGCCGCCTGTAAATGACCCGGCTTACCGCCAACGGAACAGAAGACCTGCAGCGACATTGTTAGTTCATCACACACTAACCCACAGGAGGCTTCTATGGGCCGCGGTATCTTGCTCTGGCTGCTCGGCATTCCCATTCCGATCATCATTCTCATCATGCTGTTTGCGCGGTAGGAGGCTCAGATGGAGGCAACACTTGCGACTTCCGAGGCCTCTGCACCGACAGAATCCTCATCTTCAGCAGTGAACTGGGGGCCAATCATTGCCGGCGCCTTCGCCGCTTCGACCCTGACAGTCATGCTCCTGTTGTTGGGCTCCGGCCTTGGGCTGAGCATGGTTTCGCCGTGGTCCGGTGCCGGCGCGTCGGCTACGACATTTGCTGTGTCGACCGCAGTCTGGCTGGTGGTCGTGCAATGGCTGTCATCTGGCGTCGGTGGATATCTCACGGGTCGGTTGCGCACCAAATGGGTGGGGATTCATACCGATGAAACCTACTTCCGCGACACAGCTCACGGTTTCCTTGCCTGGGCACTCGCCACGCTTCTTGTTGCGGGAGTTCTCGGCTCAGCGCTTTCGGCGGCATTGGGTTCTGGAGTGCAGGCAGTTTCGACGGTCGCCGCGGGCGCCGCGACCGGGGCCTCGGCCGGTGCCGCAAGCAAGGACGGCTCAGCATTCGACAGCACGTCCTACTATGTGGATGCCTTGTTCCGCCCCGCCGACCTGACCAAGCCCGTCGACGCCAATCCGCAGAACGAAGCTGCAGCCACCGCGCAGGCGTCGCGCATCCTGCTCGCGACTGCTGCGACCGGCGGTGAACTTGCGGCTGACGACAGCGCCTATCTGACGCAACTCGTGGCCGCCCGCACCGGGCTTCCGCAGGCCGATGCCAAGGCTCGGGTGGATGCAATGATGGCCAAGGTGAAGGAGGCAAAGATCAAGGCCCAGCAGGCGGCCGACACAGCCAGGAAAGCCGGCGCCACCTTCGCCCTTCTTGGCGCCCTGTCCATGGTGGTAGGCGCCTTTATTGCCAGCGTCGCAGCGGCGCTTGGCGGACGCCAGCGTGACGATGAGGAGGCCACTTATTTGGCCGACCGATAGGCTTGTCGCGAAAACCCCTTGGGTGAATGCTCGATCAACAGGAGCTGATTATGAAACACCAGACCCTCGAACAACTGCAGGCGATCGCCGACATCAAGCCGCTGGCGCAGAGTCCCGTTATGACCCGAAGGCAACGGATCGAGCGTTGGGCGGAGCTGCTCGAGCGGCACCCCGGCCGATGCCTGGGCGCGCTTGCTGGCACCGAACGCCTGCGTCTGGACGCCCGCCAGGCCGCACGAGCCGATGGATCGCCAATTTCAGTTGCCTTGGAAGATCCGCTGCTGAAAGCCGCGGGACTTAGAAACGACACCTATGGAGAGGCCCTTCGCTTCTTCGAGCTCAGCGATTGGCAGTTGCACGAAATCGTCTGCAGCTGTCATGTCGGCGCCACCATGCAAGGCAAATGGGCCGCCGCCAGGGTGCGCAGGACCGTCAATGGCAGCCGCTTCCTGGCTTGGTTGAGGACCCTCCTCTTGCACTGAGTACTGCCGCGCTTGCCATTCAGGCGGCGACCGAAAGGGCAGCGCGGCCAGGCACGGCCGCCGACTGCAAACCATGACGCCTTGGCATCCACGGCACGGGGGAACGTTAGTATGCGGATCCGCCGCATCGTAGTCCTTGCGCTCAGGGAGCAGCTTCACCAGCTATTGTGCATGCCATCTCTAAAATCCAAAGCTCTGACCGGCGTGAATCTTGATCAGCCCGACCTGTTCGCCGCGGCCGATGATCTGCCAGAAGGGTTTCGCTATCAGGCGAACCTTGTCACGGCGGATGAAGAAGCGGACCTGCTGCGCCACCTTCAGAGGCTCCCTTTCCAGCCCTTCGATTTCCATGGCCACCTGGCAAATCGGCAGGTGATCGGTTTCGGCCTGCGCTACGACTACGATCGGCGCCAGGTGGTCGAGGCGCCCCCGATACCAGATTTCTTGATGACGCTAAGGCGCAAGGTAGCGACTTTCGGCGGGTTGCCGGAAAGCGCTTTCGAGCAGGTTCTGATCAACGAGTATCGACCGGGCGCGGGCATTGGCTGGCATCGCGACAAGCCGCATTTCGAGACGGTGGCCGGCGTATCTCTTCTTGCTCCCTGCAGCTTCCGACTCCGGCGCAAGAACGGCACGAAATGGGACCGCAAGACAATCATTGTCGAGCCGCGGTCGGCTTACCTCTTGAGCGGCCCGGCGCGCGATGAATGGGAGCACAGCATCCCGCCCCTGACCGAACACCGCTATTCGATTACTTTGCGAACCTTGCGCAACAAGTGAATGCTCGATTGCTAGGCCACTACTCCATCTGCTCGAACGTGCACTGGCGCGGCGCCTTGTCGGGCCGCCAGCGCAAGAGCCTGGTTCCGTGCCGGAAACGGGCGCTGGTGATATGGTCGAAGCGCACCTCGACGACCAGTTCCGGCCGCACCGGCTCCCATTCGCCGCTGCGTTCCGTGCTCCAGCGGCTTGGCCCGCCCGGCGCCTTGCCTGTGAAGCCGGGTCCGCCGCGCAATTCCTCCAGCTTCACGGTGACCGCCAGCCGCTCTTCATTGCTGATGGTCGAGGTGAAGCCGACATGGTCGAGCAAGCCGTTGTCGTTATAGAGGCCCAGCAGCAGCGACCCGACCTGGCGCTTGCGGTTCAGGTAGCGGAACCCGCCAACCACGCAGTCTGCGGTGCGCAGCCGCTTGACCTTGACCATCGCACGCTCACCTGGCCGATAGGGCTCGTCCAGCATCTTGGCGACGACCCCGTCGGTCGAACCGTGGCCAGCACCCTGCAGCCACTTGTTGGCCTCGGCGATACTCGTGGTTGCCGACGAAAGTCGCAGCGCCTCATTCTCCGCCCTGGTGACAAAATCTTCGGTTGCCGAGCGCCGTTCCCGCAACGGGCTTTCGAGGACGATCTTGCCTCCGGGCGCGGAGAGGATGTCGAAAAGAACTATCCGCGCAGGCGTTTGTCTGCTCAGCTTCCGGATACGGCTCTCTGCCGGGTGAAGCCGCATCTGCAGCGCGTCAAACGATGCGCGTCCTTCGATCTCGATTATGATCTCGCCGTCTACGACGAAATCCTGTGCTTCGAGCTCGCCCAGAAGCGCCGTCAGTTCGGGAAAATAGCGGCCAAGCGGCTTGCCGGATTTCGCCCTGAGATCGACCGCCTTTCTTCCTTTGAAGGCAAGGCAGCGAAAGCCATCCCACTTGGGCTCATACTGCCAGATGCCGTTGCCCTCTGGCAGCGTGTCGGCAGTCCGGGCTTCCATCGGCGGCGTGTCCACAGTGAGCGGAAACTCATGATCGGATTCCGCTACCATCGCTCTTCCGTGTCGTGATGCGGCAAGTCAACGCCACAGCAAACCCAGGCAAGCCGCTGCGAGGACCCGTAATTGTATTGCGGTTCCAGACCTTCAGGATTGTCAAAGGTTCCGACATGCAGAGCGACTTCGCCCTCGGCGGCGGCGTAGGAAAGGGTCAACGGAGAACCGCATGCTCCGCAGAATCCCCTCCGGGCGATGGGCGAAGATGTGCGATAGGCAGGCTCCTCGCTGAGCCATGACAGGTTGGACGAGGACGTCCAGGCCAACACGGCGAAGGCGCTGCCGGTCGCGCGGCGGCACATGTCACAGTGACAGTAGTGAACGCGCGGATCGCCAGTCACTCGATAACGGATACTGCCGCAAAGACATCCACCTGTTCGTTCGACGGCGGCGGTCCGGGAGGCAATCTCGACTGTGTCCATCTCGCTTGAACGTTCGAACGGAAATGTGGTTTCCGTCCTATGGTCACATCGAGACCCATTCCATTGTGATGTTGGCGATGGAATCGGAAAGCATCGCCCGGGCGGAACCGCCGTCGACCTATCTCTCCACTGAGGTCGTTCCTGTCAGCTGAATTTATGAGACGAGGCGGAACCTTCGCGCCCCGGCAGCTTTACACTCCATGATGAACCAGGAGAGGCCAAACGCAAGCCTGGGATGCGACTTGATCGTCCCGCATTTCCAACCTCGATTGCGACGATGCAGGAGACCGGCGTTGGTACGAGGGGCGACGCCAGCGTGGAAAGGCATATGATGCAGTTCTTCGTATTTCTTCACGCCGTGGCCTCTCGTCGAGGGGACGGACTCCACCCCGAACTTGTGCATCTTTTCAGACAACAAGCTGCATTGTCGGCGCCAGGCGTTGTGTCGTTGCGGCCCCTTGGCCGAGGTAGAAGGGAGCAGGCCGGTCCCAATCCACACAGGCTTTCGAAATGCACCCTGCCTAGCGATGTCATACCCTTCCCGGGAGGCCGAAATCCTTAGATCGGGATTCGTGATGTCCCTGATAGCCAGCTTCAGATCCGATCAGATGGAGCCGCACCATGCACCCCTTGCCCATCTCTGAATGCTTCAAGCAGACACCATCCAAACTCGGGCTGGCCGGAGGATAATGCGCTGCCATGCCGCTGACTGTAGGCATTGTCGATGACGACTGCTATCGGGTTTGCCGCTCATGCCTGTTGTCGACTATGCTCGCCTTGGCTGCCTGTTCGTCGTCCGGACCCGTCGAGCAGGAATCAAAAATCGCGGCGTCGGCTTCGCAGACAGCGGTGATGGTCATGGACGCCTGGGCCGCCGGCGCGGCTCCTTCAAACTATGCATCGGCCACATTGCAATCGACGGCCGAGGCGCTTGTCGAGGTCGGTCGTCAGATAGAATCTGACAATCCTCCTGAATCCCCCAAGCGGCGCGAGGTCGTAACGGCAGTCGGTCAGCTGTCGGCTGCGGCCAAGGACGCTCAAGCGGGGGTAGAGGCTGGCAACCTGCGGCAAGTGAGTCAGGCGCGGCAGGAACTTCGGGCGGCCGCGGCGAACCTGGCCGCCGCCTATGCCAAATATTTCGCGCCGAAATCATGAAGAAGCTGCTCGAAATCTCGCTTGGTATCGTCACCAGCGTTGGCGGCTTTCTTGAAGTCGGATCAATGGCGACAGCCGCGCAAGCCGGCGCCACTTTCGGCTTGCGGCTGATCTGGGCAATCCTCCTCGGCACCATCTGCATCATCTTCCTGGTCGAGATGGCGGGCCGGTTCGCGGCCGTCAGCGGCCACACGATCGCCGACGGAATCCGCGAGAGGTTCGGCTTCAACACCTTCCTATGGCCGTTGCTGGCCACCTTGCTGGTCAATTTCATGGTGATGTCGGCAGAGATCGGCGGCGTTGCCATCGCCGCTGACCTTGCGACAGGGATCGGCTTTCAATGGTGGGCAATACCCGTGGCATTCCTGGCGTGGCTGTTCTTATGGAAAGGCACCTTCGGGTTCATCGAGAAGGGCGTGGCGGTCCTCGGTCTTGTCACGCTCTGCTTCGTGGTCGCGGCGGTGATGCTGAAGCCGGATTGGAAACAGGTTGCGGCTGGCGCCGTGCCGAGCTTGCCGGATCATGATGCGGCAAGCTACTGGTTCATGGCAGTCAGCATTCTGGGCGCGTCGATATCCCCCTACCTCTTCATGTTCTATTCCTCGGGCGCCGTCGAGGACCACTGGGACAAGACCTATCTCGGCACCAATCGCGCAATTGCGGGCCTCGGCATGAGCTTTGGTGGCACCATCTCGGTCAGTGTGCTGATCGTGGCCGCGCTGGTCTTAGGCGCGCACGGCGTAACCCGGATAGACGATTATCATCAACTGCCACTGCTGCTGATCCCGGTATTCGGGTTCTGGGGCTTTGTCCTTTTTGTCGCTTCGCTTGCCATAGCCTGTTTCGGCGCGGCGCTCGAAATCGCCCTGCAGCAGGCCTACCTCGTCGCGCAAGGCTTCGGCTGGACGTGGGGAGAAGACAGGAAACCACGCGAAGATCCCGGCTTCTGCAGCGTCTATACGATCTCGCTGCTTCTTGCCGCCATACCAATAGGCCTTGGCCTCGACCCGCTGAAACTCACGATCTTCTCCATGGCAGTCACGGCAGCCAGCCTGCCCCTGACCGTGGTGCCATTCCTCTTCCTGCTCAACGATGAACGTTATGTCGGCGACCATCGCAACGGCATGATTTCGAATGCCGCGGTGATCTTCGTCATTGCGCTGGGTTTCGTCCTTGCCGTGGTGGCCATACCCTTGCAGATATTCGGAGGCTCGTGATGGATCTGCTGCGCGATCTACTGGACAAACAGGTCGTCGACCGCAGGCAGGTCAAGATCGGAAAGGTGGACGGATTGGTGGCCGAGTTGAGGCACGGCAAACCGCCCAGGATCGTCGCGGTCGAGCTTGGCTCGATCACGCTGGCGCGCCGCCTTGGTTCGCGACCGGGACGCTGGATGGCCTGGCTCGCGGCAAGACTTGGCGGCGAACGCCATGCCGAGCCGCACCGCATAGCGTGGAAGAAGGTGCGAAATATCGGTGTCGACATCGAAGTCGACGTTGATGTGCGGCGGACGGCGATCTTCGATTGGCAGGACTGGCTGCGCGATCACATCATCGGCCGCATCCCAGGAGCTTGACCATGGCCTCCGTCAACCTCGAACATCTTGCCGGTCGAAGGGTGCTATCGCTACGCGGCAAAAGCGTCGGTCACATTGAGGAGATACGCGCCGAGCGTGATGGTGACGATCTCGTCGTAACCGAATTCCACGTCGGCATTTTCGCTGCTTTCGAGCGCCTCTCTGCCTCGGCAATTGGCGTCGCGATGCTGGACTTGTTTGGCTTGCGCCACCGCGACTGCCTGTACCGCATTCCCTGGGAGAAGCTCGATATCTCCGATCCAACCAGACCTCGGCTGCGATGCACCCTCGAGCAACTTTCTCATATGAAGGCGGGAATTGACGGCAAGGGCAAGGCATGGTCGTCCAACAGCTTGCGGCACGTCATGGCGAGCACAGTGTGGAAAATTGCTCTCACAGTTTTCCTATGTGCAAGCGGCGTTGGTACGGTCTTGTGGTACATGACCGCGGCGCAGCCCCCTTTCTCGAACCAGGATCAGCAATTTGAAGGCCCGGTCGATGTCGCGCACGGTGAGCTCGTCTTCGCGGCAGGGGATTGCGCTTCCTGTCATGCGACACCGGGGCAATCCGATCGCCTAAAGCTGGGCGGCGGGATGGCGCTCGCTTCACCATTCGGCACCTTTCGGCCTCCCAACATATCTCCCGATCCGGTGGATGGCATCGGCGCATGGACCGTCACCGACTTGGCAAATGCACTCCTCGGCGGCGTGTCGCCAGAGCGTCAACACTACTACCCTTCTTTTCCCTACACGAGCTTTACCAGCATGACGGCCGAGGACGTCAGGGACCTCCACGGCTATCTCAGGACGCTTCCCAAGGTTTCGGGGCGTGCGCCACCGCATGATCCCGCGATCCTGTTCGGCATCCGGCGGTCCATGGGCATTTGGAAAATGATGTTCTTTCGCCAAGGCACGACCTCTGCGCGCCTCGACGGAGATCCCGTGCATGATCGCGGCGCGTATCTCGTCGAGTCCGTCTCGCATTGCGCTGAGTGCCATTCGACCCGCAACGCTTTTGGCGCCATCAAGTCGGACACTCGATTTGCCGGTGGCATCGATCCTCAAGGAACGGGATTCGTGCCAAACATCACGCAGCACAGATTGAGCGGATGGACAGAGAACGACATCGCGACGATGCTCAAAACTGGGGAAACGCCCAGCCACGGTCGCGTCGGATCCTCGATGGCCGATGTGGTGACGAATACGGCAATGCTGCCTGACAGCGATCGCCAGGCGATTGCACGTTACATCAAACGTCTGCCACCGATTGCCACGCCGCGCCCTTGAAGCATTCCAGGGAAAGCATGAAGTGACATTTCATCCGCTTCATTGTGCGTAGAGATACGCTGCGAGGTCTTTGGCTTCCTGTTGCGAGATACCGGTCGCCGGCATCGCAGTCCGCGGGGAGAAGCTCCGGGGCGAAACGATCCATGCGACAAGGTTGTCGGAATTGTTTTCCAGTACGCCCGCGATGTACAGCCGCTTCGACAGCCCAGTGAGAGGCGCGCCTGTCTGGCCGTCGGCTCCCGGTATCCCCTCAATAGTGTGGCAGCCGGAGCAGCCGTATCGTCGGAAGATTTCCGGTGCGCGTGCGGGATCGCCGTCGGTGATCGCTTTGGCTACGGCCGCCCGGCTGTGGTTGTCGCGCGCGATATTGATTGTGGCAAAAGCGGCCGATGCCGCGACGAGGGCAATGCCTATTAAGGCGGCGCGGCCTGAGAGAGTTGTCGGCAGGTCAGGCATTTTGCGCCCTTCGTTCACTCGATCCCAGAATCCAGAGCGCAAGCATCGCCATTGCCGCCACCGCATAGATCGTGCCGGCGGGCACCCACATGATCATGCCCGCCAATTGCTGGTCTTCCAGAGGCGTCAGCCCCCAGGCCATGGCGGTCCGGGTCTGCGCGATGTAGAGCACGCGTGGAGCGAGAGCGATCAAGGCACCCAGAATACTCGTGTGAACCATGGTCGCGAACAGGTGCCAGGCCGAGGCGCCGTAATCACTCCGCCAGATCATCGCCCACCAGAACAATATCGCTGTCACAAAGAAGCAAAGATGCTGGACGCGATGCAGGGCAGTGGTGGTGACGGCCGCGTCGAACAATAGCGGCAGGTGCCAGGCCCAGATCGCGAAGCCATGAAGGATGGTCGCATTCAAGGTGCCCGTACACCAGTCCCACGGACCGCGAACCAGGGGCGAACACATCCCTGATGCAGCCACGCGACGCGCTCGTCCTGGCAGCCCCCACATCAGGATGCCAACCGGGCGCGCAAGCACGATCAAAGGTGCCGAGACGGCCATGACCATCTCGTGCTCGATCATATGGAATGTATAAAGGTGCTCACCTAGCCAGTGAAGCGGCGACAGCAGCGCCGCCGCCAGTGTCAGCCAGCCGCTACAGTAGAGCAAAGCGCGCATGAGCATGCCGCCGGGTTGCCGCGCGCGCCGTGCCAGCCTTGTCACGCCCGCTCCGTAGAGTAGTGCAAGCATCGCAAGTGGCACGACCATCCACGGATCAAACGTCCAGGGATAGCCAGAACCATGGGTCTCGTCGCCGTGCGCCATTGCCGGGGAAGCGATCATGAAGAAGAACAGTATGCGGATCAGCGCTGGCATGGGTCGAGCAGCATCGTGGCCGCCTCCTGCAACGACAACGCAAGGACAAACGCCAGTGCGACTAGGAAACCTGCGTCAACGACAAATCGCTTCGATTTGACCAATCCGTTTGACGTCACCCGAGATGCGGCGACGCCGGCGACCGACGCAACGAGAAGGATGCCGCACAAGGCGGCGGTCCAGGAAAAACTTTGCCGGCAATCGATGTAGGGTGTGATCTGCCCAAGCTGGGTGCTGAGCGCCCAGCTTATGGGCGGCACAAGGAGTCCAGCGTTTCGGAGCCAACTTTTGGTCAAAGCCGTGGAGCCCAATAGAGGCAGGCATACATTGGCAACCAGGTCGCCACGACGAAGTTCCAGTACATCACATTGTCGCTGACATCCCCAAAGCGCCGCGGATTGTCGCCATGCCGCGAAAACATCAGGCAAGTCAGTACCAACGTCTCCACCAGATCGGTCAGAATATGGGTGGTGTGCAGGCCGAGCATGACCCACACGATCGACCCGTAGGCATTCTGATCCCACTGGATATGCATCGCCGGAAACTCGAAGGCACGCAGGACAAGCGGCGCTATTCCGATCAGGGACATGATGATCAGCCCGATACGCACCTTCCGCAAGTCCTGGTCGCGCGCCCAGCGCGCCAACAAGATGTTCGGAAACAAGCTTGCCACCAGGAAAACCGTCAGCGTCGTCCCAGGCAGCAGATCGGGTGGCGGGGCGTCCGGAGGCCAGCGTGGTGCCAGGCTCATGAGATAGAGGTAGACGACGATGGAAAGCGCAAAGCCAGTGCCTTCAATAAGCATGAAGGCGAGCGTCCCCCACCAGGACAAGCTCGCGGTGCCGAGGCCATGCGGGGGAAGCTCCGTCAAGTCGAGCACCACGCCTTCCTTCATGACTCGTCCTCCGGCACGCCCTTGGGCCAGAACCAGCCAATGAGTGCAATCGCGATTGGTATCGATCCCCAGACCACCGCCCAGGGTGTGAATATCGACCAGATCAGCGTCGCGGTGGTGGCGATTGCCGCCAATAGCGGCCAGATCGAATCCCCTGATGACGCTTCACGCGCCTCCGGGGTCGCTTCAACGATGCTGCTGACCAACAGCTCACGACGGTCGACGCGCAGGCCCGCAGCAACGGGAAGGACATCTCGGCGGTCCGACAGGGGATCAAGGCCGCCGACCACCGGTAGCCGGGCGAAGTTGTACGGCGGTGGTGGGGACGAGGTGGCCCATTCGAGCGTCGAGGCCTCCCAAGGGTTGGACGACGCAACGGCGCCTGTCCTCGCACTGCGTATGACGTCGATGAAAAACAAAAGAAAGCCGCCAGCAAGGATGACCGCGCTGAGGCTGATGAACATATTCAGGCCGGACCATGGCATCTCTGGCTGGTAGGTGTAGATCCGGCGCGGCATGCCCTGCAGGCCGAGGATATGCATGGGGAAAAAAGTCAGGTTGAAGCCCACGAAGATCAGGCCGAACACCCAGCGCCCGAGTGTCTCGCTCATCAACCGCCCAGTCAGCTTCGGGAACCAGTAGTAGAGCGCGCCGAGCAAAGGAAAGACCGCGCCTCCGACCAGGACGTAGTGAAAATGCGCGACGACGAAATAGGTGTCGTGGACTTGGGTATCGAACGGCACAGACGCCACCATCACTCCGGTCAGACCACCGATGACGAAGGTGACGATGAACCCGATTGCGAACAAGAATGGCGTCTTGAAGATCGGTCTGCCTGCCCATATCGTCGCGAGCCAACAGAATATCTGCAGTCCCGCCGGAACCGCGATCGCCATGCTCGAGGCGGTGAAAAAGCTCTCTCCCAACCGGGGAAGGCCGGCCACGAACATATGATGGACCCAAAGCCCAAAGGCCAGGATACCTGTGGCGATCAATGCCATCACCATGGCCAGATAGCCGAACACCGGCCGACGCGTAAACGTCGCGACGATTGTCGATACCATCCCCACCGCCGGCAGGAAGATGATGTAAACCTCCGGGTGTCCGAAAAACCAGAACAGGTGTTGCCATAGCAGTACATCGCCGCCTTCGGCCGGATTGAAGAAATGTGTCTCGACCAGTCGGTCGAGAATAAGGGCCGTGCTTGCGACCATGATCGCCGGCATCGCCAGGATGACAACAAACGACGTGACCAGCATCGACCAGACGAACAACGGGATACGGTCGAGAGACATTCCTGGCGCGCGGTGCTTGAAGACAGTCACGACGATCTCGACGGCTACAGCGAGCGCGGAGACTTCGGTGAAGGTGATCATCTGCGCCCAGATGTCGGCCCGCTTTCCCGCCGCGTATTGGGGACCGGAGAGCGGGACATAGGCGAACCAGCCGACATCCGGTCCCGTATCGAGCACAAAGGCGATCCATAGAAGCAAGCCGCCGGCGAGATACATCCAATAAGAGAATGCATTGAGACGCGGAAAGGCGATGTTTCTGGTCCCAACCATCAAGGGCACGAGGTAGACCGCCATCGCTTGCATGACGGGCACGGCGAACAAGAACATCATGTTCGTGCCGTGCATGGTGAAAATCTGGTTGTAGCGATCGGGCCCGATGAAGCGAGCTTCGGGTTGCGCCAGTTGCAATCGCATCAGCAGGGACAGCAATCCGCCAAGCGCCAGGAAGACAAAGGCAGTGGTGATATATCGTCGGCCGATGACTTTGTGATCGACCGTGGCAAGGGCGCCCCACACGCCCGGCGTTGTCGACCAGATCGCCGCAAGTCGACGGTCGATTTCAGCAGCGTCGAATGCTGTGTCACGAAGCGCGCCGGCATTTCTTGACGTCATTTCAGGCTCTCCATGTAGGCGGAGATATTTTGCAGCTCGACACTGGTCAGCGGCACCATCGGCATGTTGTTCCCGGGTTTGAGCGTCTGGGGATCGGCAATCCAGGCCGCCAACGAACCACGCGTGGTTTCCAGCAGCCCGGCCGCGATCGTCTGACGCCCGCCGATGTGAGTGAGGTCTGGTCCGGTCGTGCCTTTGGCTGCCGTACCGCGTACCGTGTGGCAGGCCGAACAGGGCTTGGCCAGAAAAGCCATTTGCCCAGCGGCCGCATCCGGATCGGCCGGCGTCAACGCATCACCACGTTGCACCGCAGCCCAGCGTTCAAAGTCGGCCGGCGCCTCGGCGATCACCAGGACTGCCATGTGGCTGTGCTGCAAGCCGCAGAATTCCGCGCATTGGCCCCGATACGCCCCGGGCTTTTCGGCACGCAGCAGCAAACTGTTGGACCGGCCCGGGACAACGTCTTGCTTTCCGGCGAGGCTTGGCACCCAGAACGAATGGATGACATCGACGCCTTCAAGCCGGACCTGGACATCCGTCCCCACGGGGATGTGGATTTCGTTGGCCGTCTGAAAGCCGGGCGACGCATCGGAGCCGGCGTAGAATACCTGCCACCACCATTGCTGTCCCCGCACCGTGATCGTGAGGGCCGCGCTGCCCGAAACACCAATGTTGCGGGTGGTGTAGAAGCTTGCAATCGTCAGACCGGCGATGATGACAACGCTGGCCGCGACCGCGGCGAACACCACTGTTGTCAGCCGGCCCTCGGGGTTTGCGTCTTCCGTTCCGGCGCGGCGGCTCCGCAGGAGCGCCAAGCCAAGCACGACGATCACCACGATCCAGATCACCGTGCACACGGCGACTATACCGATGATCAGGTGCTCGACATGAATTGCAGGACCGCCGTGCGGATCAAGCGCGGACTGCTTGCCGCTGCAGGCAGATGCAACAGCCATGATTGAAAGCAGAATAAGGCGAACATTTCTCAAGGCGAGGGTCCCTGATCCGGGTGGACGCCTACTGGTCCCTCGTCGAAAAGGATTATCGCCGGACCGCGATTCTCGGCCGGGCGAGTTTGTTTGTCGTCGTTGCGACTGGGTGCCGCCACCTTCGGGCTGTAGGAACCGATCGTCTGGACATATCCCGCAAGCTGCCAAATTTGCTCGATGGTCAGGCGGTCGCGAAACGCGGGCATACCGTGCGGGCGGCCGTCACGAATGGAAGCCACGATGGAAACCATCTCAGGCCCATAAAGCCACCAGCCATCGAGGAAGGACGGACCGACCCCGCCGCGACCGTCACCATGACAGGTACCGCAACCGAACCAGGCATAAAGCCGCTTGCCCTGGCTTAGATTGTAGGCGTCAGCCTCGTATGGCTTGCCAAGTGCGAAATAGCTCTCGGGCGGCGTGCCCCCGATGCCGTTGGACATGAGGCGGAACCGGTCGAGATCAGCTGCAACCGGCGGTTCGAAACGGAGCTCTCTTGGCTGCCGCAAATAGCCAAGCACCCCACCTGCGCTGGCGAGGGATAGGAGAACCGCAACCGCCAGGACCGACTTCGCAATGCTGAAAACCCTCTCTGTCAAGCGTTCCTCTGCCCTGGGGGGTCATCCAAGGGAGTTAGGTGTGATCGGCTGAGACGGACTGGCAAAAGCTTGTAGGACGGCGTCTTCGACTTCGGGTCGTGATGCGCCAAGGGAAAGAGCGGGTTGGTTTCGGGATAATACGCCCCGCAACAGCCCTTCGGGATATTGTAGGAAACGATCTTCAGGCCGGTGACCGTGCGGGCGACATTGTCATCGATCGCCGTGGTCACATCGACGATCTCACCATCGGTGAAGCCTAGCCGGACGATGTCTTCGCCGTTCATGAATATAATTCGGCGCGTGCCTTCAACGCCGCGATAGCGGTCACTGTAGCCGTAGATCGTGGTGTTGAACTGATCGTTGGATCGCAGCGTTGCAAGGTGCAGAACGTCAGCCCTGCCAGAGGTTGAGAACTCAGGAAAGAGTCTGGCTGGCGTGATGAAATTTGCCTTTCCGCTTTTGGTCACCCACTTGCGTTCGCGTGCCGGCAGCGGCCTGGCAAAGCCACCCGGTTTGAACATCCGCTCGTTGAAGTCCTTGAAGGTTTCCGGGTACGTCCGCTCGATGGCGTTTCGTATCTCGGCGTAGTTGCCGACCCAGGTGTCCCACGGAACCTTGGTTTCGCCGAGCGTGGCCTTGGCTATCCCGGCGATGATTGCAGGCTCCGATAGCAGCGCGGTACTGGCGGGCCTAGCTTTGCCGCGCGATCCGTGGAAATGGGCAATGGAACTTTCGATGGACACGGCCTGCGGTCCCGTCGCTTGCTGGTCGAGTTCGATGCGACCGAGGCAGGGCAGGAGATATGCAATCTCGCCATGCAATACGTGGCTGCGGTTAAGCTTGGTCGCGATCTGCACGCTCAGACGCAGTTTGCGCCACCCCTCTTCCATGGCGGCGGTATCAGGCACCGCTTTCAAGAAGTTCCCGCCAAGGCCGATGAAGGCGCGGGACTGGCCGTTCATGATGGCTTCGCAGGTTTCGACTGTGGTTCGGCCCGTCCAGCGCGGCGGCTCGAACCCGTAAAGTTCGGAAAGCTTGTCCAGCGGCGCCAGCCCGGGCTTTTCGGTAATCCCGACGGTGCGTTGTCCCTGAACATTGGAATGGCCGCGTACGGCGCAGATATTGGCTCCAGGCTTGCCAATGTTCCCCCGCAGGAGTGCGAGATTGCAAACCATATGGACGTTCTGGACACCCATGAGGTGCTGCGTCAGCCCCATGCCGTATACCATCATGACGGCATCGGATTTCGCATAGGTGGCCGCTGCTTGCATCATCTGGTCGCGGCTGAGCCCGGATACACGCTCCAATTCGCTCCATTTGTGATCGCGGGCAGCTTGGGCAAATTCCTCGAATCCGGCAGTATGCTGCTTGATGAAATCATGATCGAGCACGTGCTTTTTGTCGGCTGAAGCCATCGAGGCGGCGAAAGCGACCATCGCCGCATTGTTCGGGTCCTTCGGCTTGCCGTCCTCTCCCGCCACGCGCCTGTCTCCAGATGCCTTCAGGGCGTCGTCGGCTTCGATGAGCGCCTTGCAGACGCCGAACAACGCCGCGATGTCGCCGCCATTGTTGACCTGATAATATTCCGAGGAAATCTGCGTCTCTTTCCCGGTCAGCATCTGGGCTGGCGACTGCGGGTTGACGAAGCGTTCCAAGCCGCGTTCGCGCAGCAGATTGAAGGTGATGATCTTCACGCCACGATTGACGGCATCCTGAAGGTCGTGGAGCAGGCGAGGTGACGACGTACCCACGTTTTGCGCGATATAGAAAATACAGTCGGTGTTTTCAAAGTCCGACAAAATAGCCGTGCCGACAGAGGCGCCGATGCTTTCTGGAAGCGCCACCGAGGAGCTCTCGTGGCACATGTTGGAGCTGTCAGGCAGGTTGTTGCTGCCGTACATGCGCGCGAACAACTGGTACATGTAGCTCGCTTCGAGCGACGCTCGGCCGGAGGTGTAGAGGTCGACCTGATGGGGATCGAGCGCGCGAAGCTCCCTGCCGATCTCGTCGAACGCCTCTGACCAGGCCACCGGGACATATTTGTCACTGGCCGCGTCCCAGCGCAGCGGCTGGGTCAGCCGGCCCTGTTCTTCCAGATCATGATCTGGCCAAAGCTCCAGTTCGCTCAGCGGCTTTCCGGCGAAGAATTCGGGGTCGGCCCTGCGGGAGGTGATTTCCCACGCGGTCGCCTTCGCGCCGTTTTCGCAGAATTCGAGTGGATGCGGTTGTGAAGGTTTTGCCCAGGCGCAACTGACACACATGTAGCCTTCCGGCCGGTTCTGGGTCGAAAGCAATCTTGGTCCTTTCAAGGGGACGCGTTCTCTCAAAATGATCGCAGCCACGGATTTGGCTGAACCCCAGCCGCCGGCCGGCCCGCTGTAGGGCTTGGAAATGGCCGAGCTAGTCTTCAATGTCATTTTTAACCCCATCTTGCTGAGGCACGGCCAGGCTTCTCCTCAAGCGGAGCCTGTGATTGTCTTGCTCCAAGGCGCGCGAACGGCCACGCTCCCACCTCATGGTGATTGATGTCCTGCGCCGACTTGCGTCGAGTTCCCCGGCGCCCCTGGCCTGGTATAGCGTTCAGGAGGAAGCTCGCGTGCAGCGGGGCGTACGCCTCTGGGTTTTTCATAACCCGCCTTCTCAGGTCTCCGAACCTCTGTTCCAAGCGTCCCAGATAACGCAAGCGCGCCGCACACGTTCCCGCGAGCCAGGTAGGCGGCGGGACGAGAGATCAACGCGCCGATCGAGGTGAGCACGCTCATAGATTGGGTGATTTGCCATCACCAAGAACCTTCGACTGCGACGCTGGTTCCCCGAGGAGATTTCGTGGACATCGGTCGCATTGGCTAGTCGGCTAGGCGCAGGACGGCTAGTGCCGTCGACGCAGGGGCAAGCGGCGGCTTCCGACGAGACCGGCTGCCCCCGCGGATCCCAAAGCCTCTTGCGCTCCATTCAACGAAAAACTCGACGTGCTCGAGATGCGAGACCTTTCCGCAGGTCTGGAGTTTTCAGGAACCTAGAGTGCACCCCGGCATTGAGAGAGTTCAACCTGCTCCTCGATCCTTGGGAAAAGCACAATGGTAAAGACGGCAAAACGGCCCTCAGGCAAGTCCGCGATAATCCATGACCAAAAGCTTGTGCGGGGCAATGGGGGAGAGCTTCACCAGATCGTAGGGGATGACAACGCAGTCCTCACCACTGCGCAGGGCGGCTTGGTCTCGGATGACCAGAACTCGCTGAGGATCGGCGAGCGGGGGCCGACGGTCCTGGAAGATTTCCACTTCCGCGAGAAGATTTTCCACTTCGACCACGAGCGGATTCCCGAGCGTGTCGTGCATGCTCGTGGCTACGGCGCGCACGGCTATTTCGAAACCTATGACTCGCTCGCCAAATACACCCGCGCCGACATCTTTCAGCGCGCCGGCGAGAAGACGCCGGCCTTCGTCCGGTTCTCCACCGTTGCCGGATCCAAGGGCTCGTTCGATCTGGCGCGCGACGTCCGGGGCTTCGCGGTCAAGCTCTACACCAAAGAAGGGAACTGGGACATCGTCGGCAATAACATCCCGGTCTTCTTCATCCAGGACGCCATCAAGTTTCCGGACATGGTGCATGCCGTCAAGGAGGAGCCGGACCGGGCCTTTCCCCAAGCCCAGTCCGCGCATGACAATTTCTGGGATTTTATTTCGCTGACGCCCGAATCCATGCACATGATCATGTGGGTGATGTCGGATCGCGCTATCCCGCGCTCCTTCCGATTCATGGAAGGGTTCGGGGTGCACACCTTTCGCTTCCTGAACGCGAAGGATGAGTCGACCTTCGTCAAGTTTCACTGGAAGCCGAAGCTTGGCCTGCAGTCGGTGGTCTGGAACGAGGCCGTGAAGATCAACGGCGCCGATCCGGATTTCCATCGCCGCGATCTGTGGCAGGCAATCCAGTCGGGCAATTTCCCTGAGTGGGAGCTGCGGGTTCAGCTCTTCGACCAGGCCTTCGCCGACAGTTTCGCTTTTGACGTCCTGGATCCGACGAAGATCATTCCGGAGGAAGAGCTCGAGCCAATTCCTGTCGGTCGCCTCGTTCTCGACCGCATGCCGGACAATTTCTTTGCCGAGACCGAGCAGGTAGCATTCATGACGCAAAACGTTCCACCTGGCGTCGACTTCTCGAACGACCCGCTGCTTCAGGGGCGGAACTTCTCGTATCTGGACACGCAGCTGAAACGCCTTGGCAGTGCGAACTTCACCCATATTCCGATCAATGCGCCCAAATGTCCTTTCCACCACTTCCAGCAAGATGGGCATATGGCAATGCGCAACCCTGTTGGCCGGGCGAACTACCAGCCGAACTCTTTCGGAGAAGGACCCAGGGAGTCACCACAGCGCGGATTTCGGTCTTTTGCGGACGCGGAGGAAGGCCAGAAAGTCCGCCTGCGGGCGGAAAGTTTCGCCGATCACTACAGCCAGGCGCGGCAATTCTTCAACAGCCAGACGCCACCCGAACAACGTCACATCGCAATGGCTTTGACCTTCGAACTGAGCAAGGTGGAGACCCCAGTCATCCGCGAGCGGATGGTCTCGCATCTCCTCAATATCGACGAAGGATTGGGCGTGACCGTCGCTGGCAAGCTCGGCATACAAGAAATGCCCAAGCCGGCGGATGCCGCTGTCGTGCCAAGGGACGATCTCGAACCCTCACCGGCGCTCAGCATAATCGAGAATGGGCCAGACAGTTTCGCGGGACGCAAGGTCGGCGTGCTGGTGAGTTCCGGCACCGATGCCGCGTTGCTGAAGAAGCTGCAATCGGCGATCGAGAAGGAAGGTGCGACGATAGAGGTGGTTGCCCCGAAAGTCGGCGGTGTCGAAGCCGGGGATGGAAGCTGGATCGAAGCCAGGCATATGATCGACGGAGGACCCTCCGTCCTGTTCGATGCCATAGCTGTCCTGTTGTCGGAAGAGGGAGCAGATCGGCTAGCCAGAGAGTCAGCAGCGCGGGACTTCGTGGCGGACGCCTTTGCTCATCTCAAGTTCATCGCCTTTGTCCAGTCTTCCTCCCCGCTTTTTGTCAAAGCCGGGGTTGCAACCGACGCAGACGAAGGGCTGATATCGCTCGACGGAGTGAGCGGGATAAACACGTTCGTGCAATCCTGCCGGAGACTGCGTCTCTGGGGGAGGGAACCGGCCGTCAAGCTCTAGAAGAGGGTGGGGACGACTGTTGTCTCGGTGAGACCTTCGCTGCATCTCAATCGTCAGCTCAGAAACAGTTCCCTCGGCATCCACTTGGGCACCACCGAAGCGGCACGGTGATCTCGTAGGGCCTTGGCAGAGGGCGCTAGCGACCCCGCGCGCGGCTCGGCGGATGAGTCGCAGGAATCGATCTCGCTAATTTAGTGAAAACGGATGGAACCTGATGGTCGCCGGTAAGTTCGATATCCAATCGAGGAGATTGCTGCCATGAACAGCGTCATTTACCTGATCGGCTTTGTCGTCGTCGTGCTTGCGATCCTCTCCTTCCTCGGAATCCATTAGGAGATCCCATGCAGCGCGAAGACGATCACGGCCGTAAGCCGGCCGATTTCGAAACAGCCAAAAGCGAACTGTCCGAAACCTTCCAGCAGGCAACGCAGACCGCGACAGAAGCGCTGCATAGTGCTCGCGATGAACTCACCAGAAAGGCGAGCGACTATGCCTCGGAAGCAAAGCAGGCGTTGTTCAACAAGGCCGAGGGAACACAACACGATGTCAGCGCCAACCTGAGGGTCTTTGGCGGAGCGCTGCGAGCGGCAAGCGAACACCTTGCCAACAACGATCAACGAACCGCATCGAAGTTCGTCCTCGATGCCGCGGGCGGCCTCGAACGGCTTTCAACTTCATTACGGGACAAGCCATTCGAAGAGGTCCTTGGCGAGATCCAATCGTTCGGCCGCGAAAATTCCGGGGCGCTGATCGCCGGTTCAGTGTTGGCAGGCTTGGCGCTGGGGAGGTTCATCAAGACCTCATCACGCCCTGTCGAGAGTTTTGGATCGCGGCCGTCGGGGACAACTGAACCGACGCAGCCCCGCTCCAGCCCGGCTGGCGATAACTGGGGCCGCAAGCACGGAGGAGAGCCATGATCGGTAATCAGGACAATCGCGGTCTCACCACCCTCATCGGCGATCTGGCACAGCAGGTCACGACGCTGCTTCAAACCGAAAGCAGGCTATTGCGGGCTGAGATGTCGGAAAGCCTGAGCAAGGCCGGCGCGGGTGCGGTCGAGTTTTTGGGCGGCGCGATTTGCATTCTCGCCGCTTTGATCGTGCTCTTGCAAGCTCTCGTGATCGCATTGGCGAATGCCGGGCTGGGACCGGGGTGGTCCTCGCTTCTCGTCGGGATCGCCGTCGCAATCCTGGGCATCTTTCTGTTGCGCAGCGGCACAGCAAGCATGGCCCCTTCTGAGCTGACGCCGGATCGGACACAAGACCAACTCAAGCGTGACGCACGCGTGATCAAGGAACAAATAAAATGAGCGAGAAATCCGCAGCCGAGCTGGAACGAGATGCCGATATCGCCCGGGCGAAAGTCGTGGACACCGCTGATTCCATCCGCAGCAGGATGACTCCCGGTCAATTGATCGATGAATTTGCCGGAATGTTTGCCGGCGGGGACGGAGCCGCCATGCTTGGCAATCTCAAGGCGCAGCTCAGGGAGAACCCGCTGCCGCTAACGTTGGTTGGAGCAGGCCTGGCCTGGCTCATGCTTGGCAACGGGGCGTCAGCGACCACTTCAGCGGCTGGCAACCATACAGGCATGAGGCCAAGCGACTCCCTGTCCGACCGACCCGTCGATGAGCTCAATGAGGACAGCGAAGGTTCCGGAATTGCGGCGATGCTCTCCGATACTGCGGACTCAGTTGCATCAGCTGCAAGCGATGCGATCACAACTGCAGCCAACGCCGCAACGGGCGCGATGGAAGGGATCACGGGTTCGGCCGGGCAGCTTGGATCAGGCGCTAGCGAGATGAAGGCCCGGGCACGTCAATCGGCACAGGATATATTGGAACGAGAACCGCTGGCAGTCGCAGCAGTTGGCCTTGTCCTTGGCACTGCCCTGGGCACGATGCTGCCCCGCACGACCACGGAGGATGAACAGCTTGGCGGCTACAGCGACAAACTTCGCGACACCGCAGAGAAGGCTTTCGAAACAGGCCTTGAGCAGGTAAAGCAAGTCGCCGCCGAAGCCTACGATACTGTCAAGGAAGAGGCGGACCGGCAAGGCTCTGGTGGAGATGCCGGCACGCTAGCAGGCCAGGTCGGCAAAGTCGTGAAATCGACGGTAGAAAAAACCGAGGAAGCCATACGCGATCGGTTGCCCGAGTCATCGGAGGGGTCTTCCCAAGGTGCGTCATAGCGTCCCCGCAACCTGATCTAACGCTGTCCGTCACTATGGCGAAGAGAATCTGACTCTGCAAAGCAGCCTCGTCCAGCCCAGCCGTGAGGTAGATCCGCCACAAGATACTCTCCGACCATTGTAGGGCCGGCTACGGCATATAGCTGGCCCGCCAAAAGGTTGCCCTTGCCACACGTGAGAACAGCCTCCGCCTAGTCCCCCTTGCGCGTTTGCTCAACTGCCGAGTTATACCTACACCGGCTGTCGAGCCAGCCGCGCAGGTTCTGGAAAGTGTCTCAGTTTGAATTTCAGAAAATTGATGTGGCGTTTGAAGCCCTAGGCGAAACCGCCTATGCTTAGTGGAAATCACGGGATGTGTGATGTCGGAACGCGCACGCCAACTGTTCGACAAATACGTTGCCAGCAGTCTGAACCACCCAGACCTGAAGGGATTGAGCATGGGAACCCATTTGTTCAACCTGAACATGGCAGCGAGTGAGGCGCGCATCCCTGCATCAGAGATGATCGAAGAACTTGGTCCGCTGGCCCAAGCCCTCATTGCTGCTAAGATAGCCTGAATGCCGACGTGATCGGCCCCGCCGCCCGCGTCATGCGCATTGCCACTGGGTGCCGACAACACGCGGATGACGGCAAGAGCGCCGCCGCCAAACCTTGCTTTCGGAAAGGGGCAGCGCGAGCCGTATCCCCGACATATCAGATCGCCGCCAGCACGCCGGCGCCTGATGTGCCCACGAAGATAATATCGGCGAAATCCTTTCGGTGACCCAACAGCCGTTACCTTTAGTCGCAGCGAAAATCAGGGCGCGCCGAAATGCGCCATGGACTCCTCGCAAAGCTGCCTTTTGACCATCAGTTGCTTCAGCCCGGCCGGCGTCCAGCGGTTGTAGTCGTGCAGCCTGGCATGGACCCTGAACAGGAACGGGGTGGCGACCATCGCCCAGCCGCCCGGGCGGGTCGTGGCATGGATGTGCTCCACCGCCGCCCCTGGCCGCTACACATGCTCCAGGTCGGCAATAGCGACGGCGATTTGCTCGTCGGTGCGGTGCTGGCATCGAAGTCCAGGAAGTCGACCGAGCGATTGTTCGGACACATCGCTCTCCATCTCGATCACGTCGCAGGCTCGCGGTTGCCCGCCTCGAAAAAGGCGCTAAAGCCGTCAATTCGACCTCGTCCGCAGGTCCCGCCGCCAGACTTCTTCTACATCGAGAACCGTACAACGAGGAGGCCAGCGCCAAAACGCCGGCCTCCCCAGCCAAATGTTTGGGATCAATAGTCGCCGTTGTAGTATCGGTCGTCGCAGGGCGCGGTGTAGATGCGGCCATAGCGATCCTGGTAGCGGCAGAGCTGCTCGCCGCGGCGCTGCGGGGTGGTGGCCGAGCCGACGACTGCGCCGAGTAGCGCGCCGCCGGCCGCGCCGATGACCGTGCTCTTGGTGTTGCCGCCGATCGCCTGGCCGACCAACGCGCCGCCGGCGCCGCCAACCAGCGCGCCGGTGGTGGCCCGCTGCTGGCTTTCGGTCTGCGTCTCGCAGCCGGCAAGGGCCGCGGTCATCAGCACCGCCAGAATAGCCTTCTTGATGATCATCTCTAGAACTCCTCTGAAGCGCCCCAGAGACTGAAATTGGGGGCGAATGGTTGCCAGTTGCTGGCGCATTGCGGCGGAACATAGGCGGTTCTCCTCACGAAGTAAGACATGGTTTCTCGCCTCTTGAGGATCGTGGTCGCCAAACCGCAAACGGCCTGCGCGAACAGCACGATAACGTTTCGGCTTGAATCAGGTTGCGAATGCGCTAGGCCGCCTTCCGTCCGCATCGCCATTTTCGAAGCGGCAGCCAGAAAGCCATAACCATGACGTTCCGCATATTGGTTGATCTGGCGGAGGACATCCTCCGGAATGGTGACGTTGACCCGCACCACCTTCATTCGGCCTTCAGAGCAACCAGTATAGCGACGCCCGCCGGATTGTCCCGATCGGACATCACCTTTTCGAGGAATCGAGGTCTCGCAGCAGACAGCTTGCGGCTTCGACACCGCGAAGGCAGTTCGCTGGCATTGATGCCGGCCCGTTGACCGCCATGGAAATTGAGTTAGCCGAGTTGAGCCAGGAGTTCCGAAACGCCGCCGAGCGCTGTGGCTCGTGGAGCCTCGAACTTGTGGCGGCGCGAGGGTACATCAACCGCTTGATGGACAGTCCCAAGGGTGGTGCGGTATCTCGCCCATCGTTCCCCAGAACAATTTGCGGCATTTCAACAGGGATTGGAAACAACCCCAAATTCTCTGTTTTAGAAAATCCTTAATTGCCCTACGGTAATGTCATTAGTTGGCGGGTGGGGATCCGCTGTGGAACGTGGGGTAGCGGCGTTGCCAG
This sequence comes from Mesorhizobium sp. M4B.F.Ca.ET.143.01.1.1, assembly GCF_004792275.1. Lineage (NCBI taxonomy): Bacteria > Pseudomonadati > Pseudomonadota > Alphaproteobacteria > Hyphomicrobiales > Phyllobacteriaceae > Mesorhizobium > Mesorhizobium sp. M4B.F.Ca.ET.143.01.1.1. The sequence continues at coordinate 39,648 of NZ_SRSR01000014.1, forward strand.
GCAGCGCATGCATGGTTGGGCAAAATGGGGTTGGCGTTATTTAAGATCGGCGAGTGCCAAGGCTGCGTTGGCACCGGCACGATGTTCGATTGTGCGAGATGGCGCAGCTCGAACGGTCATTGCTGCCCAGCGGGCACGCATCAGCACAGATGTCCTGGAATTACCGTGACATGCGCTGAGTGCGATGGCACGGGCGGGGTGAAAACGCCTTCGGGATATGCGGAATCGAACGCCGCTTGAATTAGGGCATTCCTCGGAGAAGGTCGTTACCCAAGCAGCACCGAGCGAAAGATCAGTCGTCATGCCTGCGGAAGTGTGCGACCGCCTCGGTCAGCGCCTTGGGATCGACGGGCTTCGACAATCTGGGCGACTGCCGGAACGCATCCGGGAAGGCGGTCGAGCTGTCATAGCCGGTCAGGAACAGGAACGGGATGCCGCGCGCCGTCAGCAATTCGGCTATCGGAAAGCTCCGCTCGCCATTCAGATTGACATCCAGGACGGCGCCGTCGAGTTCGACGCCATCTATTTCGCGCAGGGCATGCTCCACCGAGGCGGCGGGGCCAATCACGTGGCATCCCGAACCGTCAACTGATCGGAGAGATCCAGCGCGACAAGGAACGCATCCTCGACGACGAGAACATTCAGCCCTGAAAGCGACGTATTCATAGCTTGCCTGGAGCAGGCAGGGACAGATAGTCGATCATGACTTGGGCAGCGGAATACGCAACAAGCACTCCACACCGGCCCTTTTGAACCGCAGATCCACATTTCCACCTAGCTCGTACTCCAAACTCTGCTGGATAAAAGTGGTTCCAAAACTTCTTTTCGGCGGCTCCTTCACCTTCGGGCCGCCGCTCTCCTTCCAGGCGATCGACAGCATCTGCGAGCCATCGATGCGCCAGGAAACCTCCACGCGGCCTTTTTCGGTGGAAAGCGCGCCATATTTGGCAGCGTTGCTACCCAGTTCGAAGAAGACCAGTCCGAGCGTGGCGGCCGCGCTGGCATCCAGCTGGAACGGCTCGCCCTCAAGGCCGAGGCTCTGGCCTTCCTTGCCGACATAGGGAGACAGGGTTGCTCGAACCAGCTTTTCGAGGTCGGCGCCTCCCCATTGATAGGATGCCAGCAATTCGTGCGTGCGCGCCATCGCCTGCAGGCGAGCGTGGAAGGCGCCCGCGAAATCGTCGAGCGTACCCGATGAACGCACCATGCGCGAGGTCAGCGCGGTGACGGTTGCTAGGATGTTCTTCACGCGATGCTGCAATTCGTGCAGCAGTCGCTCTTGGTTGCGCTCGGCATCCTTGTGGCTGGATATGTCAATCACCGCGGCGATGGCGCCGCGCACATTGCCCAATTCGTCGAACAGCGGATTGGCCGACATCATGACGTCCACATTGCCGCCATTGGTGCGCGCGATTCGAGCCTCGAAACCCGGAATGGGCTTGCCTGTCCGCATCGCCTTCAGCAAGGGTTGATCGGCGGCGTCTACCGCGGTTCCGTTCATCATCAGCGGCAGGATGGCGGGCATGGAACTGAGCTTGCCATCCGTGGCGGGCCGGCCGGCGAGTTCCACCGCGTGGCGATTGGCGCGGATTTGTTCGCCATCGCCGTCCTCGGCGATGAAAATACCCACCGGCACCAGATCCAGGAGGGTTTCCAGGCTTTCGACGCGGTTGCGCAGGTCATGCGACAGCGCGCCGATCTTCTCTTCCGCCCGCGCTATCTGCGTGACATCGACAAAGGTGACGACCACGCCGGCGATGACATTGTCGACGGTGCGGTAGGGCAGCACGCGCATGATGTAGCGCCGACTGCCTTCGGCGCCCTCGATCTGCCGCTCGATCGTGCCCAAACGCCGCAGAACCTGCTCAATATCGGCCTGCAGGCCGTCGGCGGCAAAGCGCGGGCGCACATGCGCAAGCGGCCGACCGACGTCGCTTTCGACCAGCCTGAACAGGTCCCGCGCCGTCGGCGTGAAGCTCTTGATGCAGAGGTCGCGGTCGAGGAACACGGTCGCGATCTGCGTGCTCTCGAGAAGGTTCGCCATGTCGTTGTTGGCGCGGCTGAGCTCATCGACGCGGATGTTGAGCTCGGCGTTGACGGTCTGCAGTTCCTCGTTGATCGACTGCAGCTCCTCCTTGGAGGTCTCCAGCTCCTCGTTGGAGGACTGCAGCTCCTCGTTGATGGAAGACAGCTCCTCGTTGGACGACTTAAGCTCCTCGTTGGAGGATTCCAGCTCCTCAGTCGTGATCTGCAACCGCTCTTTGGTCTCCCTGAGCTCCTTTTCGAGCTGGCTGACATTGGCGCTTTCGACATCGTCGGTATGGACGGGCTCGCTCTCAGGCTCCGGCTTGATACCGCCGACATCGCGGAACACCAGCATAAAGAGCGGGTCCGCTCCGCTCTCGGTCGGCAGCGGCTGCACGGCGAGGCTGATTGTCTGGCGGCCGCCATTGGTACCGACGGTGATCTTGTTCTGGATCGCCACCTGGCCGGTGCTGACAGCCTTGTGCAGCGCGGCCCTCAGGTCCATCCGCAGTCCGCGGCGCGCCATGGAAAAGACGTTGGAGTCGGGAGCGCCGGCTGCGAGCTCCAGGTATTTTCCCGTGCCGCCTGAACTGTGGATCAGTTCGCCGGCCGCGTTGATGACCACGTAGGCGGGCGAATAGCGGTCGAGGAGCAGCCGTTCGGCGCTCTCCTGCAGGGTTCCGCTGGTCGCCCGCTGGCGCACATGCGGGGGCTGCCGCGCCGCGGCGGCGAGCGGGAATTCAGGCAGCCGCTGCGCCGTGACGCCGGCACGCTTCTGGAAAAGGCGACTGGGCTTGTCGATGGTCGAGAACAGGCGCACATGACGGGTGACGTTCTCGGAGGAACCGAGGAAGAGATAGCCGTTGTTGCGCAGGGCATAGTGGAAGATCGGAATGATCTTTTCCTGTAGCTCCGGCCCCATGTAGATCAGCAGGTTGCGGCAGGCGATCAGGTCGAGCTTGGAAAAGGGCGGGTCGCGCAGCAGATTGTGTGACGAAAACAGGCATACCTCGCGAAGTTCGGACGCGACACGGTAGGTGCCGTCCTCGCGCGAGAAGAATTCCTTCAGCCGCTTCGGTGTGACGTCGGTTGCGATGGTCGCGGGATAGCGCCCGGCGCGGGCCACTTCCAGCGCACGCTCGTCGATGTCGGTGGCGAATATCTGCAGGTTGGGCGAAGCGGCGCCGCGCGGCGCGTTCTCCCTGAGCAGCATGGCGACCGAATAGGCTTCCTCGCCGGTGGCGCAGCCCGGCACCCAGACCCTGATCGTCTCGTCGGGCTTGCGGCCCTCGAAAAGCTTTGGAACGACAAGGCGCTCCAGCACATCGAATGCATGTGGGTCGCGGAAGAAGCTGGTCACGCCGATGAGGAGGTCCTGGAACAGGAGATCGACCTGTTGCGGCTCCGCGCGCAGCCGTTCGTAGAAGGCGGCCGGATCGTCGATCTGCAGCACCTGCATGCGGCGCTGGATGCGCCTCAGGATGGTGTTGTCCTTGTAGCCGCTGAAATCATGGCCGGTGCGCATGCGCAGCAAGGCAGCAATCCGCGAAAGCTGTTCGGCGACGTCGCGCTTGTGGCGATCGCGCTCGCTGTCGGCGCGGCTCGAGTGGCGAAAATAACTGACCAGCTTGCCCGCCATCTCCTCGGCCGGAAGCACCATGTCGACCAGGCCGCTCTGGACGGCACTGCGCATCATGCCGTCATATTCGGCACTTTCCTGCGCCAGCGTGAGCCCGCCGCGTTCCTTGATCGCCCTCAGGCCGATCGTGCCGTCGCTGCCGGTTCCCGAAAGGATGACACCGGCCGCGTTCTCGGACCGATCCTGCGCCAGCGAGGTGAAGAAGTCGTCGATCGGCGTTCGCCTGGCGCGCGTGGCCGCCATCCTGGCGACACGGAAACGATGATCCTCGACAGTCACCGAAACTCCGGGCGGGATCACGTAGATCTTGTCCGGCCCGATCTCTATGCCCTCGGCCGCCGTCTGCACCTCGATCGACGTGCAGCGCTGGATGATGCTTGCGAGCACACTTTCATGCTCGGCGTCCAGATGCTGGATCACCACATAGGCAAAACCGCTGTCGGCCGGAACCTCGGGAAAGAACTTTTGCAATGCCCCGATGCCGCCCGCCGACGCGCCTACGCCGATAATGGGGAAAAAACCATCGGCAGGCGCTTTGATGCCGTCGACTGGACTAGCCCGCTTTTTCCTTCCCGTTGCCTTCTTCGGTGACTGCGCCATCGTCCGTTACCTGCACCCGCCTGCTTTCCAGAATGCGCTCGATGACAGCGGCATCCGCCTCATATTCCCTGGCTCGCTCGTCGAGCTGCGTGGCGAGTTCGGAGCGGAACTTTTTCTTTTCGCGTTCGGCCATCCGTCGGGCAAACGCCGCCCGTTGCTGGTGCGAGCGCAGCAAGCTCCACAATATTTCATCCGCCTCGACCGCCTGTGCTTCCATCATCGCGTCGGCGGTGAAGGCATGCCCGGTATGGCACCGATAGCGAACCATGTCACCATCTTCGATTTCCCACAGCGGCCCGTGGCATTCCGGACATGTAAACACCGACAATTCGCCGAGTCGATCTTCATCTTTCATGGTCGAATGCTCCTGAGCGGCGACCGCCGCTTCCAGCCTGACGCTTGACGGGGCGGGCAAGGTTTTGCCGGCCGACTCTGCCGCCAGTTTTGCCAGGCAGACGCCCAGTTCAGCCGCGGGCAGGCAGTGGTCGACCTCGACATGGTGCAGCGCGCTTTGCACCATGGCCGGCACCAGAGTGTCCTTCGGATGCTGGACAAGGGCCAGCCCGCCGACCGCCTTGATCGCCCTCAGGCCCGCCGTGCCGTCGGCAAGCGAACCCGACAACAGGACACCGATGCCGGCAGCGCCGTAGCTCAGCGCGGCAGAGCGGAAAAGCGGGTCGATGGCCGGCCGGGCAAGGTTTTCGCGCGGTCCGCGCCGCAACATCATGTGGTCGCCATGGAGCAGAAGGTGGAAACCGGGCGGCGCGACGTAGATCTTGCCGGTCCTGAACTTGGCGCCGTTCTCGGCGACCAACGTCTTGAGCCTGCCCGCGCGATCGAGGATTTCGGCCAGGTAGCTGACCTGTCCGACATGCAGCACCACGAACACCGCTGCCGGCAGATCGGCGGGCAGGTCGCCGACGATCTCCTTCAGCGGCTCGACCCCGCCGGCGGACGCGCCGATGACGATGACAAAGCGGTTGCGTGCGGCGGGCGTCACCTGTCGCTCAAGGCGGGTCTCATCCTCGCTTATGGCTGAAACAGGGTTCTGATCTTCGGCCATTGCACCATACCAGGGGCACGGAATGCGCCCTCGGCCTCGGATCAACAATGGGTGAGGGGGGACTTATGTTCCATGGCGCGCCTGGCCTGCCTTCGCAAGGAAGCATGGATGGGTAGGAGGCAAGAGCATTACGACGAAACGGTGATCACGCCAAGCAAGGGCGAGAGATGGTTCTGCGCTGAAGCCGCAGCGCGCACGCGGGCTGGCGAAAGGCGCGGTGAAGCATCGCAGAGCTTTGGAGAGATTGTCAGGATGTCCTCGACCTTGCCGGGGATGACTGGTAAGTCCTCGATGTCCTGCATGGCTTTGGACAGGATCGCTGTTGCCGCTTGCATGTCCGCATCGGAAGCGAGCCTTCTGGCAGCCGCTCCGGTCCGACCAATTCCTCTAATCCGAGCAACCCGAGAATGGTCAGCGTCGTCGCCGACAGTTTCGGCGCGTATGCCTTAGCGACGGGCGATCAGCTGACAGAGCATAACCATCTTGGCTGAACCAGTCGCGAGGCGGTACAACACTCTCCTGCCCGGCAGGTCGAAAGGCTCGTCGACAAGCGACGGACCGTTTGCTGCGCTCCCACAGGCTTCGGTCCGCTCGTGGGCCGGGGCTGAGCCGCCGCCCTCGATCGCCAGTTAGGCATTCGTCCAAGCTCTTGTTCTTAGCGGCGATGCGCGAGCCTGTCGTCAACGGTTTGGACCATTCACGAGACCGGATGGATGGGATTTTCGTTCAACTGGAAAGCAAATCTTTAGAAAGACCGGACATGTTGCCTATTTCCGCCACCGCGCTTGGTTGGGAAACCGTTAGGGGGAAGCGGCCAAAGGCCTAAGGTTGTGTCAAATCTGGTGCCCTCCGACGAGCAGTATGAACCCGCCATAGGTGCAGAAGTTGACCAGCTTCTGGCTCGCCGCACGCGCGACATCCGTCTCAAACGCGAGATCATGCGCCTGTTCAGGGCGCGTGTCTGGTCACAGACCGCGAAGATCATACGTGCATGGATGATCTGGGTGGCTTTGTTGGATGTGCTCACCCTGACGGTCAACATGGTGATCCTTCCAAGCGCGGTCGCCACTCGCATGCTTCTGCCGGCCGCAATCATTCCTCCGGTCGCGATGGCCGTGGTCCTTCTCTGGCGAAAACCGCAGGCACCGTGGGTCGAAGCGTCCTCGCTCATCACAGGGATGTTTCTCATCTTGTTGTCGGTCGCATTGGTCGGCGTAAGCGCTGGTGGCGAGTTCTATGAACGGCAATTGAATGTCATGTTGTTCGTGGCCATTACCGCGATCATCATTTTCGGTATCCCGCTGGCCTCGACGGTGGCCATCGCCGGGCTGGCGCTCGGGCTGTATCTCGTGTTTCAGCTGCAGAACCCCGCCATCGAACATGGGAGCGCGGCCGCTGGGACGCTGTTCTTCGCCAGCGGTATCTTCGCAACAGTCGCCGCGCGACGCATCATGACAATTCTGGCGCAGAAGACTTTCCTGTTTGAGCTTCGCGATCGGCGCAGGGTTGCCGAACTGGCCAAGGCGAACCAGCTGTTGGAACTGTTGGCAAGGACCGATCCGCTCACCGGCCTCGCCAACCGGCGCTGGATGACGGAAACGCTCAGCCGCATCTGGGGAAGCGACAAACGCTGCCTCGACGGTGCCGCACTGCTCATGTGCGACATCGATCACTTCAAGAAGCTCAACGATCACCTCGGCCATGCCGAAGGCGACCGCTGCCTGGTCGAGGTCGCTGGGATTATCCAGCAAAACATCAGGCGCGATCAGGATCACGTGGCCCGCTACGGCGGCGAAGAGTTCCTCGTGCTTTTGCCCGGGGTGACGGAGGAAGAGGCGAGCGCCGTGGCCGAACGCATTCGAAAGAGCGTTGAGGCCGCAGCCATTCCCAACCCGGGCACTCGCGCGCGCCGCGTTACTCTCAGCGTTGGAGTTGCAATGCAGACCGCGGACGAGGCCATCTCACCGGAGCAGCTACAGCGCCACGCCGACACAGCGCTCTATCTCGCGAAGGAAAGAGGGCGCAACCGAATTGTGCTCCGCAGACCGGACTCTGAGGAGTGTAAACCTGTTCGTTGGGCACAGTGATGCCGCCAAAGGCCCCGGTTCGGGTCCGGCCGGGTGAGCATCCATCGTCGCTCGTGTCGCCTTCGCGCTCATCGGTGCCGATTTGCCGAGTGCGTTGGAGTCGTCGATCTTAACCGCTGCAGGCTTGGCGGCCTTTGAAGTTTGGATACGGAGTCCTAGTGGCGAACGATCAGAGGAGCGAATTGTGGACCGCCTAGAGTTGAGGCACGCGCCGTTCTACTCGACCATCTTCCAGTACGAGTCCTTGCGGATCACCTTGCCGTCGCGGAACGTGTAGAAGTCGCAACCGCGGACTTCCTTTCTCGTCCCGTCGCGGGCAGTGCCGGTGAGAAGCCATTTCGAGATGCCGGTATTGTTTGCCGCATCCACGAAATGCTCGCCATTGCCATAGTGAACATCGGGCAAGCCTTCGAAACGTGTGGCCAGCGCGTCTCGGACATTTGCCTTGCCTTCGAGGCGGGAACCCCATGGTTTGTTGCCCCTGGGCATCTCCAGGACGCAGTCGTCGGCAAAGCACGCCATGATGCGATCGAGATCGTGGGCGTTGAAGGCGTCGCACAGCTCCGTCAGCGTCGATCGAATGTCCATTCGCCCGTCTCCTCCAGTCGTATAGCCTATAACGTGCACGTTCGATGATCGAAGTAGGTCACCGGCGGCGATGCCGGTCAAGGCCTCCAAGGCTGCCCGGAAAAAACGCGTGCCCGCTCATGGCCAGCCGCATCATCCCCGCCACGCTGCGGTCTCTCCTACATCGCCGCCAATCTGCGCCCCGAGGACCGAGCCGAGATCGACTGCCAGCTCGACCATTGGTCGCCGGCGCTGCTGGCGCTCACTGCCCAGCACGGCTCTGGAACTGGTGATATTGGCGCCGGCATGCGCGGCAGGTGAAACGGCGTTGATACGAGGGCCACTAGGGGAAGATCGGCAGTTCCGGCCTTCCACCTTCCACCCGGATCCCCTAAAAACCTCCGCTCATGTTGCATTGCGTTAAATTTGTTGCATTGCGATATCAGCGCGCCGGCTCGAAACTCCTCGCGGCGGGGTTTTCTGACAAGGTTTTGGCGTGTCAGTATCATCCCGGCCACCGGCCTGCCTCGATGAACGATTGCATTGCTGACGCTCCCGCTCTCAAGGAGTTCGGCATGACCCGATCCCGTGTCGAATGCCTGGACGGGCTTCGGGCGCTTGCCGCGATGTGGGTGCTTGTCGGGCACTGTCTGCTTCTGACCGGCTGGCGTGTTCCGATCCTGGGCGAACCGGATCTCGGCGTTGATCTCTTCATCATGCTGTCCGGCTTCCTGATGGTGTTCCATTACCAGCTTCGCCAGGACAAGGAGCCTTGGCAAAGGCCGGAGACCTGGCTGAAATTCTGGACACGCCGCTATTTCAGGATAGCGCCGCTGTTCTATGTCATGCTTTTCCTGGCGCTGGCGCTCGGGCCCTATCTCTACGAATCCAGGACGGTCATCGACGATTTCCTGCTGAGGTCGCATCAGGCGCCCGAGCGTTACCTCGACAGCGGCCTGAAGAACATCGTCGCCCATCTTCTGTTCCTGTTTGGCCTGTTGCCGAATTTCGCCTACCGCACGCCGCTTCCCGACTGGAGCCTGGGGCTGGAGATGCAGTTCTATGCGGCCTTTCCGGCCGTCATGCTGCTTGTCCGCTGGCTTGGCTGGGTACGGAGCGCCGTGCTGGTCGCGGCGCTCGGCGGCCTCGTCGTGTTTGCGATGGGGCAAATGTCGGTGCATTTTCCGATGCCGTCGTTCCTGGCGCTGAAGATGCAGGTATTCCTGTGCGGGATGCTTCTGGCCGGCGTTCTGCATCAGAGCCGGCCAAGGGCCATTCTCTATCTGGCGTTGGCCATGCTGTTGGCGGCGCTGCCCTATGGCGGCGAATATGGGCTGGGAAAGCTGCTGATACGCGAAGTGCTGGTGATGGGCTTCTTTGCTCTTGTTCTCTATCGGATGCTGCCGGGAATGGCGGGCGTCGTGGCAGCAAGGATAGCCACGACGCTCGGCAACCGGTTCTTTCATCTGATGGGAGAGCTTTCCTTCAGCATCTACCTGATCCATCTGTTGGTTCTCCAACCGGTCGCGGCTTTCGTCATCACGCAATCTGGCCACGGCCTGGCCGCGCCGCTTCGCTTCGCGATCGTCCTTCTCATTGTCCTGCCGACGGTGAGCCTGCTGTCTTGGATCACCTACAACCTGGTCGAGATTCCGGGCCAGAAGGCCGGCCGTTTCGTCGTCCAGCGCTTTGGCCGCAAGACGATGCTGGAAACGACGCCGTCGGCCGCTGCACATGCTCCAGCCCCTGGTCGGCGATGACGACGGAGAATTGCTCGTCGGTGCGGTCACGGCAGATGTTGAAGTCGGGGAAGACCGAGGGATAGTTGCCCGCCTTGAGAAAAGCGGTGAACGCCTCGATCTGGCGGATACGCAGCCAGCTGCGGCTATCGTAGCGCGAAGGGCGGCATCAAAGTCGGCGACGAGGTCGCGATCACCGCGGCCGTGCGCAAGCGCGTGACTGAGGATCGGGTCGCCGTGTTGATCCCTTCCTACCACCAGCCGCATTCGATCGTAGAGTGAAGGTTCCGCTGCCTTGACGGCCGTTTACCTAGACGAAGTCACCTTTGCACTTTCGCCCTTTGTTGCTGGTGATGGTCAGGTTGCCGGCACGTCTGTGTAACCTGTGGCGCTACCTGTGAAGGTCTCCGCACCATCCCCAGATTGACCCGCACAGGCAGCGTCATGGCGCATCCACGAAGCAAGATTATTCTTTTGCACTCTAGGACCCCCTTCGAACTTCGCGGCCGCATACAGCCAAAGTATCAGTCGGGTCTCAAACGGCCATTCAGGCTGTCTACGGGACATACTAGCTTTGCGCCATACTGTGTGGCCAACTCGGGGGCACGGGCAAAATTTGCCCAGGTGAACGGCAGCCTTTGCGCCTCTTTTGGGTCATTGCCGTGTTGACGGGCGCTGCCCAGAAGCGGACATCCATCAAATGTCGCGCGTTGGCTCCTTTGCGCCAAAAGCGGGCGTTGCAGGAGAGAGGGGCGATGTGCCGGCCTGCCACGCTCCGCCTCATGGGTCGCGCGTGTAGATGCGGGCGTAGACCAGCAGGTTATCGCCATCAAAGCTGACACCATAAAAGCGCTTGTGGTGATGCCGGATGGGGCTCCACTTGTGATCGATTTCGCGCGCCTCTTCCTCGGTAATTTTCTTGGTATCGAGTGAACCAAGCAGGTTGTGGTTCTTGCCGCCGCGCTCCACCTGCAGCGCTGTCGCAAGCCTGGCGGAGAAATAGTTCGGCCCGGCGATTTCGCTGACGAGGGGGTGCGGGTCCAGGCTGCAGGGACATGTGAGGACGTTGCTGGCCGCTCTAGGTCCGAGTGATTATCGACCGCCAAAATGTTACAATGTGTCCGCTGTCACAGTCCTCTATTTTTAGGCCATGTCATGCACGAAACCTGGAGTACAGACGAGCTCAGCCAAGAATTATTGGCTCTTTGGAACACGGGGCAGCAGACGATGCCATTCTCCCATCGCTGCGTGAACTTCGATCTTGTTGACGCCTACAAGATCGTCGCTGAGGTCGCTCGATTGAGACGAAAGCGTGGAGAGAGGACCGTTGGGCGTAAAATAGGTTTCACCAACAGATCAATCTGGAACCGCCTCGGCATCGCCGCTCCCATTTGGAACTTCATCTATGACACAACCGTCAGCCATGTCGTAGATCGGCCCTCGTTCGACCTTAACGGAATGCCAGAACCTCGGATCGAGCCCGAGATAGTCCTTCATCTGGCGTCGCCTCCAAATCCCGGTATGTCCCAGCACGACCTTTTGAAATGTGTCGATTGGGTTGCCCCGGCTTTCGAGATCGTGTTTTCGATCTTCCCCAACTGGCAGTTCACAGCAGCCGACGCCGCAGCGGCATATGGCGTCCATGGCGCTCTCATCCTGGGTGAGCGCTTGCAGATCACGGGCGCGCAATTGGAGCGAGACGAACAACTTCATGAATTCGTTGTGGAGTTGGAAAGTGACACTGGCATTCGTAGAGATGGGCATGCCACCGATGTTCTTGGCGGCCCGTTGGAGGCTTTGAAGTTTCTAACGGATGAACTGGCGCGCCGGCCAGACTGTGAACCTCTAGGGCCGGGGGAACTTGTAACCACGGGGACTTTGACCGAAGCCATGCCGGCCAAGGCGGGTGATGCCTGGCGCGCTAGGTTTTGCGGAATTCCGATATCTCCGCTGGAGTTGAGAATAACCTAGCTGGACTACACCAAGCTAAGCGAGCGTCCAGTGATTTCTCGCCCCTTGTTAGTTGACCGCCCTAGCAGACGCATGGCGCTGGTCTGCTTTTCAACTCTAATGCTCGGACAGAGGACGGTCTGTTTGCGGCCGTTCTAGCCATTGCTATTGATCACCGAACTGACGGAATGGGCAGGCCTATTGATGTCAAAAACACACAACTCCCTTTCAATGTTCGCCTTTTGTGCTTCGAAAGTCGCATAAAAGGTAGAGTGGAACTGCTTGCGTATTGAGTAACGGCAGCCAGTCCTACCCAAAAGCGGTCCGACTGCTTGCGGCCCAAAGACGACATGACAGCTTTGCGCCTCATCTCGGTCGTCGCGCGGATCCTGCCCGCACCCCAGAAGCGACCAGCCGACGTGATCGGCAACGCTGTCCGCGTCATGCGCATTGCCACTGGCGAACTCAACCGCCAACTATCTCGCAGGCTGGCGCTCACCATCTAAATCGGCGCCAAGCTCTCAATGTGATCGGCGATGTAAGCCGCGTCACGCCCGACGAAGGATAGGACGGCCGACCGGAACGTGTGCATCCAGTGAAGTCCAAGAAAATAAACTCCCGGGCAAGGGGTGACGCCGCGCTGTTGGACTGGAGTGCCGTTAGCATCGATGATCTTTAGATTCACCCAGTCGTAGTTATAGCCGTATCCGCTTGCCCAGACGATCGTGCGAACGTTTTCCCCGCTCAATTTCAAGGCGGGCACGCTCTCGATCTGGAAAGGCAGCGGTGGCACCGAGCGATCCTGTTGGTCCACTTCCGACTGCATCGAAGTCGTAGCGGCCAGATGGTCTGCCGCCTCCAGGAAACCTGCATAACTTCTGTCGGCGGCCGCGAGCGCGTCCACAGCGTCATCAGCAAGTACTGCTGTACCATCGGCAATCCCAACTAATCGCCCCAGTAGAGTTGCGCCCTCAACGCCCAGCCGACGCGGATCAAGATCATACCCCCCGTCCATGCCGGTCAAAATTACCGACGGCGGGTACCTCCTATTGGGGAAGGAGTCGATCGTCACGTCGAAGCGGCCCAAATTTTCGTACCACCAGATAAGGTCTTGACCACGATAACGCCGAGGCACTCTGCTGTGTCGGCTGACAGCAAGAAATACTCGTCGGCCGCTGCGCAACAGTTCATCTGCAATCTGGCAGCCCGAGTTGCCACTGCCTACGACAAGGACAGCCCCCGGCGGCAGCTGTTGAGGGTTTCGGTAGCAGGTCGCATCGATCTGACAGATCGAGGCCGGTACTGCGTGGCTGTAGCCTGGAACGATCGGACGTTGAAACGGACCGGTCGCAATAACAACATGGCGCGCCCTGATCGGGCCGTTTGCGGTTTCGAGATGATAGGCTGCGCCGCGGTCATCGCGGGAGAGGCCAGTTACTTCAACGCCGGTGCGCACTGGCGCTTCTATCTCAGCGGCGTAGTCTACGACAAAGCGCAAGACCTCTGAATGATGAACAAACCCGTCCGGCTCGGTCCCTGCATATGGCTTCCCTGGCAAGTCGAGCCAGCGGTTTGGTAGCTGGAACCGTAGCGAGTCCCAACGTTCAGACCGCCATCGCTCGGCCACTGTAAACCGTTCGAGAACGATGTGCTGTCGACCGCGCTGACGCAAATGATAGCTCATGGCCAGTCCCGCCTGGCCACCGCCGATGATGACTGTGTCATGTTCCTCGTACAAGCTTTCGAGGCTGACTCGTGCGCCACCCAAGGCTGGTCGGCCTCGAGACTTTGGCCTGCCGGGCACCGGGACGGTATGTCGGTCAAATATGGGTCGCATGTTCACGCCTGGCGGGCCGTCAATATCCATCGCGCCGGTGTCCCTTTTACCGCCGACATCTTGGTTGGTCACTGACGGGCGGATGTGGTACCGTTACTTGATAGTAAACTGGTCTACTACAATGATTGAAAAGAATCTCGCTACACGTGAACGCTTGGTTTCCGAGGGATTGAAAGCGCTGATCCTGAACGGTTTTGACGGCGTCGGTCTGAATGCCATCCTCCAATCGGCACGTGTCCCAAAAGGCTCGTTCTACTATTTCTTCAAGAGCAAGGAGGAGTTCGCCGGTGCCGTGCTGGACGCTTACGAGCGCCACTATCTCGACTGGCGCGATGAAATGTTCAAGGACAGTTCCTGCAGCCCACTTAAGCGGCTCCGAAACTATTTCGACGCCGTAGAGGCCCAGCATCTGGCTGAGGTGCCGCTTGGCGGCTGCCTCTTTGGCGTTCTCAGCCAGGTCGCAGCTGCACGCAGCCCGGAATTCAGGGCGAGGCTGGCCAGCGTGTTCTCCCGATGGGAGGAACAACTGTGTGGATTGCTGGAAGAGGCGAAGGCCATCGGAGAGGTCGGACCAAGCGTCGACGTCAAAGATGCGGCTGCCTTCCTAATCGATTGTTACGAGGGAATGCTGGTGCGCATGAAAGTCGATGGCGATCGAGGTTCTTTTGATAGATTCCGCCGCCTAGCCCTCGACCCTCTGGCATCAGGCAGACAACATGCGAAAAACTATCGCTGCATCGGAGGCGATCAGGAAAGCCAACAGACGCCTCAGTGAATCGCAAGCTGGTCCTCTGCGCGCCTGCCAACTTCAGGACCACTATTACCCACTTCGCACGTTCGGGCGGCCGAGTAGCTCACTGTGGAAGCCTGAAAGATGCCGTAACTTCGCCCCAACGAAGGTGGATGGGCTTCCGCACCAGCGTTACCGTCGGCTTTCAGGTGCTCTTGATCTCTACGCGCTTAGCCAAGAGCTGGCTAAGTTCTTCGACCAGAGCGGGACACGGTGCATCACTCGCGAGGCGATCCTTCGAGATATCGTAAACGACGACGAAGGCGAGGACGCGCATTGTGGCCGGCCCCAGCGCCCATGAGAACGCCACGCTCGCTGAACAGATCGCCAGGGCCAGCCGGGTAGCAGATGCAGGTTGCGTCGCGCAATTCGTCCGTTCGTGTCGCCGACTGTAGCGCCAAGTCCGGCTGTGACGCCGCTTGCGCCACCAAGCGTCGCCCCGGGGATTTGACTCGTAGCGTTCCGGCAACCCTCAATGCTGGGGTATGGCCCGGTTCGTAGCCAACTGTGACGGAACCAAATGCAGCCCGAAGATGTTTAGCCGGAGGAAGTTCAACCGCGCGGAGGTTGTCCCGTGATCACGAACCCGACTGAACTAATCGATTTTGGAAGATCGCTGTTCTACGGCCGACATACCGCAAAGATCGCCAAACCGCCTGTTTCGAGAGCCTTTCAAGGAGGCGTCTTCGCCGCTCGCACGGGGATGGAAAGGGACGACAACCCCTATCCGTGGGGGACGGTTGCCCACATCGATTGGATCGACGGTTATGAGTCCTCGGTCCAAGTAGGTCAGGCGATGGATCTCGACTGGGCAGGCTGACGCCACCGCCATCAGGTTGACAGGCAGCAGCCGTTTTGGTGGAGGCGTGGGCAATTATCAACCCGAAGAGGTAGTGTGGATAAGCACGATGGTTCGCGAGGCTAGGTTCCTGAAGGTCGACACTAGAGTTGCCGGCCGGCACTAGCGGATCCGCTGGACGCGGCCTCTATCGAGTCGAAATACCCCGTTCTGGCCGCCCTGCTTCTCAAAGTCGGTTTGTAGCTCATCCCAGGTGCCAAGGT
Organism: Mesorhizobium sp. M4B.F.Ca.ET.143.01.1.1; assembly: GCF_004792275.1. NCBI lineage: Bacteria > Pseudomonadati > Pseudomonadota > Alphaproteobacteria > Hyphomicrobiales > Phyllobacteriaceae > Mesorhizobium > Mesorhizobium sp. M4B.F.Ca.ET.143.01.1.1. The sequence goes on from NZ_SRSR01000014.1 coordinate 55,007, forward strand.
ACTTTCCGCAATCATCGCAAAAAATGGGCGTATCCGGACGAGAGTCATCGGGTATTCTCAGCCTGATGGTGAGGCAGTATGGGCATTCCAACCGATGATCGAGATATTTCGGGGCCATCGACAAGTTCACAATCTGCTCTGATTTGCGCTCGATCCCGCGCTGGCCAAGCGCTAGTTCTCGCTCGCCAAAAGAAGTGGTGGTTGGCGGTGGAGGGAGGTCGAAAATCGCCCGGCCAGCCTAGTTTCCGCTTCGTGCGCAGCAAGAATGCCGCTCGTACCATCGAATTCCATCGGGATGTGAAACATTTGAGCGGTGTCCAGGACTATCTCCTCAATGTCCTCAAGGGCGATATTCTCCGAGAGATGACAACGCCTGACTTGTTCCGCCACGACCGGAACGTTGACAATGCGAAGCCTCTGGAACGCCTCAGTGACACTCGCCGTAACGTCGTCCAGTAGGGTCTGTGAATAATGGTAGCGCATGGTGACCTCTTGTCCTCCGGACCGGGTTACCCTCACCTTCACCATGCGCGCTCGCGAAGCGGAGCACAAGTCACAAAGCATTAAATAAGCTAATATTTTCAAGAAGTTAGTACTTACGGTAGACGCAGCCCTTAATGCATTCACCTCATCAGGCGTACAGACCCAAGACGATGGTCATGCAACCTTTGGAGTGTTATGCTCATTATACGCTAACTACTCATTCGACGCTCTATGGGTGAGGTCGCAAAATGCCACAAATCGAGAGACCTGTACGTCTTCAAATAATGTTGTCGCAAAGAGAAATTGATGCGCTGGAGGACTGGCGCTTTGAAAGACGAATGCCAAGCCGAGCGTCAGCGGTGCGTGAGCTGTTGAGGCGGGGCCTGGCTGCTGAGGGCTTTCTCTTGGCGGATGGAAATATCAAATCTCAGGATTTTGGCATTGTCGGTAGCGGAAACGGACAGGGGGATGCCAATTAGGACGCTTCATCGACAAGGTGACCTTTGATGCCGAAACGGGCTCATGACCAGCATGCCTCGATGCAGGATTTGGGGAAGAATTAGCCTAGTGCGCAGAGTTGGACCTATATGCTAAAATCTCACCGATGGACCAACGAACCATTGATAGAGCGCTCTTCCTGCTCAGGCAGTATCGCGACACCCTCGTAATGAGCCACGCGCCAATAGGGCCTGACGGTGAGATACGCACGCCAGCACAGGCCGCTGATCCGCTCGAAATAGCCGCGCTGGAAGATATCGCCTCGCTCGATGCGGTCATCCAAGAGATGTCGACCTAACGTCTCCGCCGGAAGGAACCTAATGCCCCGCCGGCGCTTGTCGCCGAGATGAGCACGCGCGGCATCAACTTTCTCCACAGATGGATTTCCAACAACATCCCGGAGACGGTCGGCGCCGACATCATCTCCGTGGCTGAATTGGCCCAACAGCTTTTTGCTGACGCCAAGGCACTCGGGATCGACAGCACGGAGATCGAGGAAGAAATTGGGAGCGTCTATGAGGTGATCTTTGACGCCACCGTTCATCGCGAGGCCGGCGTGTCGGATTGATTGGAGCCGCACTATATCGGGTGCATGGGCAAGGGCTGGACGTTCCAAAGCTTGATCGACGCCAAGATGGCCGTGACGGCGTTCTGTCATTGGTCTCCCTGCAACCATAGCCAAAAGCTCGACCTTGCCCAGCTCCGGGACCGCTACGGCCCTGACGCGCCGGCAATGGCCGATGACCTCATTCCCAAGTTGAAATGCAACAGGTGCGGCGGCACGGATGTCGTCCTGGCCTACACGCCCGACACCAGCCCCAACGCCTACGGCAGCGCCAAGGGCAGCTAATCGACCATGTCGCGCGGCGGCTTTTTGCGTGTCGGCGTGAAGATCGGAAACTGCAGTTTACCTGCAATGCCCGGACGCCGGAGAAGCGGCGCAAGAGGTAGCTTGAAATCAGAAAACCGCTCACAAAATAACAGGCAGGGTCTTAGCCAATTGAGGGTTGCGTAATGCCTCTGTCGTGCCTCGACGGGATACTTGTGCCAAGCGATCTGGAGTTGCTCCAGCGGGTGTTCGATCGGCTTTGCGATGAGCGCCGTCTAGCCCAAAAAGACAAGGAGCAGAGGGAAGACCTCGCTGCTGAAATCGTCAGCGCTTTCCGGAACGGGATTGCCGACGAAACGGAGCTATTGCGGGCGATTTCGAAGCGCCTCATGGCTTAGCTGCTAGTGCGGGCCGAAAGGACCAGGCGGGCGCCAGGAGGCCCGGGGCTCTGCGCTGACAGCGGAAACGGGAAATGCGCGTCCTAGGCTTCTCTGTGAAGAGATGGCCGACGCCTATTGGGCGGGGGGCTTGGGGTAACAGGCGCCGGCCAAGGCGGATCAGGTCCGCCGCGACATTGAGGTAGGGTAAGGCTGTCCGCGGGAGTATGGCGTGATCGCGGAAGTTAGGGCTTGCTGACACTCGGCGGGCAACTAAGCGATAAAGACCGGACGCGCCCTTCCGGATAGGCTGACTGAGCAACATCTGCTTTGGCAGTAAGGCGTTCCCCCGCAATAAGAGGTGCTTGACCAGTTCAGCGGATGAGAACATCGTGCCGGGCGGAGCTTCAGAACTCCCGCCGATTGGCCTTTGCCCGCGGGCCGTAGGCATCCAGAGCGATGGCAGGACGATCCTTGCCGGGATCATATTAGATTTTGCTCGGCCATGTGCAGGTTGATCCTCGCCTTACCTTCGTGGTCACCTGTGGGCCTGTTTCCGCAGCAGAGCATTGGTTTGCTATCCGCGTACGCAATCGGCCGGCTGGATCATCACGGCGCCGGGCGTGTAGAGGCCGCCGAGATAGTAGGACGACCCGGTGATGTCCCGCATCTCGTCCGCGCCGAGGAGGCGGTGCGCCGGCGCGGGGAGGGCGGTTGCGGGACGACGCTGTGCGGCCGCGGTGACCTATGCCGGTGAAGGGCTGCACATTGACCAGGCCGCCCCGGCGTGTCGTGCGTCACCGAACTCTGCCGGGTCAGGCGCGGCGGCGGCAGCGCTATGCGCCCTGGCCAAGGCTCGATTCAGACGGCGACCCATTCACATGGGATAGGCGGCCACGGTTCCTCCGCCAAAAGCGCGATGCCTTGCGTCGGTGTTGAGCCGGCGTCTCATCGCATCGGAAGCAAGGAGACGCGAAGGACGAGCAGGCGGTCAAATTACTCATGCGTCAGTTCAACTCGATGCGTTCTCCCGTTGCCGCCGAGCGTTTTACCGCATCGACCACCCTCAAGGTTTTGAGCCCCTCACGCCCGCTGACAAGCGGGGGTTCGTCTCCGCGGATCACCTTGCAGAATTGTCTGATCTGCAGAACAAGTGGGTCCTCGTCGTCGACCTCGATACGCGTTTGGTCAAAAGGTTCCCACCAACTCCGTTTACCAGGATTGCGCCAGACCTCGAGCGACGGAACAGCCAGCGATCCGTGCGTCCCTCCGATCATGTAACAGGATTGCTCGGTCTTGGGGTAAGCCGGATTCTCTCCGGTTGTCATCTCCCAGCTCCACGGTGCGACCACCGCGTCCGAGACTGTCGCAGTTCCCAACACTCCGTTCTTGAACTCAATCAGGATCACTGCCGTTTCCTCAACTGCGTTGCCGCGCACCGCGTTGGACTCGCGTGCCTGAACCGCAACCACATCGCCGAAAAGGTAGCGCAGATTATCGACATCGTGGATGAGATTGAGGAAAACCGGCCCCGCGCCGCGCTCACGACGCCACGAGATGTCGAAGTAGTCGTCGGGTTTGAATAGCCAGAACATCGCATTGACAACAAGAACGCGACCAAGCTTTCCGCTTTCGATGATTTCCTTTGCCTTCTGCATCATCGGATTGTGTCGGCGGTGATGACCGGTCAAAAGAGGAACACCTTTTGCCTCAGCCGCTGCGATCAGCTTTTCCCCGGACGCAATGTCATCGGCGATTGGCTTCTCGATGAGTGCAGGAACGCCGGCTTCAACGGCTTCCAACCCGTTCTGGACGTGAGCCGGGTTTGGCGTAGCCACGATGATCCCATCAGGTCGGTCTGCGGCAATCATGTCCGCGAAGCCTGGAAACCACTTCACGCCGGCTTCCTTGGCAATGGTCTCGCCAACCGGCGTGGGATCGACCACGGCGCTGAGTTGCGCCGAGGGCTCGGCCAGGACGTGCTGAATATGGCGCTTGCCGATGAGGCCTGCCCCAACGACGGCCAGTTTGACCCGTTGGGTCATGGTCACCTCAGCCCTTGCCCGCCGCCTTGATCATTGTCGCCGCGCGTCGGATGGCAAGCTGGTATCCTTCCGTACCAAGGCCGCAGATCACGCCGTCCGCGCGGTGCGAAACGAACGAATGGTGTCGGAAGCTTTCGCGCTTGTGCACATTGGAGATGTGGACCTCGATCACAGGCCCCTCGAATGTGTTCAGAGCGTCGAGGATCGCGATCGAGGTATGGGTGAAGGCTGCCGGGTTGATGACGATGCCCGCACCGTCGTCGCGCGCCTCATGAATCCAATCGATGATCTCGTATTCCCGGTTGCTCTGATGAAAGCGGATTTCATGGCCGAAGTCGGCTGCCAGCTTGCGGCAGTCCGCCTCTACATCTGCGAGCGTTTCATGCCCGTAGATATGTGGCTGGCGTTTGCCAAGCAGGTTGAGGTTAGGTCCGTTGAGAACGTAGATCAGGCTCATGGCATAGTGTCCTTCTTGAGCAACGCTGTCCTGGTCAGACGAACGCGATTGCTTGAACGGCAAAATCAGGGTCCGACTCGTAGAGATCCGCGCGCAGGCCGAGCTTTCCAGCTTCGAGAGCAGGCGCGGCGATCGTCCGCGCGGCCTTGAGAACGGCAGTGAGAAGCTTCTGCTTGGTCTTTGCAGTACGACCCGGTGCCATCCGCACGATGATTTGGATGAAATGATGATCGACATGCTCATCGCCAACGCAGGAGTATGTCGCCTCCCGCGCAAGCGTGCGCACGGCGGAAGGTTTCACAAGGCCGCCATCGCGAACGCAGCGATGCACGGTCAGCGTCAGTCGATCCATGGCTACATGCTCGCCTGCGCCCCGGCTATAGTCGATGATGATATGCGGCATTTGGGATTTCCCCATCAAGCCGACAGGCGGCATAGGTCCGTAAAGTGAAGGGACATGCGGTCTGCGTCCGGTGCTATCCCGGTGAACAATTCGAAAGCCGCTGCTGCCTGGTAGACGGTCATGCCGCCGCCCCGAAGGGTCCGGCAACCTTTTCCTTCGGCGAGAGCAAGGAGCTCTGTGACGAGTGGCATATAGACGATGTCGGCCACCCAATGCCGTGGCAGAAGCCATTCCGCATCTATGGGCAAACCAGGATGGCTCTTCATACCCGTCGGCGTCGCGTGGATAAGGCCGTCCGCGGAGCGCAGGGCGCTGCCGACATCCGTCGTGGCACGCGCGCAATCCCTTGAGAACCGATCGTTCAACTGCGGGGCCAAGGTTTCCGCCCGTTTTGAATCCTGGTCAAAGATCGACAATCTCTCAATACCGAGCTTGATTGCTGCATGGGCCACGGCGACACCGGCGCCGCCGGCGCCAAGCAGCACGGCATGCGACTTGGCGACGTCCGGAAGGCCGCGCTGGAAATTCTCGTAGAAACCGTACCAATCCGTGTTGTGGCCGATCCTATCGCCGTTGCGAAAGACCACGGTGTTGACCGCACCGAGCATCTCTGCATCCTCGGAAAGGCGACTGAGGTGGGCGATCACCGTCTGCTTGCACGGATGTGTAATGTTGCTGCCGGCGAAACCGCGCTGCTCTTGCTCGTCCAGGAGGTCCGGCAGCGCGGAGGCGGGAAGGCCTCGCTCGGCGAAGTCGAGAAGCTCGTAACGGTAATCGAGGCCCTGGCGTCGCCCCTCCGTTTCGTGGAGGACCGGGGACTTTGACATTTGAATGTCGGCACCGATCAGCCCCACGAGGAATTTCTTGTTGTGCATTGGCATCGCTTTCGAAAGTCAGTGATGGGCCAGGATTTCACCGAGGAAGGTTTTCGTGCGCTGTTGCTCGGGAGACTTGAAGAAGACCTCCGGTTCGGCCTCTTCGACGATTTCTCCGGAGTCCATGAAGATGACGCGGTCAGCGACCTGACGGGCAAACCCCATCTCGTGCGTGACACAGATCATCGTCATGCCGTCACGGGCGAGCCCGATCATGGTGTCGAGCACCTCTTTCACCATTTCGGGATCGAGGGCAGAGGTCGGTTCGTCGAAGAGCATGACCTTCGGCTCCATGCAGAGCGCGCGGGCGATGGCGACGCGTTGTTGTTGTCCGCCCGATAGCTGCGCGGGATATTTGTCCGCCTGGTCAGGGATACGAACGCGCTCGAGATATTTTCGAGCCAGTCGCTCTGCGTCAGCGTGGCTCACGCCACGAACACGCATTGGGGCGAGGGTACAGTTCTGAAGTACGGTTATGTGGGGGAAGAGATTGAAGCTCTGGAAGACCATTCCCACTTCGCGACGTACAGCGTCGATCGATCTGGTGGTTCCGTCCAGTACGTGACCCTCGACGACGATCTTGCCTTCCTCGATCGTCTCGAGGGCATTGATGCAGCGGATTAACGTTGATTTCCCGGAGCCTGACGGCCCGCAGAGGACGATCCTTTCGCCTTTGCGGACCGACAAACTGATGGATTTCAAGGCATGGAAAGTGCCGTACCACTTCTGCACATCCTCAAGGGAAATCAGCTTCGATTGATCTTTTGCGGAATTGAGCACGGAACCCTCCATTTGGGCTTTTACTGCACGGTGAACGGGATGTTCGGAATGGATTCCGGGAACTGCGGCAGATCGATCGCCATCCACTTCTTCGTGATGGCGGCGAGCTCACCATTGGCCTTGATCTTGTCGATGAAGGCGTTGACGGCTTCGTTCCAGTCCTTCTCGCCGAGACGGGTACCGACGCCGTTGTAGGTCGTCAAAAAGTTAATCTTGCGCTCATACGTGCCGGCACTCGCCGCATCCAGACGCTGGCCATAGAACTGGTTGCCGCCAACCGCCTTTACCTGCCCGGAGACCAAAGCCTGGATGGTTGCGGCGTCGTCATCAAAGCGGCGAACCGTTGCGGTGGATCCGACGGCGTTCGTTACTGCCTTGTCCTGCGAACTGGATTTCGGAACGCCGATCTCCCATCCGGCAACGTCTTCAGGCTTCGTAACCGTGTCGGACTTGGCAGCATAAAGCGAAATCGTGTTGGCGGCGTAAGGCTTGCTGTACTGAAGTGCTTTCGCGCGTTCTTCCGTCATCGCCATCGTTGCGAACAGGATGTCGACTTTGCCGGTGGTAAGTGCCGGAATTCGGTTGGCAACGGCGAGCGGCTGGAATTGAACCTTCACGCCCAATTCCTTGGCAAAAAGGTTGGCGATGTCAGCGTCGAAGCCGTCCTGCACGCCGCTTGTGTTGACGAACCCCCATGGCGCATTGTCGCCCTGGATGCCGACCACGAGCGTGCCCTTTGCCTTGATTTCCTCTACAGTTGCCGCAGCGGCTGCGGCAGTGCCAACGGTTGCGAAGGCAATAGTTGCCAGAGCAATTCCGAGAAAAATCCCACGAATGTTATGCATGCTTATTCTCCTCCTTAAGAGTGTTGCTTCCAGCGAAGCGGTTAGCGGGCAGCTTTCGCCATCCGTTTTTCAAGGCGACTTCCCGCATGGGAGAGCGGCCAGCAAATGATGAAGTAGATTGCGCCGACAATCCCGAAGACGAGCAGCGGACGATAGGTCTGGTTTGAAATGATCTGACCGGCGCGAGTCAGTTCAATGAAGCCGACGATTGCTGCCAGCGACGTGCCCTTGGTGAGCTGGACAAGGAAGCCGATCGTGGCCGGCATCGAAATTTTAAGGGCCTGCGGCAGGATGACGTCTTTCATACGCGAGACATAATGCAGACCGAGGGCGTTGGCGGCTTCCGTCTGGCCCTTCGGCACAGCCTCGATGGAGCCGCGCCAGATCTCGCCCAGGAAGGCGCTGGCGTGGAGCGTGAAGGCGACCGCGACCGCGATCCACGCGTTAACGTCGATGCCCAACAGCGCAACGCCGTAATAGACAACGAAGAGCTGCATCAGAAGGGGCGTGCCCTGGAAGACGCCGATATACCCTGCGGTGATCGTGCGGGCGACCTTGTTCTTCGAGGTGCGCAGGAGCGCGATCAGGGTTCCGAATATCCCCCCACCGATGAAGCCCACGATCGCAAGCAGCACGGTCCATTTCAAACCCTGCATCAAAAAGAGAAATTGATCTTCTCCGATGGGACCCATGGCTGCTTCCTATCGCGTCGGGTAGTTGAAGTAGTGGCGAGAAATGAGCGCAAAGAGGCCCATCATCAGGCTTGAGATGGCCAGGTAGATAGCGGTCACCGTGAAATAGACTTCGAAGCTGCGGAAGGTGTCAGACTCAATGCGCTGAGCGGCCGAGGTCAGCTCGTAGGCGGCGATCGAGGTGCAGACAGACGTTGTCAGTGTCAGCATAATGAACTGGCTTGTGAGCGAGGGATAAATCGCCCGCAGCGCCGGCTTGAGCACGATGAGCCGGAAGACATCCGCCTTGTGAAGACCAAGTGCGAAACCTGCCTCGATCTGGCCGCGCGAAACGCTCTCGATCCCGCCGATCTCGATTGCGTAGGCCCCACCATTGATGCCGAGGGCAATGATCGCCGTGACGGTCGGATTGAGGCGGATGCCCATGAGAGGAAGGGCAAAATATATGAAGAAGATCTGCACCAGGAATGGCGTATTGCGCACAACCTCGACGAACATGATCACGGCAGCCCGCGTGATCCCGCTCTTGGAACTCCTTGCAACGACGCCCAGGAGCCCGATGACGAGTGCGAGGAGCATCCCAGCTAACGCAAGGCCAACCGTTCCAAGCGAACCCCATAGCAATTCCGGGGCGCGGTCGAGGACCGCACCGAAATCAAACGTATACATGTAAGACTTCCTTCTCCTGACCGGCCTAGGCCGCGTCGGCGCCAGATCAGTGATCTGGTTTCAAAATTCCCAGTGCGCCGGCATGCAGATGTTTTAAATGTGCTTTCGGGTCCACCGGCCCGACGAGTGGCACTTCGACCGAGATAGCAGCGCCGTGTTCAGTTGCCGCACAGAGGTCCTTCAATGGCAGTTCGCCTTCTCCAGGAGCGAGCCTGCCGCTTCTCGCCTCAGCGATCATTGCGTCCGATGTTTTGGGCGCAGGCCCGCGGACGTCGCAAAGCTGGATGTGCTTTACCTTCCCTGCATTTGCGCGAAGCTCGTCGATCGAGGCGCCGTTTCGGAAGAAGTGAATCCCGTCAACAAGGGCACCGGCGTTCTCTGCTCCACAGGCATTCAAGATCGCTAGGCTGTCGCGAAAGGTCCTTACCGTCCGCCAGCCCATGTTTTCGATGTCGACTGACATGGCATATCGCGCCGCGAGGGCGCAAAACTCAGACAGGTTTGTGGCAAGACGGCCGCCGTCTCGATCATCGCCGCAAACACTCAGCCGGCGCGCCCCTATGTTCGCAGCGGCTGCCACGGTCGCCTCGTGGGAGGCCGCAAGGAAGCTCTCGTCGATCACGAAGAACTCGATATCGAACACCTTGATGCCTTCGCCATCGGCAACTGTCTTGAACTCCTGGGCACCGTGGCTGCCCACCGGCAACTCGTAAAAGGGGGCTCCGGGAAAGGCGGGGTGCAGGCGAAGCCCTATCGAGGCAAAACCCGCCCGAGCAGCTATCAACGCGAATTCCTTGGGCGGCAGCGCGATCGATGAAAAATGCGCCACGCCCAGTTCAAGGCCCGGCCCTGGCGTCGCGACGGTCATCACAAGGTGCCCTTTGTCGCAAGGTGGTTGCGCAGATTGGTTCCCGTGCGGTGGATATGCTGACGCAACATATCGCACGCATAGTCCAGATCCCTGGCGACCGCTCCCTGAGCGATCTCACTGTGCTCCTGGCTGACGTTGCGGTCACCCGACGTGCGGGTCAGAAACACCCGGCGATAACGGTCGTTGAGATTAAGCAGCAGGCTGCAGAAATGGAGCAGGATTGGCTTCCCACAGCCGGAAATAAGTGTCAGATGGAATTCGCGGTGGAACTCTTCCCAGCGCTCGAGTGTCTCGGGGCGGGCCGCGTCACGCTCAGTGCGGTTAAGGCGATGCAGCGCGCGCATGACGTTGCCTTCCCACTCCACATCGCCGATCCGCATGGACTCGCGAAGGGCAAAGACTTCGAGCTCTTCGCGCAGGACGGTGATCTCTTCCAGATTTGCCAGAGAGATTGATGAAACGCGGTAGCCGCGATTGTCCTCGAACTCCACTAGACCGTCCGATATCAGCCGCGCCAACCCTTCACGCAGCGGACTGAGGCTTACGTTGAACGTCTTGCGCGCCTTGTCGAGATTGATCTTGCTGCCGGCCTGAAGCTCGCCGGAGATGATCGCCTCACGAAGACGGGATGCAAGCTGGCTCCCAATCGTGTTTTTGCCGTCGTCGAGGAATCCAGAAGACGATGGAGCATCTTCTGCCGGCGGAGCAGATGCGCCGTCATCATGCGGTACCATTGTCCGGCTCCCAAGATTCATTCGTCGATGATCGGTATTATAAACGATTATTCTTGTCAACTTAGGACGCGATGAAATCTGCGAAAAAGCCACGAGGTAACCTCGCTCCCTTCGATAAAATAGAATCAAATCAACAATTTAGACGTTTGCATCTCGATTCTTTGGCATCTTGGTGTCGCGACAATGCACCACGGTGGCCTTGACAGATAATCGATTATTTGGATAGTCGGGCAAATCGGGAGGTAGCCCCTATGGTAATCAAAACCGAAAGCGATCTGACGCCAGCCGTCCTCGCTGTGATGAATCGCACTGAAGACCCCCGCCTGCGAGAAATCCTCGTGTCGATGGTCGCGCATCTTCATGCTTTCGTGCGCGAGGTTCGACTGACTGAGGTCGAGTTTCGGGAGGCGACAGCCATGCTGAACGAGATCGGGCAACTGCATACTGATCACCACAACGAGTTTGTGCTGATGGCCGGTTCTCTTGGCGTGTCTTCACTTGTCTGCCTGCTGAACAATGGCGACAGAGGACAGACCGAGACCTCCCAGTCGCTGTTGGGTCCATTCTGGCGCCTCAACTCTCCGCGAGTCGAAAATGGCGCGTCGATCATCCGATCCGAGACGCCGGGCACTCCCTTATTCGTGCATGCCAAGGTCGTTGACCGCGACGGTAAGCCAATTGCCGGCGCTAAAGTGGATGTCTGGCATGCATCTCCCGTCGGTCTTTATGAAAACCAGGACCCGGACCAGGCCGAGATGAACTTACGCGGCAAATTCACGACCGACGAGCAAGGTCGGTTCTGGTTCAGGACCGTCAAGATGGTCGGGTATCCGATCCCGGTCGATGGCGTGGTCGGGCGCCTGCTCAAAGCTCAGGGACGCCATCCGTACCGACCCGCGCACCTGCACGCACTGATCTTCAAGTATGGATACAAGACGCTGATTTCCCAGGTCTTCGACCCCAGCGACCCGAACATCGGCTCCGATGTTCAGTTCGGTGTCACGGCAGCGTTGACCGGCGACTTCGTTCGTCATGAGGAGCCCCATCCGACCGAAGCGGATATTCCTGGTCCGTGGTTCTCGCTCGACTACACCTATGCCATGGAGCCCGGCGAAGCCGTTTTGCCGCGTCCCCCGATCAAATAAATCACAATCAGCTGAGCAAACCGATATGATCACCGAAGAAGAACGCCGGGCCGCGGCAGACGCGCTGCTCAAAGCTGAAATCGAGCGCAAACCGATCATACAGCCTAGCAAGACCTACCCGAACCTCGAACTCGAGGACGCCTACCAAATTCAGGCTTTGTGGGCGGAGGCGAGGGTAGCCAAGGGCGCACGGATCGTCGGGCATAAGATTGGCCTGACGTCACGCGCAATGCAGATGGCTTCGAAGATGACGGAGCCGGACTACGGCTGCATTCTTGACGATGCGCTTTACAACGACGGAGCGCAGATCAGGGCTGACTTGTTTATCAAGCCGCGCCTCGAGGTCGAGCTGGCCTTTGTTATGGGTGAGGATCTCGTCGGGCCCGGCACCAGGATCTATGACGTCATGCGTGCCACCGAATTCGTTGTCCCGGCGCTCGAGATTATCGACTACCGGACCGAAGTCCCTCGAGCGATCACGGATACCATTGCGGACAACGCGGCTTTCGGCGCCCTCGTCATTGGCGGCCGTATAATTCGCCCGATGGACATCGATATCCGTTGGGTCGGAGCTACTCTTTCCAAGAACGGCATCATAGAGGAATCGGGCGTGTCGGCGGCGATCATGGGACATCCGGCAGCCGGCATCGCGTGGCTGGTCAACAAACTTCATGCTATGGGCGGTGGCCTGGAGAAGGGACAAATAGTCCTGGCCGGCTCCTTCACGCGTCCTGTCGATATCGCGAAAGGTGATGTCATCCAGGCCGACTATGGCCCTGTTGGCTCCATCGGTGTGTCGTTCGTGTGAGGTGCCAGTTGGATCATCCCGTCAATCGGTTCAAGCGGAAGCTCCTTGCTGGTCAAAGTCAGATCGGCCTGTGGTGTGGCCTGCCGGGAAACTACGCCGCGGAAATCGTCGCGCCTTCAGGTTTCGATTGGCTCCTGTTCGATACGGAACATTCCCCGGGTGACGTTCTGACCGTCCTGCCACAATTGCAAGCGGTCGCATCATACGACGTTTCCCCAGTCGTCCGCCCGGCCATCAACGACCCCGTTCTGATCAAGCGCTTCCTGGATATCGGCGTTCAGACACTGCTCATTCCCTACGTTCAGAACGCTGAAGAGGCGAAAGCCGCAGTCGCGGCCGTGCGATATCCTCCGGATGGAATTCGTGGTGTTTCTGCGCTGACACGCGCCACTCGTTTCGGCCGAGTTGCGCACTATGCGCAAAATGCGGAACGGGAAATTTGCCTGTTGCTGCAAGTTGAGACGCGGGAAGCGCTTGGCAACCTCGAGTCGATTGCTTCGGTAGAGGGAGTGGATGGCGTATTCGTAGGACCGGCAGACCTTGCAGCGAGTTTCGGACACAGGGGCCAACCGAGCCACCCGGAGGTGGTCGATGCAATTGTCGGCGCGATTGAACGCCTGAAAGCGTTGGGCAAGCCTGCGGGCATTCTTACCCCGGATGAGAAGTTCGCGGCACGGTGCATCTCGCTGGGAACACTATTTACTGCCGTTGGTGTCGATGTCGCTGTTCTGGCGAGGGATCGGAAGCACTCGCGGCACGATTTGCATCGCAAGGAGCGCCCCGCGATGCCGGAACGCGATGAACTCCTCACTGAAATCGCACCGACGGGAGTCATCAGAGCCGCGGTCAACATGTCGAATGCCGCACTTGTCCAACTCGATCCAGTGACAGGCGTTCTAACAGGACCGAGCGCGCGGATCGCGATCACACTTGCGGAAGAACTCGACTGCTGTTTGTCGCTGGTTCGATACGGATCGGCCGCTGACATTCTTGCGGCTGCCGAGGGCAACGAGTGGGACGTTGCATTCATTGCTCCCGATCCGTCACGTGCCGACATGTTATCCTTCTCGGCCCCCTATACCACCGTGACCGCCAGCTTTCTGGTGTCAGACAGCAGCCCGCTAGGCAGCGTGGGGGACGTCGACGTCGAAGGGGTGCGCATCGCCGCCGCCAAAACCGCTGCGTATACAAAGCAGCTTGAGCGACAGGTTAGAAATGCGATCCTCCTCCAAACCGAAAATCCCGCCTCCGCCCTGCACATGCTTATGTCCTCCCAGTGCGATGCTGCTGCGGGCTTGACTGAGTCCCTGTCACGTTTCTGCGAAGAGAATCCAGGTTTCCGCGTTGTTGAGGGGACATTCTCGAAAGTGCCTCAGGCGATCGCTGTCCATCGGAGGTGCGTTCACGCTTCAACATTCCTGTCGGACTTCATCCAGCAGCATTGCAGTGCGGGTAAGCCGAGCAATTGAAGAGAGAGCCGCAGGGCGCTGTCGAGCACGTTTCTCGTCAACGGCCCTTCGGTAGAGACACTCTCCCAGGCGCGGTTCACCGGGAAACGACCGCGCGAGGCCTTGAGGCCGACTGCGGGCTCGCTGATCTCGTTTAGATCGCCTCGCGCGGTACCGCGGGGACCCAACCTGGGATCTATGGAACCGCATCCGTCCCGACGATGCCCCCCCATTCTCGAGAACGCTGATCCTTCTGACTTCGGAGCGGTTGAGTTTTAGGCGAACCCCGATGGAGCAGGCCAGCTCTTTTGGTTCGCGATGGATGGATCGCTCCAGCGGGGCGTGATAGATTGTGCTGACGGTACTTTTTGCGTTCGAGTCCAGTGTGCGACCGAACACCGTGAGAGCGAAAATCGGCCGATTGGCACCGATAGTTGCGGAAATCTCAAAAGAATTTTTGCGACAATTTTCTCTTTAAAATCAATATCGTAACTTTTTGGCGGCCTGCGTGTCGGAAATTCAGGCCAATACGAAGAAAAAACCCATCTAAATCAATGATTTAGATGGGTTAAAAACAATTGAGTGGGAGTAGGGGAAACGGCGGCAATAGCGTAGCTGTGACGGCGATTCTCGCCGTGTAAATAGTTTCGTGTCCGTATTTCACCTCCCGCCAAACTGGCATTCTCCATCTCCAATCTGGCAAGTCCGATCTGCAGCCAGGTACCTGATGAAGTAAAGCCCTTTCAAAAGGGGAGAGGCCTATAGCGTAGAACGGCGTGCATAAAGGCGAGTCTGCTTAGCGCCGCATGTCGCCCGCATAGACTAGAGCTGCCGTTCCCTGAAAGCGGACATTGCTGACGCTAACGGCTAAGGGTGCCGGCGCGCGAGAAGCGGAGTTCTTAGGAAATGTTCGGAGACTGAGGAGCACGTAGCTGCACACCTAGACTGGTCACTAAAAGGCTTGAAGCTAAGGTTGGTGGCCACAGGTGGTTCAAATCCAACCTGTACGACTTATCCCGCGGAAAGGTCTTCATGAAGTCCGATTAGAGATCGGGGCCGCGATAGGCGAGCTTTTCCCGATCGGTGGCAGCGTTCGTCCGCAAGCCAGATACGTTCCGGAAACTAGGAACACCATCAGGGTCGAATCTAAAATGTCATGGCCGACAAGGATGCCGGTCAGGCCGCCAGTGACATAGATGATTACGGTGACGACGATCATTGTCGCCCCGAACCGCTCTACCGGATCGGCACTGAGGCGTAGGACCCTTGCTGCGATCCAGATCGCCACGCCGAAGATTGTCGCGAGAGCCAGGGCTCCAAGCAACCCGGCCTCGACAAGTGCGGTCAAAAAGCCGTTGTGAAAGTGGTTGAAACCTTGGTTGGTTCGAAATCGCTCCTTGAATCCATCTTGTGAAAGCGTGCGACTGGCGGAAATGCCGTGGCCGAAAAATGGGGCTTCGCGAAATGCATCGAGACCTATGTCCCAGAGTCCAACCCGCAATCCGAGTGGAGTGGAATGATCGCCTTTGGTGGTGAGGGCCTGCCAGTCATCGAAAAGGAAATGAGTGCGATCCACGATGATCGGAAACGTAATTGCCGCCGTTAACAAGCTGGAAGCGCCCGCTACAATCAGCAACCGCCTCATATTCGCTCGAGTGAACCTATGGCGATTGACTACAAGGATGGCGACAGCGGCAATCAATAAAGCCACCCAAACCATACGCGAGCCCGAGTAGATAGTCGCCACGACCCCGGCGAGTGCGGCGACAGTCAATGGCTTCCAGGCTTTCTCTATTCCCGACAGAGCGCCCGAAAGGCACATCATCACGGCGAGACAGGTGACAGTCGCAAAAACGATCGGATTTCCAGCCCCCCCTTCTGCCCTGAGCATCCCAATCCAGTAATATTGGACGATGGCCAGGACCAACGCGCCGCAACACGCCGCGGCGCTCGCAACCACAGCAATGCGCGCAAGGCTGGCCTTATCGATGATGCTCCAGGTCGAATAGGAGATCGGGAAGAACAGCAAGGTGATCAGCGGCAGGAAATACGCGACGTCAGCCCGCAGCGTACCGTTGACGATCGAGGCCGAGACCATAGCCGCGCAGTAGGCATAGATCGCAATGGTCATGGCAAGCATCGGCCGGTCGACATTGAAGCGCCGCCGCTTGGCTGCCAGCAGCACCACCGACCAGAGTGCGCCGCCATGAAAGACGAAGCTCACCACCGATCCCAGCACAGGTGGCGAAAAGAAACAGGCGATGGAGAAGTAGACAATTATCTGCGCGGGTGTGAGATGCCGCGGGAGCGATATGAACGGGTTCAAAGCCTTGTTTCGCAATCTTCCAGATTGTGAACCGATCGTTCTAAGGTTCCCGCTATCATGCTCTTGCACCCTTTTCCCGAACCGGTATAGCCGCTGGCTCCGGTATCCGATAGTGCAATGCCGCCGCGCCCCCCAACCGGCTGTAAGGGGCGGGCACTCCTGACTGAAATCGTCGGCACGCGCCAGGTTAAGCCGCGACAGCCGTTGAGGCTCCCTGGTTTGCTTCCCGCCATGATTGGAACATCAGTACGTCCCAGAGCGGATACTGGTTGTTGCGCTGTCCAGAAAGGTGTTCGGACCACGCGCGCCGGATCACCTCCGGCCGGAAGAAGCCATCTTCCCGCAGCCGGCGCTCGTCGAGTAGTGCCTCGGCCCAATGGCGCAGCGCACCGCGCAGCCAGGCGTCGATCGGTACGCCAAAGCCCATCTTGGGGCGTTCGATGAGTTCGCGAGAGATATGCCTGTACAGCAGTTGCCTGAGCGGCCATTTCGTCTTGTTCTCGGCCCGCAGGATGGTGAGCGGTAATGAGAGCGCGAAGCTTACCAGGCGATGGTCGAGCAGCGGCACGCGGGTCTCGAGGCCGACAGCCATTGCCGCGCGGTCGACTTTCACCAGAATGTCGTCCGGCAGATAGCTCATCATGTCGAGATACATCATCCGCTCGACGCTGCCCGGTAATGCCGGTAGTGCTTCCAATCCCGTCAGCATCGTCGGTGGCTCTACCGCTTCGGGAATGATCTCGGACGGCTCCCAGTGCGAGCAGAGGCGACGATAGACGTCGTCCATGGTCCGAAGCGAAAGGACCGAAGCCGCCTTGTGGATCTTGTCGCCTACTCGCTCGCGCCGAAGGCGTCGTGGTAAGAGCGGCATGATCCCGTCTGCGACGTTGTCATACAGTCCGGGGGGCGGCAGTGTTGCCAGGCTGGCCGACACGCGACGCAGGCCGATCGGGATGCGGGAAAGCTTGTTCCAGAGCGCGTCGGCGAGCGCGTAGCGCGTGTAACCGGAAAACAACTCATCTCCGCCGTCGCCCGACAGCGCAACAGTGACACTGTCGCGCGCCAGCCTGGAGACGAGGAAAGTCGGGATTTGCGAGGAGTCCGAAAACGGCTCGCAATAGATGCCCGGCAATTGCGGCACGACGTCGAGGGCGTCCCGGTCGCTCAAATATAGTTCCGTATGGTCTGTCCCGAGATGGCGCGCCACATGTTTGGCATGATCTGCTTCGTTGTAGCCGGCCTCGGCGAATCCGATCGTGAACGTTCGCACAGGCCGCGAACTGATCGACTGCATGACCGCCACGATTGCGGAAGAATCTATGCCGCCGGAGAGGAAGGCGCCAAGCGGTACGTCGGCTATCATCTGCCCTTCGAGTGTGCGGCGAAGATGGCGCTCGACTTCGTCGACGGCTTCCTGTGGGCTTCCTTGAAAAGGTTCACGGCGGCCCTGTTCCGCGACCTCACTCGCGCTCCAATAGCTCTCTACGCGTGGCTCGCGCAGAGGATCGGAAAGAAAGAGAAGGTGGCCAGGTCTTAATTTGCGGATACCCTGATAGATGCTGTAGGGCGCGGGAATGTAGTTATGGCGCATCAATAATGCCAGCGCATTCCGGTCGATCGCCGGGCGCCAGTCGGGAAGCGGATGAAACGCCTTGGGCTCAGAAGCGAAGGCGAAGGCCTTGCCGACGCGGCCATAATACAGGGGCTTCTCTCCCAGGCGGTCGCGCCCGAGAAGGAGGGTTCTCTCTTTTCGGTCCCACAGGCCGAACGCGAACATGCCTGTGGCCAACTCAAGAGCTTGTTTTAGCCCCAGTTCCTCGATCGCAGCCAGAAAGACCTCGGTGTCAGAATGCCCGCGCCAGGCATGACCGCCACATTGCCGATCGAGAAGCTTGCGCATCTCACCGTGATTATAGATTTCGCCGTTGAAGACGATGACGTAACGGCCGCCGTGCGAAGTCATGGGCTGCGCGCCAGCCGATGACAGATCTATGATTGCCAGCCGTCGTTGACTAAGCGCGACACCCGCCTCAGCATCGGTCCAGACGCCGTCGCCGTCCGGCCCTCGGTGCCGGATCATGTCGGCCATGCGACGTACAGTGGACGCGCCGCTGCTCGTCGCGGCCGCTCCACCCACAATGCCGACAATACCGCACATCCGGCGTCGCTGCTCCCATGATGGCCTGGCCCGAGTCTTGTTCTCTATAAGAAATCAGATAGAGGCAAATCCGGCGCCTATTAATCCGTTCGCACGAAACACCATTGACCGCAGCCGGTGCCAAAAAGGCCGAGCCCTGGAGTGACGTTCAGGCGCTGCTTCGTGCGAAACCCAAGCTCTTCCACGGCCGTCTCCAGCTCTGTAGCGGAGGTGGATTGATAGGGATACCCGCCAAGCCAGTCGTCGACATCCGCCAAAAACTCCATGCCCCGGCGTTGGCGATAGTTCTTTACGAAAGAGATCGCGTCCCGGTGCCGCAGCGTTCTTGCCAACAAATAGGCGCAGACAAAAAGAGCCCTCACCGGAGGTCGCAGCCACTGATGAGAGGAGTAGAGCCTCTTTTCGACCGTCCACAGCCCGCACAGCGGCGTCTTCAGGTAGATCGCAATTCCCAATCGCCCGCCAGGGCCAACGAGACCTGTCGCATTGCGGATCGCTGTCCACATATCGCCCGTATGGTGCAGGACACCCCACGAGTAGACAATGTCGAACGTCCCGGGCGGGAAGGACGCTTTGTCGAGGATATCGGCTCGCTCCACATTCCATTCCGCTCCCGGTGCAAACCGGGAAAGAACGGCTTTGGTTGTTTCGACGCAACGGATGTCGTAGTCGAGCGCGCGAACCTTCGCCGCTCCCAAGCGAAGGGCGGCCGCAGAATGCAAACCCGATCCGCAGCCGATGTCCAGAAATGTCTTCCCGTCGAGATCGCCCACCAGGCGGCGAAGATCCTCGCAAGCCCGGTCCAGGTGTTCGTCCTCGAAGCGCGCGGCGAGCTCGGACCAGTTGCGGCCGAAATCATAGCGCGCGTTCATTGCCTTCCCATCCGTCGTCCTTTTCTCAAAGACCAAGGGAATCGGATCATACGCGATAGAATTCCCGATACCATTCCACGAAACGCGGAACCCCGATTTCAACCGGAATCTTCGGCTTGAAGCCGGTCGCCTCTTCAAGTGAGCTGACATCGGCGAACGTCGCCGGAACGTCACCCGGCTGGAGCGCCATGAGGTTGCGGTTTGCCTTCCGCCCGAGTGCGTCCTCCAGCACCTCGATCAACCGGTTCAACTGAACGGGCGAATTCCCACCGATATTATGGATCCTGAAAGGCGCGCTGCTGGTCGCGGGGTCGGGAGCCGCACTTTTCCATTGCGGATTTGCTGTTGCGGGTTGCTGCATCACGCGGGCAATGCCCTCAACAATGTCGTCGATATAGGTGAAATCTCGCTGCATGTTGCCAAAGTTGAAGACGTCGATCGGTTCGCCACCGAGAATGGCCTTGGTGAAGATAAACAGGGCCATGTCTGGCCGTCCCCACGGACCATAGACAGTGAAGAAGCGCAATCCTGTTGTCGGCAGGCCGAAAAGATGGCTGTAGGTATGCGCCATCAGCTCGTTGGCTTTCTTGCTTGCGGCATAAAGGCTCAGCGGGTGGTCCGCTGGATCGTGAACGGAGAACGGCATCCGCGTGCTGCCGCCATAGATCGAACTGGAGGACGCATAGACCAGATGGCCGACTGAGGCATGCCGGCATCCCTCCAGGATATTGAGGAAGCCAGTGAGATTGCTTTCCGCATAGGCGTGCGGATTGGTAAGCGAATACCGAACGCCGGCTTGGGCCGCGAGATTGACCACGATCTCCGGAGTGACCGAGAGAAGAAGCGCGGAAATGCCATCTCGGTCGGTTAGGTCAATTTGATCGAAACGAAAATTTGGAAATTCTTTCAAGCGAGCGAGCCGGGCTCGCTTCAGATTGATGTCGTAGTATTCATTCATGGAATCGAGGCCGACAACCTGCCGGCCATCAGAGAGAAGCCTCTGGCAGAGGTGAAACCCTATGAAGCCAGCCGCGCCGGTGATCAGAATCGGCCTGATCGATGTCAATTTGTACTCCCAGGTTGTGATCAGCTTGAGATCAAAGGCTCCAATATTTTATCACTCCAGGAACTTCATTCGGCTTGATGGCCGACTTGACGTCGAACAGCGTTCCACCTGGCCTGATCATTTGAAAAATACGGGATTTCTCCCTGGATAGATAATGCTTGTGAGGAACCGCCAGAACAAGCGCCTGCAAATCGTTTATCTCGTCGAGTGGCAAGATTGTTTCACCATATTCGCGTCGAGCGGTTTCGGCATCGGCAAAAGGATCGTGGACCTTGGGGGCAATTCCGAACTGCCTCAGTTCCCTGACCAAGTCGAAAACGCGGCTGTTGCGCAGATCCGGAACGTCCTCCTTGAAGGTCAGTCCGAGAACGCCGACGGAAGCTCCTTTCACGGGCACATCCGAACGGATCAGCTGTTTGACGACCTGTTGAGCAACGAAGGCTCCCATGCCGTCATTGATGCGGCGGCCGGCGAGGATGATCTGCGGATGGTAGCCCTCAGCTTCCGCCTTGGCAGTCAGATAGTACGGATCGACACTTATGCAGTGGCCGCCCACGAAGCCTGGCTTGAACGGAAGAAAGTTCCATTTCGTCGACGCGGCATCAAGGACGTCCTGCGTCCGAATATCAAGCCGCTCGAAGATCATTGCGAGCTCATTCATCAGCGCGATGTTGAGATCGCGCTGCGTATTTTCGATTACTTTCGCGGCCTCGGCCACCTTGATCGACGGAGCTCTGTAGACACCGGCATCGATGATACGGCCGTAAACACCCGCTACACGCTCCAGCGCTTCAGTATTCTCGCCAGAGACGACTTTGACGATTCGTCGCAGCGAGTGTTCGCGATCGCCGGGGTTGGCTCGTTCAGGTGAATAGCCAAGCGCGAAGTCGTGAGGATGCCGCAGACCGGAAATCTGCTCGATGATGGGTCCACAAAACTCTTCGGTAACGCCGGGATAGACCGTCGATTCGAAGACGACGACCGCGCCTTTGCTGACCACTTCCCCGACGAGTTCGGATGCCAGCTTCAGAGGCGCAAGATCGGGGGCACGGTTGATGTCGATAGGGGTGGGCACGGCAACCACGAAGAAAGTAGCGCCTTTCAACATCTCCCGGTCGGTCGTAAGTACGATCGACGATTCCTTGAGCGCTGTGGCGTCAACCTCTCCCGTACGATCGACGCCGTCGCGCAGCTCGTTGATACGGTGCTCGCTGATATCGAAGGCGATCGTTGCCGGGAAGATCTTTCCAAACGCGATGGCTACTGGAAGGCCGACATAGCCTAGGCCGATTACAGCAATGCGTTCGGACATCCGTGGATTTCCTCAGGTCGCTTGTGACTCGAGGCGCTTGTATGGCAGGCGGTGGGTTAATTCAACGATGCGTCGTTGCGAAGGCGGCAGTCTCCACTCAAAAGAAAAGTCCACCGCCAATGCCTGCCCCGCTCAACACTCGGGCCGACCGATACTGTGGATAACATGCGGCAGGGTTGGGTTTCGGGACCCGAGACCTTACAAGAGGCGGCTGGCCTGCTGCAATCAGCCTAAGATGTTGAACGCATGAACCGTATCGTCGTCATTGTGAGCGAGCCAAAGTCCCTTGCAACCACTCGAGGACATTTTCTCCTTGCGCTGCGCGTTGCCGGTTACGAAGTTCATGCCGCTGCGCCGTTCGATGAGATGACCGTTCGTTGGTTGACCGAAAACGGCATCCGTTTTCATCATCTGCCGATGGCGCGCGCGGCAGTCGGTCCGCTCGGCGATGCGATTCTGGCGCTGCGTCTCTACAGAAAAATACGAGAACTCAGACCTCAAGTCGTGCTGACCTGCGCAATCAAACCAATCGTCTATGGCATACCCATAGCATTGATTGCACGCGTCCCGCGTCGGCACGCGCTTATCACTGGCCTCGGCTATGCGTTCACGGACCGCCACAAATCGCTACGCTGGCGGATCATCAACGCTGCGGCCCGCCTTCTTTATGCCGCAAGCCTGCGCGGCGCCACGACGGTAACTTTCCAGAACGAGGACGATCGAGATGATTTCCGTCGCCTGGGGCTCCTCGGGCGGACCCCAGCCAGTGTCGTCAACGGTTCAGGGGTCGACCTGGATCGTTTTAGGGTTGTGCCACTGCCGGAGCAGCCGCGATTTCTTATGATCGCCCGCCTGCTTCGCGACAAAGGCCTTGCCGAATACCTGGGTGCCGCGAAACTGGTGAAGGCGGTCCGGCCGGAGGCTCGCTTCGACCTGGTCGGTGATACGGATCCAAATCCCGCAGGATTTCCGGTCTCGGAGGTTGAGGCAGCCGTCGCGGACGGAACGATCCGCTATCACAGGGCTGTAGAAGATGTCCGTCGGGTCATCGCCGATTCGCGCATTTACGTACTGCCCTCCTATCGCGAGGGCACATCGCGCTCGGTTCTGGAAGCAATGGCGATGGGTCGCCCGGTGATTACGACAGATGCGCCCGGCTGTCGCGCGCCCGTCGTCCCCGGGGTGAACGGCCTGTTGGTGCCGGTCGGTGCCACGACCCCCCTGGCGGAGGCCATGATCCGTCTGATCGACAACCCAGATGAGGCCGTATGCATGGCCAGGAACAGTCGGTCGATCGCCGAACAGCGCTATGATATTCAGAAAGTTACTGCCCATATGATGGAAATCATCGAAGTCGGGCAGCAGGCCGCCGGATGACGTCTGCAGAAAAGCCAGCGTCGGACCGATATCAATTCGGATCCATTGGGCTTTCATTCATCGACAAGTCCTACTCCGCTGAATGCCGCGAGGCCGCCTACAAGCTCTTATCCTTCCCGGGTAAAGAGAACGGAGACTAGGCGATATGCGGCTGGCCGTCTTCGATCGTTACGATCTCGTCGCAATTTTCGACCGTCGTGAGGCGATGCGCGACGATGAGCACGGTCAGATCAGCGGGCAAATCACGGATTGCCTCCATGACAGCTGCTTCGGTCTCATTGTCGAGCGCGCTTGTTGCTTCGTCAAAAACGAGCAAACTCGCCTGCTTATAGAATGCCCGCGCGATGCCTATTCGTTGGCGCTGGCCGCCGGACAATCGCACGCCGCGTTCGCCGACCCGCGTTTCATAGCCCTTGGGCAAGTTTTCGATGAAGCCCGCCAAAGCAGCCTGCTGCGCTGCGTTGCGAACACGTTCAAGATCGATGCCGGCGGGGTCGATGCCAAACGCGATATTCTCGGCGATCGAAGCATCCGAAAGGAAGATACTCTGGGGGACATGGGCAATCTGCCTCTGCCAGGCACGTCTGGTGCCTTCATCAAGGGGCTTCCCATCGATCTCGATCACTCCGCTTGTCGGCTCGAGCAGGCCCATAACGAGATCGACAGTCGTGCTCTTCCCGCTCCCTGTCTTGCCTACAAACCCGACCTTTGCACCTTTCACGATGGTGAGATTGAACCGTTCGATAACCGGCGGCTGATCGGGCGCGTAGCAGAACGATAAATCCTTCAGCACAATTGCCTGATCGAAAGGCAAGCGCCTCGGCGGAGGTGCCTGTGCGTCCGCTGGGAGTGGCGCTTCGATCGTCTTAAGAACCGCTTCGACGCCAGCGATATTGCCCAGCACGAGCGCCCAGTTTGCATAGATCAATTGCATAAGGGGTACTAGACGCTGCGCGCCAAGGGCAAACGTTCCCAGCATCGGCAGTACCTGCCCGGCGTTGTTTGTCCTTGTGATCAGGAAGTAAGCAAGTGCGGCGATGATCACCATCCCAGTGGCTTCGATCGCGAATCGAGGAGTAGCGGCCGCGAGAGCGTTCCCCGAATAGGCGCGCTGTAAATGCCTATCGAGTTCTTCGAAACGGGAAAGGAAGTAGCGCTGAGTGTCATTGATGATGACATCGCGAATGCCGCCCAAGCCCTCTTGCACGGACCGAATGTCTTCCGCCTGCATTCGCTCTATCGTGCGGGCATTCGTCTTGAGATGTTTGCGAATGAAGAGCGACATGCCGAGATAGGCCACACCCAATCCGGCAAAGATCGCAAATGTTATGAATGAGCTCAACGCGAACATCGCCGCAACGACGAACACGCTGATGATCGCTCCCCCGACCGCTTGGAGGATCGGGAGGAGAACGTTCATGTTGATAATGTGGACTTGGCGAAGTGTCGCCAGCACCGAACTGGAGCTATTCGATAAGTGATAGCTGTAGGGTTGGTAAAGTGCGCGCTTGTAAACCCTCACGGCGAGCTCGTGCCCGAGCGAAAAGACAAAAGCATGAGTGGCTCGCGAGAGCAGGATCCGCACAATCCCAGCGATCACTACCACTACCGAAAATAGCGACAGCAAGGGCAGCAGGCTGTCGCTCGAACTGGCCGAACCGAAGCTCTGCAATTGGCGTCCGATCCATGACTGACCTATTGAATCGGGATCGGTGATCTTGGCCAGAAACGGCAAGAGGGCACCGAGCGTCGCGGCCTCAGCGATGGCGCCGAAGAACATTAGAACCAGAAGACCGAAAAACTGGCGGCGCCGCCGCCTCGATAGCTGCGCCCACAAGCGCCGAAGCGCGTCGGTCGTGCTGTCTAGGGTCTGGGTTCCGCTCAATGCCAAGGTATCGCCCGCATTCTTGACGTTCATTGCGCATGCGCGCCACCAGGAAACAAGTCGCAAGTGGCGCCAATTGACAATTTCGGACCTCAGATCGTCAAAGGCCATCCACAAGCTGGACCATTCAGGGCAGCTTCGAACGTGCAATTGTGATATCCCTGCACTACTAGCAGCGAGGAAAAGGCGATTCTAAGCAGGAGCCGTCATTTGGGCGCCGATCGGTTCTGCCAGTCCTTGGGTCTCTGCCTGATCGGGCTAGGGACGGTGTTTCTGCTCTTTGTCGCTGCTTATCCCCTCGGCCTCGTCCAGGCCTATCCGACACCCCCCGTTGAAGCCATTGAGGGACCGCTTGGGTTTGAGAAGAAGATAGGGGATTTGAACGGCCTTTATCGCGGACCGAATGAGCCCAGGCAGGTCTATCTTGAGCGCCTAACAAAGGCTGTCGCGGGTGGCGTGGTGCATTACTGGACGGAAGGGGACCGCTGGACGGATACTGACGCGCGCTATACGAAGATCAGCGTTTTCGACAACTACGTCATCTGGCTGCTCGGTTGGCTTCCTGCATACCATGACAGCTTTCAAAATTACGAGTTTTTGACACCCCGAAAGGCCTTAGATCGCGGTTACGGCTTTTGCTCCCAAGTCTCAAAGATTGTCTATTCAATCCTTACGGAACAGGGAATCCCAGCGACGATATATAGCGCTGAGCAGCACACGATCGTCGAGGTCGATGGTAATGTTCTCGATTCCGATTATGGTGTCCTAGTACCCTATCCTCTGGCTCTTGTAGAAAAAGATCCGTCGATAGTCGATTCCTACTATTCGGACTACGAAGATATGCTGCCTCTTTTGCATGGAGCCTACGGTCAACCTTGGCATCGGCTTGGAACGCCGGAAGGCTTTCAGAGTGCCCGTTCCTACGAGACAATTCTCGAAAGGCTGAAGTGGCTTCCGCCGGTCATATTGCTGCTCATCGGCGTGTTATTAGCGACTGGCGGGCTGCTTGGGCGCGGACCGTTCGTTTCTGCCCCGAAAATATTTGCCTTCGGCCGTTCACCCAATCGTGGAGCTTAGGGAGTGCTTTGCGCTTGCTTGAGACCCATGCCTGTGGCATGCGACGGCTAAATCGGAAGTCGGCGGCGGTAGAGTCTCGATGAATTATGCTCCAGCAAAGACATCCGCTATCGTTCCTTCGACGGCCATCGCCAAGAGTCGTCGTAAGGGCGTACTTTTTGTGATCGGATCGCTAAACCTTGGCGGCACGGAGAGCCAACTCGTACTCCTCGCCAAGGAGTTGGCGCGCCGAGGATGGAGGGTCGAGGTTTTTGCGCTTACGCCGGTAGGCAACATACTGGCCGAACCTCTGACCCGCGCCGGTGTACCAATTTTCTACGGCCGCCACCGACCGAATTCCCCTGCCGCCGGTTCAAGGACGTCGCCGGGTTTGAAGGAGTTGATGGTCCTCCTGGCTGCGGCCACCTGGGTTTTCAGGCGGGTGGCTTGGACACGACCGAGCGTGGTCCATGCGTTTCTGCCGCTGACCAATTTCCTCGGCGCCATAGCCGGACGGTTAGCGTTGGCACCACTTATCGTCACATCACGGCGTGGCCTCGGCAGCCACCAGGAACGCTGGCCTTGGCTCAAATGGATGGATCGGTCCGCTAACCGTTTTTCCGATGTCGTGGTTGCGAACTCTCTTGCTGTCGCGGCAGACACGGCGACGCGGGACAACTACAGCATCAACCGCATCAAAATTGTCGCAAACGCCCTCGATTTTAGCCGGTTCGACAATATCGGCGATCGTCGCAATGGGACCCGGGCTCGACTTGGTCTCGGCCCAGATGAGGTGGGCATCGTCATTGTCGCCAATTTGATACCGTACAAAGGTCATGACGATCTGATCGAGGCGATTGCCCTTGCGTGCAAAGTGCGCCCGAACATCAAACTCTTTATGGCCGGGCAGGACCGGGGAATCGGATCGGCTCTGGCGCAGCAGGCTGAACGCCTCGGCATCGGGCGCAACGTGCAAGCCCTCGGAGTTCAGAGTGATATCCCGGGCTTACTGGCAGGCATGGATGTCGGCGTGATCGCGTCCCATGAGGAGGGCTTTTGCAATGCCTTGATGGAGAAACTGGCGGCCGGCCTCCCGGTAGTGGTTACAGACGTAGGCGGAAATCCGGAGGCAATCTCAGGCCTGCCAGGATGTGTTTTGGTACAACCTCGCGCTCCCACTGACCTCGCTCGAGGTTTGCTGGAGACAGTAGACCGTCTGCCAAAGCGCAAAACGGAACAGGAGTTTCGCCAGCGGATAATGCGCCAGCGCTATTCGATTGAGGCTATGGCCGACGCCTATGAAGCGCTCTACTTCACGGGGAATGAATGAGCGGGGTTGCAGATGTGGATTGCTCACTAGGCCCGTCGCTGCAAACGAAGTTAGTGAACCTTTCGGCCGGCTTCTGCGCTTTCACAGTCGTTGTATATCAGGCCTGGTTTATGCCTTTCTCCCTGCCATTGTTCACCGGGCGAGATGGCTATCTCAGGTTGGTCTTATACGCGCTCTATGGCGTTGTACTTATCGTCTCTTTGGCAGTGGTAGTGACGCGACGTGACGTGCGCAAAGCTATTTTGCCGCTGGCAATCGGCGCCGCGATTGCGGTGGTACCAATCGCTCTGCACCCTATAGGGATCGTCAACAGGAGCTATTTGACAACTCTTGCTCTTGGTGGCTCTGCAATCACTCTGATGCTTGCGTTTGCCCCACCGATTGTGCTGCGGCTGTCCGCTTCGGTTACGGCCCTCAATGCTATCGCTTGCTTCCTGGATGTGCTTTTCACCCATGGCTTTACCACTACGGTTGGCCGTGCTGCGGGGTTAGCAGTCAACCCGAATGTGGCCGCTGCGGGACTCTTGCTCGGCGGCGCGGCGAGCTATCGCGCCGTACCCAAGGAATGGCGCCCTGGTTTTCTCGTCCTGGTTGGTGGGGCGCTTGCAATCACCTTGTCCCGCTCCACCATTCTTGCCGCCGTCGCCACCGTCTTCCTTCCAAGTACGGTTGGCATCTGGCAATATTACAGAGCTGCCCGAAGATTCCGGATCGACACCGCTGCTTGGATGCGGGCTCTCGCTGTGGCTGTTGTGCTGCTATTGGTAACTTCCGTAGCACTGACCACTAACCGCTACTTTCGAGCTGCCATTAGCCAGTCTTTCGCAGGAGTGTTGTCCGTAAACACGGACCTTAGTGAGGCAGGCGAAGCTGTCGAGACGTCGCTCGCCCGGGCAGCGGCTCCGATAGGACATCCTCCCCAAACAAATGACGCGAGCCCGCTTTCGATTGAACCGCCTGAGTTGGCGTCTTCTAGAAGCGGCCCAGCTCTATCCGAGGAAAGCCTGCCAGGAGATGTCGCCTCTCCTCCCAAAGCGAGTCCGTCTGCATCAGGCGCGGCCAGGATTCAGGCCCTCAGCGAACGGCTGACAGGTGAAGGTAAGAGAAATTCTATCTCCGCCCGCGCTCTGTTTTTGGAACGCGGCCTATTGGCATACCGGACAGGCGGTTTTTTTGGTCGTGGGCTGGAGGAGGCTCATGTCTTTGTTCCTCACAACACTTTTGTCCTTTTTGCTATCGCTTTCGGCCATATCGGCTGGCTGGTCCCACTCGGCTTCCTCGTGTTCGCCTTCTCGTTGGTTCGTGACGCCGAAGATCTGCCACTCGGGGTCGCTCTCTCAGGCGTTATGCTGACTTCGCATGATGTCTTGCTGACGCCGAGTTTGTTCATACCCGTGGCTATCGGCATAGGCAGCATGCTCGCCGCAAAGACCAATCCCAGCCGAAGCAGAGAAGCATATTCGAGCTTTGTGTTTGGAATAGGCGGAGGCGTCGGGTTATTCGCTGCCGCTTCCGTTGTCCTGTTGATTTCGCCGCCGACCGGTGTCGATCTCACGGCTAATCCGCTCTACTTCATGCTTTTGGGGACCGTCGTCGCCTGGGCTGTTGCGACACTTTATTTTTTCTGTCGCTCTCGTCGAAGCGGCCCCGGCGCATAGGCGAGGCGCTTGGCGCGACTATCCGGCCCGCCGAAGGTCGATCGACTGGACGGTCAGATCACCTCGGAGCATCTCGATAATTTTCGGAACAATGAGCCTCGCGCCGAAGATCGAGAGGTGGTTCTCGTCGACGTAGAGGCTGTGCCCTGCGCTGTTTGTCATTCGGCATTCCGCGGCGGGGCAGATCGCGTCCAGCGGATCAACGAATTGAAACTGGGAATGGCGGCCTGCAAAAGCCGCGAAAGCCGCTTTGAATGCGACATGCTCTACCTTCGAGGACGCCGGGCATGGAAGCGAGAAATAGTTCGGCCTGAGAGCACAGATCAGGTTCGTGTTTGGAGCGTGTCCGATCAAGATGACCGGTCCGCGAAACCCGGTGTACAGCTTGGAGATGTCTTCGAGCATTGTCGGAAACAGCTTTGCCAGATTACGGATATCGACAGGCGCCCCATCAGCCTTCCTTTCTAGAATGTTGCGATATCCTGGCCAGCGCTGAGCGTGGACGATGGCAGCGATCCCCCCAGCGTTCAACCAACGGGCTGCTTGTTCTGTTGCGGCTCGACAATGTTGCGTCACCGCGCCTCTAGGCCGGCTCTGAAGGTCCGCTCCGAAATAGCAGCTGCCGGCTTGCGCTAGCAGGAAGTGAAATTCCTTCCCGCCAAGCTCTTCAAGGGCGCGGGTGTAGTGGTCAACGTGCGAGTCCCCGACGATGAGAATCTTCGTCGGGCTTTGAAGATTTCCGAATTCGCAGAAATCCTCACAGCCACGAGAGCCCGTGATCGATTTCAAGGTCGATCGATCGGCCAGTTCACCTCCCGCGATCGCCGATGGCGACCGCCAAGGCATACCGTCCCACATTGAGTAGCTGATCAGCGAGAGGGTAAGCAGGCCTGCCAACGCAAGCCCTGCGGGTCCGACGAAGCCGCGGCCAACACGATACGGCTGTTCAACGAAGTGAAACATCATGACTGCCAAGGCGAGAGACAGGAACCCGACGAGAACAGCCTCTTTCGGCAGCAGCGGCCGCAGAAGGCCATACTCACAGAATACGATCAGGGGCCAGTGCACTAGGTAAAGTGAATAGCTGATGCGCCCGACATAGGCTGCGGGGCCATTGCGTAAAACAAGCGCCACATGTCGTGAGCGATCCGCGTAAAGCACCATCGCGGCTCCGACTGTAGGCACGAGCACATTGAGGGCGGGTGCGTGCGCCGTGTCGTCCAGAAAGAAGACGGCGCTGCCTATGAGCACCAATCCAAGCAAGGCGAGGAGTTCGTGGGTAGCCAAGGCTCGCGGGTGTGGAAGCCAGACCAATACCGCGCCACAAGCAAATTCGAACACGCGGAAAGGCATATTGTAAAAGACGGTCGCCCGGCCGTCCGAAAGCCATTCGGCAGTCCGCGTTCCAGCAAGCAGCCAAAATGATCCGTCTTGGAATGCGAAAATTAGCCAGAAGCCCAAAACTGCGATCGCCAGGATTGGCCAAACCATCCGACGTCGGAATAGGGCGAGCAAACCCGAAAGCAGGAGCGGCCACACGCAATAGAACTGCCACTCGACACTCAGGGACCAAGTGTGCAGCAGGGGCTTCATACGCGCGGCCAGGTCGAAGTAGCCGGATTCTCGCCAGAAGAGTACGTTCGAAACCCCTAGAGTGGCGGCCAAAAGCGACTCTGCGAAGGTCTCCAAGTGCTGTGGAGCGAACAGAAGAACCGCAGCAATGCACGACAGGGCCAGTGTCGCAAAGAGAGCCGGCAGCAGCCGGCGAGCGCGGCGCCGATAGAACTGCGCCAGGCTGAAACGCCCTCCGTCGATATCGGCTACAACAATCTTCGTGATCAGAAAACCGCTGATCACGAAAAAAACATCGACACCGACAAAGCCACCGGAAAACCCGAAAATCCTCAAATGAAAGCAGAGCACTGCCAAAACAGCGAGCGCTCTAAGGCCATCTATCTCTGCCCGATGATGGTTCAGCCTGTCCCGTGTTGCGAGTGACGCAGCGGAGGTCGAACCGCCTTGCTCCTCAACGGGCAAGGCAACGCTGCTTCCCCGCCAAGTTGCGCCAGCCGTAGTTGAAGACAGGGCTTGGCGGTTTCGCATGCCCCTAGTTGCTCTTGAGGGTTGTCGGAGACCGTGGAACGTTCATGACCGATACCCGCGTCTGCCTGTCATCAGCAGCGAGGGCCTGGTAGAGGCCCATCACCCGCGCGAGCACGTCGTCGGTCTCCGGCTTCAAGTTTCTGCGTACATGCGATGCATCGCGGTAAATGAACTCACCATTGATGTAGGTGGCGCACTGCCCGTTCGGGCACATCCCTTTGAGCGGATCGACAAAGAACACCCCGTCATGCTCAGTGAGCGACGCCAGCGCGGCGACCATCGGTGACCACACCCGCAGGATCCGCTCACTGTCGATATCGGTCGAGCAACGCCTCAATATCCTGCTTTCGCGCATCGCCGCGCACGAGGTCAAATCCAAACCTGGCCCAGGCACCTGACCAATGATTCCAACGCGCCGCTCGGGAGCGGCGATTTCTTCAACGAGGCTTCGCAGGCCGTCGCGCATCAGCAGGACTTGGTCCGCTTGCCGCCCGTCGTCAGCAACGACATTGGTGTAGGCAAGGCTTGTCCAGGCTGAGGACAGAACCACGAGGTCGATGTCCGTGCGCTGTCTCAGCATGCTGACCGCGGCCGTTCGGGACGATGCGCAGCTTTCCCGGTAGTTAGGTTGCTCCGGAAAGTCGCGATGGACACCTTCTCCGAATGCGGCCGGGCAGGCATGATAAAGAAAGAAGGCCGTATTCTCCCTTTGGCCAACCGCATCCAATAGCGGGGCGAGATGCTCCGCATGGCTGTCACCCCACAGCATGGCATGGCGTGCCGCCTTGTCCCAAGGTGCTCCGAATGCGCAAAACGTGCCGTCCAGCTCGGCGATCTTGACCATCCGCGGACACGGCCAGTCCCACATCACCTCGAGGCTGCGCATCGCCTCAACCTCCCTCGGGATTCTGCTGGCGATACCCCCCGCTTGGAAGATTGAATTGCCGCACAGACCGACCATCAACGCTGCGGTCGCGCCGGCGATGACGGTTCTCATCGGGGGCGGCCGCAGCCGGCGAACGGGTTCTTCGACGAATCGCCAGGACAAATAGGCCGTCGCCCAGGCTGCCGCGATGAGGATCAGCGCTTCGCCCGCTGTCGGCATCGCGCCGCCGGCATAGTGACGGAAAAAGACCAGAATCGGCCAGTGCCAGAGGTACAGGCTGTATGAAATTTTTCCTGTAAAGCGGAGCGGCCCGCTTGAAAGAACCGCCGTAGCGATGGAAGGAGAACAAGGCCAGACGAGCAAGACAGCACCAGCCACCGGGGCGAGTGCACTCAGTCCCGGAAATGGCTGGCTCGAGGATAGCCAGATGGAGCTAGCGGCTATCAGGCAAAGGCCAACCAAGCCGAACGCCTCGGAAGTGCCACGGCGGCCGATCGGCGGAACAAAAACCAGCAGTCCGCCTAGTGCCAGTTCCCAACCCCGGCTGAAGGGAGCATAGAACGCTTGCTTGGGATCGACTGCCACCAGGTGCAGGGCAGTCGAAAAGCTGATCAACGCGACAAGGCAGATCGCCGCCACGGTCGGCGACCGCTGGCGCCGCCACAAGCGGTTGGCGATGAACAAGAGAGCTGGCCATACGAGGTAGAACTGCTCTTCGACGCCGAGGGACCAAAGATGCAGGAGCGGCAGTAGAGTCGCCTCGCGGTCGAAATAACCAGTGTTCCAGAGGAAATAGTAGTTTCCAAGCCCGGCAGCGGAGAAGGCCGCACTGCGCCCAAGACCGGCATAGTCACCCGGGAGCAGAAGAAACCAACCCGCCGTGAGCGACAGCCCGATCATCACCAGCATTGCTGGCAGGATACGACGCGCGCGCCGACCGTAGAATTCGGCGAACGACAGTTCGGCGCTCTCCGCAACCAAAAGGCGTGTGATCAAGTAGCCCGAGATTACGAAGAAGATGTCAACGCCGATGAATCCCCCCGGAAAACCGGGAACGCCGAAATGAAAAAGGATGACGGTGATGACCGCGACAGCGCGCAAACCGTCGACGTCTGCCCGATAATCGAACTTCAAAGGTTCCCCCGAGCTATCTGTCGAAACGTCATAGCGTGATTGCAATCGGTGAGTCGACGGCGCGACAAGGCGCGGCCTGCGACGTTGCGATTCCAATAGTTTCGAATACTACCGCTTCCTTGCAATGCTAGACCGCGAGAAACATGGGGATACCCTGACAATTCATTTCACGCTAGAACGACAAAAACCTACACAGGTGTACCGGAATCAGTTCTGCCTGTTGGGCTAGGGGCAGCTGGCTCCCGGGGACATGTGGGGGCTTCGTTGGAGATATCGAGGGCCACCGAAAACTCGGCCGACTTGTAGAAAACGAGTTGTTCATCGTGTCCTTGACTGTATAGAAAGGCTATCCCGTGCGTAGCGAGGGCCACGGGTCGTTCTGGAGGCGGCAACTTTGGACAACCATAGCCCGGACGTGGTTGAATTCGGCCCGCGGACACATGCCCTGGTTACAGGTGGCGCGGGCTTTCTTGGATCGGCGCTGGTCGATCTGTTACTTGACCGCAATTGCAGCGTAACCGTCATCGATGATCTCTCGAACGGCTCGCTTCGCAACCTTCCGGTCGGCAATCCCCGCCTGACGATCCGTACCTTCAGGGTCGGCAGCCCGGCCTTCAATGCGGCGGTCCATGACGAGGTTGGTCTGGCTGACGCCGTATTCCATCTGGCGAGCCCGATCGGGGTTCAGCTTGCCCACACGGAACGCTTTGCTGTCACCAGCGGCATTCTTGAATCAGGTTGCGCAATCGTCGAGGCGTGCCGGCTGCACCGGCGTCCGCTTCTCTATACGTCGAGTTCGGAAGTTTACGGCTCCGGTCGCGACCGTCCGATTACAGAGTCCGATCCTGTGGTGACGGATCTCCGACCGCGATGGGGATATGCTGCCGCCAAGGCAGCGGTTGAGCATCTGATAGCCGGATTGTTTTTCGATTTCGGCATTCCCGCCTGGATTGTGCGGCCGTTCAACATGGCTGGGCCTCGGCAGCGCTCGGCGACCGGCCTCGTGCTGCCGGTATTTGTAAACTCGGCCTTACGGGGCGAACCGCTTGTCGTTCACGACGACGGCGAGCAAAGGCGGGCATTCCTGCATGTTACCGACGCCGCCGAAGGGTTGCTCCTGGTCATGCAATGCCGATCCTTGCGAGGACGGCCGGTCAATCTGGGTGGCAGCGAGGCAGTGCAGATCGGAAATCTCGCAAGGATGGTGGTTGAGGCGACCAACACGAACGCGCCGATCGTCATGAAGTCTTCCAACGCGGTCTATGGCGAGAAGTTCGCCGTAACGCATGATCGCGTACCGGATACGAGTCTTCTGAGCACCATGACAGGCTGGCGCCCGCTGCGAAGCACAAGGCAGACGATTGCCGACTGCATCGAGCATATGCGTACCGAACGAGTGATGGCTTGACGCTTGGCTTATTGGTCCCGTTCATCGGGGCCCTGTTCATTGCGGTTCCTGGCGTATGGCTGTTCGCTCGCCTTGCGAGGCGCATCGGGGCTGTCTCCAAGGTCAAGAGCGACCGATGGCACACATCGGGCGAAGTCCCTCGACTTGCAGGGCCTGCCCTACTGATCGCGATGTCTCCATGGCTTCCGGTTGGCCATATCCTGTTGCTGGCTCTTCTCTGCCTAGTCGGCGCACTCGATGATGTCCGATCCCTTTCCGCCGGCGCCAAGGCAGCAGCGTTGGCCGCGGCGGCGATACTTGCCGGGATCATCACAGGTTTTTGGTGGGTACCGATCGTCATTTGGATCGCCTGCAACGCGGTCAACATGCTCGATCACGCCGATGGACTTGCCGCGACCACAATCGCAGCCGCCTCTTTCGGCCTCGGCGGTGATGCCGGGCTGGCCTGCGCCGGTGCCTGCCTCGGGTTCCTTTGCTTCAACTATCCGCCAGCACGTGTCTTCATGGGTGACAGCGGCAGCCTTCTGCTCGGCGCGGCAGTCGTGCTTCACGCTTCGGAAAGAGGTTTCGGCTCCTCGTTGGCGTGGCTTGCCGTCCCACTGATCGATGCAGTATTCGTTATCATCCGCCGCTTGCGACGAGGACGGCGGCCTTGGATTGGCGGTACGGACCACCTCGGCCATACGTTGCTGCGGCTGGGCGTAGGCGGTAAGACTTTACCGGCCCTTTATGGGGTAACGGCACTCGCACTAGGCTTGGCATTCACTGCTTGGCAAAGTTCATAGAACCAAACGGGTATCACAATCCCCAGGCCGCCTTCCGAAACCGCAGCCCAGCACGCTGCGAAATATGGCGGCAATTTTCGGTGCCCTCGACTTATGTGACCTGGGTGTTCGCGGCAGAAGGGTTCATTCAACCACGGCCGATATCATCGCCAGTCCTGACAGAAGGTTGGGGAGAGCACCTGCGGCAAATCCGCTGCCAAGCTCAGGTTGACTATGGCCGGACTAGGCGCGACGATCAGATTGCAAAGCCCTCACCGTCCGTCCCGTCGATGAGCGGGTCGGGAGCGCATGCGGCGGCGACGCGGGCCGCATCGAGAATTTCGATCGTCTGGCCGTCGACCCTGATGCCTGACTTTCCCAGGCTCGACAGTGCACGCGAAAAGGACTCGCGTGTTATGCCGAGCTCGGAGGCGATGAGCGTCTTCTCGAACGGCAGAACGGCTCGGTCCGGCGTGCCCTGCCGCTTCGACAGGGCCAGGAGATAGCAACCAACGCGCTCGGTCGAGCTCCTTAGCTTAAGGTTCTTGATCTGCCGGACCATGCGTCGAAATTGAGCGGCGAGGCTTCCGATCGCCGCATGAGCCAGCAAAGGCTCTACTTCCACCGCCGCCCGAAACGCTCCCGCTTGAATCAACAAGAACCGCGAAGGCTCTGGCACTCGGGCCTGCATGAGATAAGGCGCGCCGGTCAGGACGGCGGCGGGTATGACGAGATCTGGGGCTCTGACAGCCTCGATCAAGACTTCACGGCCTTCGGCCGATCGTCCAAACAACTGGGCCGACCCTGCCAGCACGATCAGCTGGAAGTTCGGCACGTCGCCTTGTTCGAACAGAACGGTGCCTGCGGACACGCTGTGCACCATGGCATGTCGCATCAAATCGGTCCGGCGGGGTACGGGTAACCCCCGAAACAACGGCAGCTCCTCCGGCGCCACGCCCTCATACGTCAGGTCATCCAAATGTGTCGTCTCCGATTTGAGGCTTCCCTTTGCTTCCGCATCCTGAGTGACAAATGTCACGGCATGCCTTGATTTGGATCAATGCCGGATGATGCCGGCTTGGTCATGCTGGCCTTGAGGGGGCGAGAGTCCGCTCCTTGAGGCCAACCGTCTAAGAGGCTGCCGACAATGAAAACAACCGCGGATCCGAAGTCCGGTCAAATCCTGGGCGCAAGCACGGCGGCATTTACGGTCTGCTTCGCGGTCTGGACCATCTTTTCCATCATCGGCATTCGCATCCGCCAGGAACTCGGCCTCAGCGAGACGGAGTTCGGCCTGCTCCTCGGCACGCCGATCCTGACGGGTTCGCTGCTCAGGGTGGCGCTTGGCATCTGGACCGACCGCTACGGGGGCCGGATCGTCTTCACGGTGAACATGCTCGCGGCCGCGGTCGCAACTTTCCTTCTGTCGTATGCTCATACCTATCCTCAGATGCTGGTCGCAGCCCTCGGCGTCGGGATCGCCGGCGGCTCCTTCTCGGTCGGTGTCGCCTATGTGTCGCGTTGGTTCCCGCCGCAAAGACAAGGTACGGCGCTTGGTATCTTCGGTGCGGGCAATGTCGGTGCCGCCGTCACCAAATTCCTCGCCCCCTTCGTGCTCGTCGCCTTCGGATGGCAGGCCGTGGCTGAGGCCTGGGCAGCGGCCCTCGTCGTCATGGCCGCCATCTTCTGGTTCATGACGGATGACGACCCGGTCATCGTCGAACGTCAGCGATCCGGCATCAAGCCGAAAAGCGCGTGGCTCGAACTCGAACCATTGAAGAACGTGCAGATCTGGCGTTTCGCGCTCTACTATTTCTTCGTGTTCGGCGCCTTTGTCGCGCTCGCGCTTTGGCTGCCGCAATATCTCATCAACGTCTACGGCCTCGACATCAAGACGGCCGGCATGATTGCTGCCTTCTTCTCCGTGCCGGCGAGCCTGTTTCGCGCCTATGGCGGACACCTTTCGGACAGCTTCGGCGCGCGTCGCGTGCTCTACTGGACCTTCATGATTTCGGTGGCGGCGACCTTCGTCCTTTCCTATCCACCGACCGACTACGTCGTCCACGGCATCAACGGGACGACCGCCTTCCACATCGAGATGGGCCTCGTCGGCTTCATCGTCACTATATTCGTGCTCGGCTTCTTCATGGCCCTCGGCAAGGCCGCCGTCTACAAGCACATCCCGGTCTACTATCCCGACCATGTCGGTTCGGTCGGCGGACTCGTCGGCATGATCGGCGGCCTTGGCGGTTTCGTGCTGCCGATCCTGTTCGGCTTGCTGCTTGACCTGACGGGCCTCTGGACGAGTTGCTTCATGGCGCTCTTCTTGCTGGTCTCCGGCGCGCTGATCTGGATGCATATGGCGATCCGCCAGATGGAACGCGGCACCGTTGGCGAGGCCCTCGCCAAGCTGCCGCCTTTCCCGGAAATGCAGGACATGCCCACGCCTGTGGCAAAGGCCCGGACTGGCGGTGCTCTAACCGACTGGCGTCCGGAGGACAAAGCGTTCTGGGCTGAAACCGGCCGCCGCATCGCGAAACGCAATCTGTGGCTGTCGATACCGGCGCTACTGCTTTCGTTTGCCATCTGGCAGGTGTGGTCAGTCGTCGTCGCCAAGCTTCCGCTCGTCGGCTTCACCTTCACCACCGACCAACTCTTCTGGCTCGCCGCTTTGCCCGGAATCTCCGGCGCGACGCTGCGCATCTTTTATTCCTTCATGGTGCCGATCTTCGGCGGCCGGCTCTGGACGACGCTTACGACCTGGTCGCTCATCATACCGGCCGTGGGCATCGGGTATGCGGTACAAAATCCCGACACGCCCTATGTCGTGCTGCTGATGCTGGCGCTGCTCTGCGGCTTCGGCGGCGGCAACTTCGCCTCGTCCATGGCCAACATCTCCTTCTTCTTCCCGAAGGCGGAGAAGGGAAATGCGCTTGCACTCAACGCCGGCCTTGGCAATCTCGGCGTCAGCGTCGTCCAGTTCATCGTGCCGCTGGCAATCACCACCGGGATCTTCGGCTGGCTCGGCGGCGATCCGGCCATGGTCAAGGGAGCTGCGGGCGATGCGCCGATTTGGTTGCAGAATGCAGGCTTCGTTTTCGTGCCCTTTATAGCGCTCTCGGCTTTCGCCGCCTGGTTCGGCATGAACGACATAGCTTCTGCCAAGGCATCTTTCAGCGAGCAGGCCGTTATCTTCCAGCGTCGGCACAACTGGATCATGTGCTGGCTCTACACCGGCACTTTCGGATCCTTCATCGGCTATTCGGCTGGTTTCCCGCTGCTCACGAAGATGCTGTTTCCGGACGTCAATGCGCTCCAGTTCGCCTTCCTCGGCCCGCTGGTCGGCGCTCTCTCGCGCTCGGGCTCTGGCTGGCTCGCGGACAAGTATGGTGGCGCGCGCGTCACCTTCTGGGCCTTCATGCTGATGATCGCAGGTGTTGCCGGTGTTTTGTGGTTCATCGGCATCAAGGATCAGCCGGGCGCGTTCACGGGCTTCTTCGTGGCATTCCTGCTGCTTTTCTTCGCCACCGGCGTCGGCAACGCCTCTACGTTCCAGATGATCCCGGTGATCATGGCCAAGGAGATGGGCCGCCTGATGCCCGACGCCGATACCGAAGCGCGTCGCAAGCAGGCGGAGAAGGAGGCTGCCGCCATCACCGGCTTTACCTCCGCGATCGCGGCCTTCGGCGCGTTCTTCATACCGAAGAGCTACGGCAGCTCAATCGCCCTCACGGGCGCGCCGAACGCCGCGTTGTGGGCCT
The DNA here is from genome assembly GCF_004792275.1 of Mesorhizobium sp. M4B.F.Ca.ET.143.01.1.1. NCBI lineage: Bacteria > Pseudomonadati > Pseudomonadota > Alphaproteobacteria > Hyphomicrobiales > Phyllobacteriaceae > Mesorhizobium > Mesorhizobium sp. M4B.F.Ca.ET.143.01.1.1. The sequence continues at coordinate 94,062 of NZ_SRSR01000014.1, forward strand.
TCCTCCTGTTCTACGTGAGCTGCCTTGCCATCACCTGGGGTGTCTACACCCGCAAGGGCGGCCTTCTGCACGACATCGAGCGCGCCAAGCGCGGCGCGCCCGTCCGCCCGGCCGCGGCCGAATAACCAGGGACAACGCAATGTCACATTTTCTCGACCGGCTAACCTTCTTTCGCAAGACCGTCGACAGCTTTTCGGACGGTCACGGGATAGTGACCAACGAAGACCGGTCCTGGGAAGACGGCTACCGCAAGCGCTGGCAGCACGACAAGATCGTGCGCTCCACCCATGGTGTGAATTGCACCGGCTCGTGCTCGTGGAAGATCTACGTCAAGGGCGGCATCGTCACCTGGGAGACGCAGCAGACCGATTATCCGCGCACGCGGCCCGATCTGCCCAACCACGAGCCTCGCGGCTGCGCACGCGGCGCGTCATACAGCTGGTATCTCTATTCGGGCGCCCGGGTGAAATACCCGATGATCCGAGGCCGGCTGTTGAAGCTGTGGCGGGCGGCTCGCGCCAAGATGCCGCCAGTCGCGGCATGGGCCTCGATCGTCGAGGACTCGAACAAGCGCCAATCCTACATCTCGATCCGCGGCCACGGCGGCTTCGTGCGCGCCACCTGGGACGAGGTGAACGAGCTCGTCGCAGCCGCCAATGCTTACACCGCCCGCAAACATGGCCCTGACCGCATCATCGGCTTCTCGCCGATCCCGGCCATGTCGATGGTCTCCTATGCCGCCGGCTCGCGCTATCTTTCGCTGCTCGGTGGCGTGTGCATGTCGTTCTACGACTGGTATTGCGACCTGCCGCCGGCGAGCCCGCAGACCTGGGGCGAGCAGACCGACGTGCCGGAGAGCGCCGACTGGTACAATGCCGGCTTCATCATCGTCTGGGGCTCGAACGTGCCACAGACGCGTACCCCGGACGCGCATTTCTACACTGAGGTCCGCTACAAGGGCACCAAGAGCGCGGTCGTCTCGCCGGACTATGCCGAAGCGACCAAGTTCGCCGACATCTGGCTCAATCCAAAGCAGGGCACCGACGCCGCGCTGGCGCTCGCCATGGGCCACGTGATCCTGCGCGAATACCACCTCGACCGCAGCGTCGCCTATTTCGACGACTATGCCCGGCGCTACACCGACATGCCCTTCCTGGTGCGGCTGGCGGAGCGCGACGGCAAGCTCGTTCCGGAGCGCCTGCTGCGTGCCTCCGAGATCAAGGGCGCTCTCGGCGAGAAGAACAACCCGCAATGGAAGACGGTCGCCATCGACGAGGCAACGGATGCGTTAGTCGCGCCACTCGGGTCGGCCGGCTACCGCTGGGGCGAGCAAGGAAAGTGGAATCTCGAGGAAAAGGATGGCAAGGGGCGGGACGTTCGGTTGAAGCTCTCCCTCGCCGGCGATGGAGCTGACATTGCGGCTGTCGACTTCCCCTATTTCGGAGGCCGGGCAACGGAGCATTTCGTGGCCACCGAGCATGGCGAGATCCTGACCCGCAATATCCCGGTCCGCACGATCAAGACCATCGACGGGGCGGTGAAGGTGGCAACGGTCTACGACCTGCTCATGGCCAATTACGGCCTCGACCGCGGCTTCGGCGGCGCCAATGTCGCCTCTTCCTACGATGACGACGTGCCGTTCACACCCGCCTGGGCTGAGCGCATCACTGGCGTGAAGCGCGACGCCATCGTCACCGTGGCGCGCGAATTCGCCACCAATGCCGAAAAGACCAACGGCCGCTCGATGGTGATCCTGGGCGCAGGTCTCAACCACTGGTACCACATGGATATGAATTACCGGGGGATCATCAACCTCCTGGTGTTCTGCGGCGCCGTCGGCCAGTCGGGCGGCGGCTGGTCGCACTATGTCGGCCAGGAAAAGCTGCGGCCGCAGACAGGCTGGACGCCGCTCGCTTTCGCGCTCGACTGGGCGCGCCCGCCGCGCCACCAGAACTCGACGTCCTTCTTCTACGCGCACACGGACCAATGGCGATACGAGACCCTGACGGCGGCGGAGATCTTGTCGCCGACCGCGCCCGAAGGAGACTGGAACCAAAGCTTCATCGACTACAACGTCCGCGCCGAGCGCATGGGCTGGCTGCCTTCGGCGCCGCAGTTGAAGCAGAACCCGCTCGATATCGCCAAACGAGCTTCGGCTGCTGGCCTCGAGGTGAAGGACTATGTGGCAAGCGCACTGAAGTCGGGTGAACTCGACCTTGCATGCGAGGACCCTGACGATCCGGCCAACTGGCCCCGCAACATGTTCGTGTGGCGCTCCAACATTCTGGGGTCTTCCGGCAAGGGCCACGAATACTTTCTGAAGCACCTGCTCGGCACCACGCACGGTGTCATGGGCAAGGACCTCGGCGCCGAAGGCAAGGTGCGCAACAAGGAGGTCGTTTGGCACGACGAGGCGCCGCGGGGAAAGCTCGATCTTCTTGTCACGCTCGATTTCCGCATGTCGACGACCTGCGTGTACTCCGACATCGTGCTGCCGACCGCGACCTGGTACGAGAAGAACGACCTCAACACCTCCGACATGCACCCCTTCATCCACCCGCTGTCGGCGGCGGTGGACCCTGCCTGGGAGGCACGCTCGGACTGGGATATCTACAAGGGCCTCGCCAGGGCCTTTTCCGAGGTCGCTCCGGAGGTGCTGGGCGTGGAGCAGGACGTCGTCCTAACTCCCATCCAGCATGACACGCCCGGCGAGATCGCCCAGCCCTTCGACGTCGCCGACTGGAAACGCGGCGAGATCGAACCGATCCCGGGCAGGACGATGCCGGCCGTGAGCGTCGTCAAGCGCGACTATCCGAACCTCTACGCCCGCTTCACCGCGCTCGGCCCGCTGATGACCGAGGCCGGCAACGGCGGCAAGGGCATCAACTGGAAGACAGCGCATGAAGTCGAGGCGCTGGGCGCGCTCAACGGCGTCCAACCCGCCGGCCCCGCCAAGGGCCTGCCGAAGATCGAGACGGATATCGACGCGACCGAAGTCATCCTGATGCTCGCGCCGGAAACCAACGGCGAGGTCGCGGTGAAAGCCTGGGAGGCGCTCTCCAAGGCGACGGGCCGCGAGCATGCTCATCTCGCCATCCCGAAGGAGGACGAGAAGATCCGCTTTCGCGACGTTCAGGCCCAGCCGCGCAAGATCATCTCCTCTCCCACCTGGTCCGGCATCGAAAGTGAGAAGGTCTGCTACAATGCCGGCTACACGAACGTCCACGAACTGATCCCGTGGCGCACGCTGACCGGACGCCAGCAGCTTTATCAGGATCATCTGTGGATGCGGGCCTTCGGCGAAGGCTTCATCACCTGGAAGCCGCCGGTCGACCTGAAGACGATCTCCGCCGTCAAGGGAGTCAGGTCCAACGGCAACAAAGAGATCGTCCTCAACTTCATCACGCCGCATCAGAAATGGGGCATCCATTCCACCTACAGCGACAATCTCCTGATGCTGACGCTCAATCGCGGCGGTCCGGTGGTGTGGATTTCCGAGACCGACGCCAAGGCCGCGGACATCGTGGACAATGACTGGGTCGAGGTTTTTAACGCCAACGGAGCGCTTACGGCCCGCGCCGTCGTCTCCCAGCGAGTCAAACAGGGCATGATGCTGATGTATCACGCTCAGGAGAAGATCGTGAACACGCCCGGCTCCGAACTGACCGGCAACCGCGGCGGCATCCACAATTCGGTGACGCGCACGGTGCTCAAGCCGACCCATATGATCGGCGGCTATGTCCAGCAGTCCTACGGCTTCAACTACTACGGAACCGTTGGCTCCAACCGCGACGAGTTCATCGTGGTCCGCAAGATGGCGACCGTCGACTGGCTCGAGGAACCCCTGCAAGCGAATGCTCCCAAGGAGGCCGCAGAATGAAAATCCGCGCCCAGATCGCGATGGTGTTGAACCTCGACAAATGCATCGGGTGTCACACCTGTTCGGTTACCTGCAAGAACGTCTGGACCAACCGTGAAGGCGTCGAATACGCTTGGTTCAACAATGTCGAGACCAAGCCGGGCGTTGGCTATCCCAAGGAATGGGAGAATCAGCAGAAATGGAACGGCGGCTGGCGACGCAAGAAGAATGGCAAGATCGAGCCGAAGATGGGCGCCAAGTGGCGCATCCTCGCCAACATCTTCGCAAACCCTGATCTGCCGGAGATCGACGACTACTACGAGCCGTTCACTTTCGATTACCAGCATCTGCACACGGCGAAGGAATCGAAAGCTTTCCCTACGGCTCGTCCGCGCTCGGCCATCACCGGCGAGCGGATGGAAAAGATCGAATGGGGACCGAACTGGGAGGAGATCCTCGGCGGCGAGTTCGAGAAGCGGTCGAAGGACGTGAATTTCGAGGGCGTCCAGAAGGACATTTACGGCCAGTTCGAAAATACCTTCATGATGTACCTTCCGAGGCTTTGCGAGCACTGCCTCAACCCGACCTGCGCGGCGGTGTGCCCGTCCGGGGCCATCTACAAGCGCGAGGAGGACGGCATCGTACTGATCGATCAGGACAAGTGCCGCGGCTGGCGCATGTGCGTCTCCGGCTGCCCCTACAAGAAGATCTACTACAACTGGTCGTCGGGCAAATCGGAGAAGTGCATCTTCTGCTATCCCCGCATCGAGGCGGGGCAGCCGACGGTCTGTTCGGAAACCTGCGTCGGGCGCATCCGCTATCTCGGCGTGATCCTCTACGACGCCGACCGTATCGAGGCGGCTGCCAGCGTACCGCAGGAGAAGGACCTCTATCAGGCGCAGCTCGATATCTTCCTCGATCCGAACGATCCGGCCGTCATCGCACAGGCCCGTGCCGACGGGATTCCCGACAACTGGCTGGAGGCGGCCAAATTGTCGCCGGTCTGGAAGATGGCGATGGAGTGGAAGATTGCCTTTCCGCTTCACCCCGAGTACCGCACGCTGCCGATGGTCTGGTACGTTCCGCCGCTCTCGCCCATCCAGTCGGCGGCTGCCGCCGGCAAGATGGGGCTGGACGGCGATATGCCCGACGTGCGCAGCCTGCGCATCCCGCTCCAGTATCTGGCCAATCTGCTGACGGCGGGCAATGAGGAGCCCGTGGCGCTTGCGCTCGAGCGCATGCTGGCGATGCGAAGCTACATGCGGGCAAAGACGATCGACGGCCGCCTCGACGAGTCGATCGCGACGCGGGTCGGCCTGACGGGCGCAGCCATCGACGACATGTACAAGGTCATGGCGATCGCCAATTACGAGGATCGTTTCGTCATCCCCACTTCGCACCGCGAATGGAGCGAGGACGCCCAGGACCTGCGCGGCTCCTGCGGCTTCTCGTTCGGCAACGGTTGCTCGGGCGGTTCCACCGAGACCAACCTCTTCGGCACCAAGCAGACCAAGCGGCCGACAAACCCGATGGAGATCGCGTGATGCTCTCGAACAGGACCTTCAAGGCGCTCTCGGCGCTCCTTTCCTATCCGACCGAGGAACTTTGCGCGGCGATCCCGGAAATCACCGCGGCGGTCGCAGACGAGGGACTGATATCGGACGAAGCAGGCAAGCACCTGCAGTCCTTGTTTGCCGATCTGGCCACCCTGGATCTCTACGATTTGCAAGAGCGTTACGTGGAATTGTTCGACAAGACGCGCCGCCACTCGCTGCATCTCTTCGAGCACATCCATGGCGAGAGCCGAGATCGCGGCCAGGCGATGGTCGATCTGGCCGGACACTACCGGCGTGGCGGGCTCGAGGTCGCGGCAAACGAATTGCCCGACTTCATCCCGCTTTTCCTCGAATTCCTCTCCGCCCGTCCCATTGAGGAGGCGCGCGGGCTGCTAAATGAAACCGGCCACATCTTCTCGCTGCTGGAAGGTCGGCTCGCCAAGCGCAACGCAGGCTATGCCGCTGTATTCACGGCCATACGCTCGATAGTCAGCGAGCCGGCCGTGGCCGTGGGCGCCGACGAACTCGACGAGCCCGACGACCTGGCAGCCATCGACGCCGCCTGGGAAGAGGCCGCGGTCGCATTCGGTCCCGGGAATGCGACCGACGGCTGTTCCGTCGACCGACTGAGAATCCAGATGCGCGCCGCCAATCGCGATGCGCGTAGTAGCGTTGCCTGACGGAGGAAAGCCATGTCCGACACAATCAACGCCGCGCTCTTTGGCTGGTATCCCTATTTCTGCCTGACCATCTTCCTGCTCGGTAGCCTGATCCGCTTCGATCGCGAGCAATATACCTGGAAGACGGGATCCTCCCAGTTGCTGCGGCGGCGTCAGCTCCGCTGGGGCTCCAATCTGTTCCACGTCGGTATCTTGATGATCTTCGCCGGCCACTTCGTCGGCCTGCTGACGCCGATCTGGGTATTCGATGCGCTCGGTGTCTCACACAGCTTCAAGCAGGGCCTTGCCATCACCGCCGGCGGCATCGCTGGCGTTGCCTGCTTCATCGGCATAGCGCTTCTGGCCCATCGTCGTCTGTTCGATCCTCGCATCCGCAACACGTCGGCGCCCGGTGACATCGCGATTTTGTTGCTGCTCTGGTTGCAGCTCACGCTTGGCCTTTCGACCATCTTCGTCTCGCTCGGTCACATGGACGGCCATGAGATGGTGAAATTCATGAACTGGGCGCAGGGCATCCTCACCTTGCGGCCGGCGGCCGCGGCCTACGTCGCCGACGTCAACCCGATCTTCAAGGCGCATCTCCTGCTCGGCATGACGATCTTTCTGGTCTTCCCGTTCACCAGGTTGGTTCATGTCTGGAGCGCGCCGGTCTGGTATCTCGGCCGTCCCGGCTATCAGGTCGTGCGCACACGCTTCGCCGAGCGCCGGTCGCCCGCGCCAGTGTCCGTGATGCGGTCGTCCGAGCCCTTGCGGCGCCCCGCTGCCGCTCCATCCCACCAGCCCGCGGAGTAAACCATGGCCGCGCTCGTCATCGATCATTCGGCCGGCCGCAAATCGTCCGAACATCCGCACGAACACCGGCCCGCAACTCCTGACACGGCGCCGTCCCGCGAACGCGTGGCGATGCCGCCGGTGACCGTCAACGGGGTGGCGATATCGCGCAAGGCGATCGCCGCCGAGGTGCAGAACTTTCCCGCCCGCAATCCCGGCGAGGGATGGCATGCCGCAACCCGTGCGCTCGTCATTCGCGAGCTGCTCCTGCAAGAGGCGCGGCGTCTCGACATAGCCGCCGACCAGCGGACCGACCAGGATGGACGCAGGGAGACCATCGAAGACGCGCTGGTGCGCGGCTTGATCGAGCGCGAGGTTCGCGTTCCCGAGGCGGATGAGGAGACGCTGCGGCGCTTCTATGAAAATAATCTTCGCCGTTTCATGACGCCGCCTCTCTATGAAGCCGATCATATTCTCATAGCGGCTCGTCACGATGATCGTGAGGCATTCGCCGCCGCGCGTAAAAGGGTGTCGTCGCTGAGATCTGCTCTGGCAGCTGCTCCAGAGCGTTTCGCGGCACTGGCGCGAGATTGCTCGGATTGCCCGTCGGGAGCCTTGGGCGGCAGCCTCGGCCAAATCGGGCCGGGCGACACCACGCCGGAATTCGAGGCTGCTCTCATCGAGCTCGTCCCAGGCGATATCTCGCAGCCAGTGGAGACGCGCTACGGCGTCCACCTCATTCGCCTGACGCGGCGCATCGACGGCCGCCAGCTTCCGTTCGAGGCCGTGCGGGAACGCATCGCGTCCTATCTGGCCGAGCACGTCAGCCGGCAGGCGACGGCGCAATACGTCTCCCTGCTTGTCGGCCGGGCGGACATCGTCGGGATTGCCATCGACGGCGCATCCTCGCCGCTGGTGCAGTGAAGGGGGAAGCAATGCTCGGAGATATCATCGCCTCACTGGAAGACCCGAAAGCGGCCATGGCAATCGTCGCCGCGTTCGAAGAACCGGCCTTGGCCGCGCGGTTGACCGCGGCCGCGGATGCATCCGGTCGTTCGCCGGCCGATATCGTCGGCTCGGCCGTTCGTAATTTCGTGGACACCGCATCCGACGATCGTTGGACGCAACTCATCGGTATCATGAACCGCGCGCAGGATCCGGGCCTTGCGGCCATGCGGGCGATTCTCGAAAAGACGCTGCCGGACGTCGCGGCATGACCGTCCCGGCAACACTGCCCGATAGCTGCCGCTGCGCAGGCCCAGGTGTCGTGCCATTCGAAACGGCGCGACGCGCAGCCATCGCATTGGCACGGCCGCTGGATGATCCGGAAATGGTGCCGTTGGCCGACGCCGTAGGACGTCTTCTGGCCGCGGCCATCGAATCCCCGCGCGCTATTCCGCCTTTCGATCAGGCGGCCATGGACGGCTATGCGATAAGCTTGGCCGGCAGGAGAGGCGTGCCTCTGGTTCTCCCTGTGGTAGGCCGCACGAGCGCGGGCGATCCGCCGCGCGTGCTGGCTCCGGGCGCTGCACACCGTGTCATGACGGGCGCGGCGTTGCCCAAGGGCGCGGACACTGTCGTCATGCAGGAGCAAACGACGCGGCGTGGCGATCTCGTGCAGTTCGCGCTCGACGCGGCGCCGGGCGCGCATATTCGCAGGGCCGGTGAGGATGTGACGCAAGGAGCCTGCGTCCTTCGTCCAGGCTGCATGATCGGCTGGCCGGAAATCGCGCTTCTTGCCGCCATTGGAATTGATCGCGTCCCGGTTGCGCGTCGCGTGCGGATCGCCATTGTCACGACCGGCTCCGAACTTCGTAAGGCTGGCGGGCCGCTTGCATCCGGCACGATCTATGACTCCAACGGGCCGCTTCTGGCCGCTCTGCTGAGCGAGCCAGGCACCGATGTGACGTTGTCGACCGTTCACGACGATACCGCGGCCATCGCGCGAGTGCTCGAAGACAGCGCGAGGGAGGCGGATCTGATCATCACCACTGCCGGGATGTCGGTTGGCGAAGAGGACCACGTGCGCGACGCAGTAATGCGCGCCGGGGGCCAACTCGAGATAGCCAAGGTGGCGCTGAAACCCGGCAAGCCGTTGGCAATCGGCAAGGTGGGGGAGGCGTGCTTCGTCGGATTGCCTGGCAATCCGCAGGCGGCGGCCTTTGGCGCGCTGGTCTTCGCGCGTCCGATCGTGGCGAACCTCCTCGGTCAGGTGCCGGCGACGCGCCTCACGGCCGAGTTGACCTTTACATGTTCTTGCAAGCCGGATCGCACGGAATTGGTGCCGGTTCGCCTGGATATTGAACAGGGGCGATTGACCGCCAGCCGCAGCGGGCCGGATGGCTCGCACAGAATGATGCCGATGGTATCGGCCGACGCCATTGCGATTGTGCCCGGTGCGTCGATCCCAATTGAGCCTGGCATGCCCGTTGAAGTGCTTCCATTCAGCCGTGGAATATTTGGGAGATAGGCCGATGGTTTTGGATATCGCCGCGCCAATCCCGCTGCATCGGAGCTACCCCGCGCCTGCTGGCCGACTGGCAAAGTACAAACTGAAGGAGATTCCCTCATGCAGAGCCTTCGTCCTGACTGCCCCATTACCGCTATCGTTTATTCAAACGGCGTGGAGTTCGAAGCACTCCTGCAGGAAATGACTACCATCATGGCCGAGCGAGGCGTGCGATTGGCCGGCCTTGTCCAACTGAGCGAAAAGAAACCTGATCGGGTGAAATGCGACATGCACCTTCGGGATCTCGCTTCGGGCAAGCTCCACGGTATATCCGACGATCGAGGTCCCCACTCCCGAGGCTGTGTTCTGAATACCGATCGGCTGCTCCGCGCCTGCGAAGCCGCCGGAGCTGCGTTGTCCGGCAAGACCGATCTTCTGGTTCTGTGCAAATTCGGAAAGACCGAGGCCGAAGGCGGTGGCTTCAGGGCCCTCATCGCAAAGGCGCTGGAACTCTCGGTACCCGTGCTGATCGGCGTTCCCGTCATCAATCTCGCACCGTTCCGCGAATTTGCAGCCGATCTTGCCCGGGAAATCGAACTGCCCCGTCTGCCGTCCGATCGGCTCGCGGCTTTGGACTGTTTGCTCGACCGCAGCGTGACGGCGCGCGGCCCCTATCAATCCCTGGACGGGAGAATAGCCGGTGCCGAGGTGGCTTGAGACTATCGTGCGTTCCGTCGTCGCTGGCGGCGCCGTGGGTGTTTCGGCGGCCATCGTCAATCTGACGGGGGGGCCATCGGTTTTGATTGTCTTGGCGGCGATCGTGATAATGTTCGGCGTCTCCGGCGATTTCCGCCAGAGCTAACGCAATTCCAGGGAAACTGTGAAACGGGTTTCCGACTGGACTTGCGTTAAAACAAAGAGATAGAGCGGCTCACCGTTTCCGTGAAGCGGTGAAACGATCTAGTGGTTTGCCGGCTCGGGATACTCAGTCAGCGCGGCTGCGACAGGTTCGCTCGGCCCAGCATCAGCACGCGGGCCACCGCGCAGCGCCACATAGATCGCCGGGATGACCAGCACCGTCAACAGCGTCGACGAGGCGAGGCCGAACAGCAACGAGATAGCCAGCCCCTGGAAGATAGGGTCGGTCAGGATCACCGCGGCGCCGATCATCGCCGCGAGCGCGGTGAGCAGGATCGGCTTGAAGCGGATAGCCCCGGCTTCGAGCAGCACCTCGAGCAGCGGACGATCCTCGCTCCGCGCATGACGGATGAAGTCGACAAGCAGGATCGAGTTGCGGACGATGATGCCGGCAAGCGCGATGAAGCCGATCATCGAGGTGGCCGTGAAGGGCGCGACGAACGCCCAGTGGCCAAGCATGATGCCTATCAGCGTCAGCGGGATCGGGGTCAGGATCACCAATGGCAGGCGGAAGGAGCCGAACTGCGCGACGACCAGGATGTAGATGCCGAGGATCGCCACCATGAAGGCAGCGCCCATGTCGCGGAAGGTTACCCAGGTCACTTCCCATTCGCCGTCCCACAGGAGCGTCGGCTTCGATTCGTCGTCCGGCTGGCCATGCAGCGCGATCTGCGGCTTTGGCAGCGCGCCCCAGTCCGCCTTGGCAATCGCATCGTCCACGGCGAGCATGCCGTAGACCGGCGCCTCAAACGCCCCGGCCAGCTCGCCCATCACCATCTCGGCCGGCCTGCCGTTGTGGCGGAAGATCGGGTAGGAGGCCGGCTCCTGGCTCACCCGCACGACGTCGCCAAGCTCGACAACGTCGCGCGCGCCGGGAAGCGCGTTGGCGGCAACCGGCGTGGCCAGGGCACGCTGATCGACCACGCCATTTGCCTTGGACAAGGCGATGCGGATCGGGATCGGCAGGCGCCCGCCGCCTCGGTGCGAGTAGCCGACCGTGGTACCGCCGTAGAGATAGCTCAGCGTGTCGTACACATCCGCCTGCTCGACCTTGTAATATTCCAGGTTGTCCTGGTCGATCGAAAGCCGGAGCCGTTCCGGCTGGTTGTGGAAGCTGTCGTCGACGTCGACGATGAACGGGATGCTGGCGAAGGTCTCGCGAACCTTGGCCGCAACCGCGCGGCGGGTTTCGGCGTCCGGGCCGTAGATTTCGGCCAGCAGTGTGCCGAGCACCGGCGGTCCCGGCGGCGGCTCGACCACCTTCAGCACCGTGCCCGCCGGCATCGCCATGCCCATCAAGCGCTCGCGTAAGTCGAGCGCAATGGCATGGCTGGCGCGGCTGCGGTCTCCTTTGGGAAGCAGGTTGACGGCGATGTCACCCTGTTCGGGGCTCGATCGCAGGTAGTAATGGCGCACCAGGCCGTTGAAGTTGAAAGGCGCGGAGGCGCCCGCGTAGGTCTGGAACGACACTACCTCCGGCACGGAGGCCAGGCGATTTGCGGCGGCCTGGAGCAGTCGGTCGGTGTCCTCGACCGACGAGCCCTTGGGCAAGTCCGCCACTATCTGGAGTTCGGTCTTGTTGTCGAAGGGCAGAAGCTTGACCGTCACGTGCTCGGTGTAGATCAGCGCCATGGACGCAATCGTGGCAATGCCCACGACCAAAAGGAACGCCCAGGCTCTGAGCCGCGACTTCAAGATCGGTCGCGCCACCGCGATATAAATCCGCCCCAGCACGCCGCCCTGCGCGCTGCCGGCGTGGCCATGGGCGCCGACCCGATCCTTTCCGCCGAGCTTCATCATCAGCCACGGTGTCAACATCACCGCGACGAAGAATGAGAAAAGCATCGCGGCCGAGGCATTGGCCGGGATCGGGCTCATATAGGGGCCCATGAGGCCGGAGACGAACAGCATGGGAAGCAGCGCCGCCACGACGGTCAGCGTCGCCACGATGGTGGGATTGCCGACCTCGGCAACTGCATCGATCGCCGCCTGGGCGCGCGAGCGTCCGCCGTCCATCGCCCAATGGCGCGCGATGTTCTCGATGACCACGATGGCGTCGTCGACGAGGATGCCGATGGAGAAGATCAACGCGAACAGGCTGACACGGTTCAGCGTGTAGCCCATCACGCGCGAAGCGAACATGGTCAGCAGGATGGTCGTGGGTATCACGACGGCCACCACCAGCGCTTCTCGCCAGCCGATGGCTACTGCGATCAGCAGGACGATGGAGACGGTCGCCAGGCCCAGGTGGAAGAGCAGTTCGTTAGCCTTCTCATTGGCCGTCTCGCCGTAGTTGCGCGTCACGCGCATCTCGACGTCGTTGGGGAAGATCTGGCCGCGCACCTGCTCGAGGCGCTTGACGATCATATCGGCGATGACGACCGCATTGGTGCCCGGGCGCTTCGCGATCGCCACCGACACGGCCGGCGCGCGCTCGAGACCGGTATCGGACTTAGTGATATTGGTGACGCGGTTCTCAGCCGGTGACGTCGCGAGCACCACGCTGGCAACGTCGCGGATATAGACCGGCCGCCCGTCGCGAGCCGTGAGCAAAAGGTTGCCGATCTCAGACAAAGCCTGCAGCGTCTGACCGGCCACCAGCACCCGCTGATTACCCCGGTCGCGGACCGTGCCGATCTGGAAAGAGCGGTTGGCGCCCGCGATCTTGCCCATCAACTGCTGCAGCGTGATGCCATACAGCGAAAGCTTTTCCGGATCCGGCTCGACCTGGATCTCATCGGGCTGCTCGCCAACGACGTAGGTGAGACCGATATCGGGAAGCTTTGCGACCTCGACCTGCAGCTCATGCGCAAGACGCGTCAGGTCCGCCGAGGAATACCGCGCCGCCACCTGCGGCGCCGGCGTCAGTGTCACCACCACTATGGCAACGTCGTCGATGCCGCGCCCAACGATCAGCGGCTCTGGAATCCCGACGGGGATGCGATCCATGTTGGCGTGCACCTTTTCGTGGATGCGCAGGATCGCGGCATCCGAACTGGTGCCGACCTTGAAGCGGGCGGTCACCAGCGCGCCATCATCGGTGGTTTGGGAGTAGACGTGCTCCACGCCGTCAATGCCCTTTATGATCGTCTCCAGCGGCTCGGTCACGAGCTTGGCGGCATCTTCGGCCCTCAGGCCGTTTGCGGAGACGTGGATGTCGACCATAGGCACGGAGATCTGCGGCTCCTCCTCGCGGGGCAGCGTGACCAAGGCCACAAGCCCAAGCGCCAGCGCGGCCAGCAGGAAGAGAGGCGTCAGAGGCGATGCGATGAATGAACGGGTAAGCCACCCGGCGATGCCGAGTTTCATGGCAGAGCGACCTTGTCGCCATCGGCAAGACCACTCAGGATCTCGATGCGCGGCTGGCCGGCATCCTGGAATGTGCCACCCCGCACCACAGTGACGTCAAGCGGCCCATCCGCCGTCTCGATTGTGACATAGTCTATACCGTGGACGATCCTAAGAGCCTCTGGCGGAACGCCCAACATGGTCCGCTTTGCGACCGGTATGGACACGAGGGTGCGCTCGTTGACGAAATAGGTCCCGATGTCGGCGACTTCGACGTCGGCAATCACGCGACCTTTCTCGATCTCCGGGTAGACCTTTGCGATCCGGCCTTCCCCAGCCTTGACGAAGCCGGCATTGGTACCCGTGCCGCGTTCGCCGATATCGACGCGGGCGCCTTCCGTTATCTCGACGGCGTGCCGTTCCGGCAAAGACAGGCGCAGGTAATACTGGCCCGATGCCACCCGCGCGACGGGTTCGCCCGCCATTATCACCGAGCCGGCGGCCACGGGAACCGTCAGCACCCGGCCGTCGGCTGGGGCCAGGATATCGCCTTCCCGTGTGCTTTGCTCGATGACCGCCCGCTCGGCAATCGCAGCCGCGAGCTGGTTCGTGACGACATCGAACTGCGTCTTTGACGCGTCGACCCGGCTTTGGGCGGCAGCACCCTTGGCCAGCAGGTCCTGTGCGCGCTGCAGATCGGTGCGGGCACTGTCGAGTTGCGAATTCAGGGCCGCGATTTTGGCGTCGGCGGCTCTGAGCTGCAAGGCGAGCTTGTCGTCGACGACCGTGGCGACCATGTCGCCCTTGCCCACCTGGGCGCCCTCCGAGACGTGAACGGACGCGACGGTTCCCGAAATCCTTGCCCTGGCCGGCAGGATGGTGCGGCTCTCCACCTGTCCATACACGGCCTTCATCTCGGTGATGGTCGTGGACTTGACGATGAATTCGGCGGCGTGTGTATCGATCGCAAAAAGGCCGGCGGCGCCGACCAGAAGAATGTACGCCAGGGCCGAATGCAGTGGTCTCATTGGCTAATCTCAGTCGGTTGAAATGGATATGGAGGCGACGGAGCCGCCTCCCGGCTTAGCGGCCCTTACTCGAACGCTGCACCCGGCTTGCAGCCGAGCTTCTTGAAGACCATCGCTGCCGGGCAGAAGCCCGTGACCGAGGCCTGCATCATGTTGAGCCCGGCGAATGCCGTCAGCAGGAACCAGTAAGGCGAATAGTAGATGCCGAGCGTGAGCGATATCAGCACTACGACGCCCGCAAACCTGAGAACTGCCTTGTCTATCGTCATAATTCTTGTCTCCTGAACGCCGTGCCTATTCGGCCGGCTCGATGTGGATGGCCTTGAGTTTCTTGATGCCCAGGACGTCGAGCGCCAGCCCCTCGTAGAAGGTTTCGCTCTTTCCCTGCCGCACCTTGTGAAGGAAGTATTTCTCGAACCCCACTTTCGCCGCATGGACCCATTTGCCTTGCGAGGACCAGTTGACGTTGCGGGGAGGGATCTGCGGCTGCGCGACAAAGGCTATACCTTCATCGCCGAAATCGGCGAGGCAGATCGCGTTCCACGTCGCGACGGCCCTCGGTTCCTGGCCGCGTAGCAGCGCGCCGATGTTCTCGGCGGTGGCCGTGACCATGGATTCGATCATGAAGCCGGTCTTGGGAACGCCGACGGGAAGCGGCGTCTTGCCGACCGGCGGAATGGCCACGCAGACTCCGATCGCGAAGACGTTGGGATGGGTCTGGTTGCGCTGGTGCTTGTCGATGGTGACGAAGCCGCGCGGATTGACAAGGTCCTCGGTCCCCATCAGCGCCGGAACGCCACGGAAGGCAGGCAGCATCATCGAGAAGGCGAAGGGCAGGTCGCGCTTGGCTTTGGTCGTCCCGTCCTCGTCGACTTCCTCGACGTGCATCATGTCGGCGTCGACCGAAGCCACCTTGGCGTTGGTGATCCACTTGATGTGGCGATCCCGCATGGCGCTTTCGAGCAGGCCCTTGGTGTCGCCGACCCCGTCGAGACCGAGATGGCCGATATAGGGTTCCGGCGTCACGAAGGTCATCGGGACGCGGTCGCGTACCCTGGCCTTGCGCAACGCTGTGTCGAGGATGAAGGCGAATTCATAGGCCGGGCCGTAGCAGGACGCGCCCTGAACCGCGCCCACGACGACTGGACCGGGCTTGCGAACCAGTTCGTCGAACTTCGCCCGCGTGGCGACGGCATGGTCGATGTGGCAGATGGATTGGGTATGTCCGGCAGGTCCGAGACCCGGCACCTCGTCGAAGGCAAGATCGGGACCGGTCGCGATGATCAGATAGTCGTAGTCGACGAAGGTGCCGTCGTTGAGTTCGACGCGGTTTTCCTTCGGATGCACCTTCTTTGCGCCTTCGGGACGCAGCGCGATGCCGCGCCGCTTGAAGGTATCCGCCAGATCGACAGTGACATCATTGCGCTCCCGCCATCCTACGGCCACCCAGGGATTTGAAGGTACAAAGGAATAGGACGTGCCGAGCGTGACGACGGTCAGCCGATCCGCTCGGCGCAGCTTGTCGCGTATTTCGTATGCCATGATCGTGCCGCCGAGACCTGCTCCGAGGACGACGATGTGGGACATGATGATCCTCCCGTTGGTTCGATCTTCGAAGCATCCTGCGGGTGAAAGTCGCGTTCTTCGTTGATCGGGCTCAATTTCCAAACGGCGCGGCGCAATTGTAAGGTACGGCGTCGGCCAACCCGATTGGCAAGCTTGCATGTAACATTCAAAGATAATAAATTCAAGATTATGAATGTATCAGATTTGATCCCGGCCTCAGGCAGGGCGGCGGAACTGCTCCGGAGCCTGTCCCATCCACAGCGTTTGCTCGTGCTATGCGCCCTCGGAAATGAGGAGCGCTCGGTGGCCGAGTTGCGAGAGCTGCTCGACATCGACCAGGTGCCTATGTCGCAACAGCTTATGCGGCTGCGGGCCGATGGTTTGGTCGAGGCGCGCCGGGACGGCACGACGGTCTACTACCGTATCACGAGGCCGGAGGTGCTCACGGTGATCGAGGCGCTGCATTCCGCCTTCTGCCCGAGTTGACTCGGCGCATTCCGCTTGGGCTTGACTAAGGTCAATGCGACGCAGGTCGAACCGGCATTACCTGCCTGCCAATAGCAAAACGAAAAGATCGGACACGGCCCTACAGCGCTCGGCTGATCCAGCGTCGGAGAAACACATGATCCTGAACAACGGCACTCTCGTGGCGGTAACTGACGGCGAGATCCTGCGACTGTTTCATAATAAGGGGCATGAACCTCATATCGAGCTTATCGAAATCGAGGATCCCATCCTTGAAATGGCCCGCGCAGGATCCGGCGGGAGGCATCGCAGCTCAACCGCCAATCCGGACGAGTCTCGGCTGCGTGAGGACGACTTTGCGGGATCGGTCGCCGCTTATCTCAATGAGCAGTCGCATGAAGATTACTGTGAGCATGTTTTGATCATCGCCGACCCGCGCACGCTTGGAGAGCTGCGAAGGCACTATCAGCCCTCGTTGAGCGCCAAACTGGTCGGCGAGATCACCAAGGACTTTGTCAAGCATTCCGTCCTGTCGATCGAAGGTGCCATAGAGATTGCCTGATCAAACGCATTCTGCACCGCAGCGATTGGCATAGTGATCTCCATATAGATCGCTGTGTCCAATGTCTCGTGTCGGAGCGATAGGACGTTCGCCATGGCTGTTCGAGAAAACGCTGTCGTTCCACTCGGCGTATTGATGCGCTCGCGGGTTCTGCCGAGCACGCCACAACCTATGGCAGGCGCGCGCTGGGGGCACCCTTACTGAACCTTGATGGTTGCCCTTCATGAAATGATCGGGGACATTGCAGAAGACTGCGTAGAAGCCCGGCTTGAGGTTGAGGGTCAGTGACCCTGTCTTGCCTGGATCGAGCTCCGAGTCTTCGCCAAGGTGGCCCGCCGCATTCGTGTCGCCGTCCTTGTCCCGCGAATGCCGGCGCCGAAACTGCCAGCCTGGTCATGGCGCTCGCGACAATCGGGTTCCTCGTGCTGTAAGCCCCCAAGTCACAGCGAAAAGCGGTTCGTGGAGCCTGTTCCATGGGCTATAATGCGATTGCGCGAAGCATTGAGGTGGCGGCATGTCGGACTGGCTCGCTTGAGAGGGCCACAAGGCGGTTCCTGATTACAGCGCAACTTGGATCAGGGCACCCGTCGTCGTCTTTGCTAGAGTGGTGCTTGGAACACGGCGAGTAGCCCGGCGAGCGATCGTGCTTCTCGTGGAAGCCGCTTACGCAGCATCGAGATGCACAGCGTGAAGAACGCTCTTTACCGGGGGAGTCCCGTGATCATCAGTGAGATGACCGCCCAAGAATCCAGGATGCACCTAGCCGCGAGCAGGGTCGGGCGCCTTTGCGTAAGCGACGGGATGCCGTACGTTGTGCCGATTAGCTTCGTTTACGAACACGGCCACATCTACAGCTTCTCCTTGGTTGGTCAGAAGGTCTTGGCGATGCGCGGAAATCCTCAAGTTTGCGTCGAAGTCGACGAGATCCGTAATCCACGCAACTGGTGGAGTGTCGTTGCCTTCGGGCGCTATGAAGAACTCTCCGAAGGCCCCCGGCAGAATGAGCGCGACCATGCATGGTCGCTGTTGCAGAAGGCACGCCCCAACTGGTGGGAACCTGGCAGCGAGACGCCTCAATCCGAGGACAAGGTTGCCAGTCCGCCTCACCTTTTCTTCCGCATCAACATCGAGAGAATCACTGGCCGCCGTGCTCTCGCCTGACCCGGCCCAGTCTGGTTGTGACCGCGCAGGCCGAAGACCGGCAACACAGCGACATCGCCTTCGCGAAGCGCAAGGTCGCGCCAGGTCCGGACGCCCTGGCTCAAGCCGGTCCGTCGGCGGGGCGGAAAGTCGCTGAAACCATAGGCGCTACCTGCCTGCCGGCGAAGCGACCTGCATCGACTGTCATAACGGCATCGCGCATGAGCTGCCGAAAATGGAGGGCGTGATCCGGGCTGGAGGTGCCGCCGGAACTTCAGGGCGAGCAGCTTCCAAGTCGTCTGCCATCGACGAACTTGAACGTCTGATAGCGGTATATCATCCCGAGTCCTAACGAAGGCTACAGATCACCAACAAACCCAGAATCCACTTAGGACCCATCGTATGGGTGGGACCGTTAGCCCGCCGGGTCTGAATGCCTTGGCTTTGCCGGCCTCGCTCACGCAACCCAAAGGTTGTCTTGGGGGCGAGCGCGATCAGCAAGTGACGACATCGGTGTGGCCGAAACCCTTGGAGTAGTCGAGCACCGAGATGACCGTAGGCATCACGCGAAATATGCGCACCTGATCCGGAGTTGGCATCGGTCCTGGCAGCGAGACTTGCTGCGGATACTTCAGCGGCAGCATCCGCAGGACCTTTTCCGCTTCGGCCAGGTCTGTCACCGCCTGGGCTCGCGCCGCCATGGAAAGTCCGGTGATTTCCATCACCTGCGGCGTGTCGTGATCGATGGTCAAGGACACGCGATCGTCCTGCGTCAGATTCCCAGCCTTCTGGCTTTCCAGACCGCAGAGGAAGTAAAGGGTAAGGCCTTCGTTCACGTAGCCGACGGTGGTCGCCTGCGGCCAGCCGTCGGGCTTTAGCGTTGCGATGGTCATGATCCGATGCTGATCCAACAGCGTCACGATCTTCTTTCTGATCTCTTCCTTCATCCGTTGTCTCCAAAGTCATTGCTGACCCTGACCATAGTAGGGTCGTGGACCACCTCGCCTTGACGCACATCAACGCAAAGGAGGGCAAACGCGCATCTGCAGCATTGCCGGCGAAACGAGACGCAAATTATCTAGGCCCTCTCTGCGACCGAGCGGTCGATACCCTGGCTCTGCTGAATGTCAGCGTTCGCGGCGTCAAGGTGGGCTTGCCGAGTGAGTGCCTGTTCCTCGGCCCCACCGACGGCTGCATTTGCGGTGAATCAATGCGCACGCCGTCCACTGCCTCCATAGATGTCGCAGCAGCGCCGGCATCCAGTGGCCCGACCTCGCCGCAAAGGAGGCGAATATGATGAAGCCGATGGTATCCCTGTCTCTGGCGACGTACCCGGAGGCGAACACACCAAAGACCGCGTCTAATGCAGTCGCGGTTGCCAGGCGCATTGGAGCGACGCTGCACGCGGTCGCCATCAATGTCGACATTCCCGACGTTTCAAACGCTCTGTCGAGCTTCTTGCTCGACCTTCCCAACAAGATCAGGGAGGCCGAAGCGACCAGTCGCAGTTTCGGCAAGAACTTGCTGGAAACAGTTGCAAAAGAAGCATTGCAGGGCGGGGTCCGCTTGACGACGCAGGAGCTGACCGCGCCACCGGCCCTAATTGGGGACACAGCGGCCGAGCAGTGCCGCTACTTCGACATCTGCCTGGTCGGATGGGCGCCGGACAACCAGACGGCGCGAATGACAGCCGAGGCGGTCGTGTTCGGATCGGGTCGACCGACCCTGCTGCTTCCTGACGCCACGGATGTCGGCGCCCTTGACCATGTCGTCATCGCTTGGGATGGCAGTCGCGTGGCTGCGCGGGCCGTTGCCGATGCACGGCCGTTTCTGGAGCTTGCCACGATGATCACGGTTGTGACCGTGACGGACGAAAAGCCGCTGCCGGGACAAGACATCGGTGAACGCCTTGCGCAAGGCCTGAGGACGCGCGGTCTGGCGGCCGAAGCCGCATCAAATTAGGCGGGGGCGCGCTCGATCGCCACCGCTATCCAGGAGCATGCCCTCGAAATCGGCGGCAAACTATTGGTTATGGGTGGATACGGTCATTCGCGCGTCAGGGACTTCGTGCTCGGTGGGGCGACCGAAGGCATTCTCTCGGATTTGCGCCTGCCCGTTCTCCTGTCGCACTAGGGCATGATTCCCATGAACGCCAGTCGAGGCACGGATCCTGTTTTGCGCTTCCACGGCGCAGCCCACGGTGTTACCGGCTCTTGCTACGAGATCGAAACACCACGCGCGAGGATCCTCGTCGATTGCGGCCTCTTCCAGGGATCGAAGTCGGAGCGGGCCTTGAACTACGGCGCGTTCCCGTTCCCGCCGGAAGCGATCGACGCCGTCGTCCTGACGCATGCTCATATCGATCACAGCGGCCTTCTGCCAAAGCTGGTCACGCAGGGCTTTGCCGGGCCAATCTACACGACCCGAGCTACAATCGATCTTTGTTCGGTCATGTTGCCGGATGCGGCGCATATCCAGGAGATGGAGGTGGAACAGCTTAACCGCCGCAATGCGCAGCGCGGGCGGCCGCCGGTCGAGCCGATCTACAGGCAGCAGGATGCAGCAGCGTGCATGACCCTTTTTCGGGCCTTGGAATACGCCGCATGGACCACCGTAGCCCAAGGCGTTCGGGCTCGCTTTTGGAACGCCGGCCATCTGCTCGGCTCCGCATCGGTTGAGCTAGAGATCGACGTGGAACGTCAGAACATGCCGATGCGCATACTGTTTTCAGGCGATATCGGACCCGGTCACAAGCCGCTGCATACCGATCCGGAGGGCCCGGCCGGTGTCGACTATCTCATCTGCGAATCGACCTATGGCGACCGCGACCGCCCGGACGTTGCGCCTGAACAGCGGCGATCCATGCTCGGCGACGTGGTGCGCAGCGCTGCCGAGGCGAGCGGCCCCCTTATCGTTCCTTCCTTCGCCGTCGAGCGGACACAGGAACTGCTGGTAGACCTCCACCTGCTCATGAAAGCGGGAGAGGTGCCGACTGCTCCGATCTTCGTCGACTCGCCGCTGGCGACACGTGCCAGCACGATCTTCGAAAGACATGCCGACGACATCGAACAAGTCGACGGTCTGCGTCAGGCTCTCAGTTCACCCCAACTGCGCTTCACGGAAACCATCGAGCAAAGCAAGGCGATCAACCGCCTGAGAGGCTTTTTCGTCGTGATCGCCGCCAGCGGCATGTGCGGGCGTATCCGCCATCATCTCAAGGCCAACCTCTGGCGGCGGAACGCGACCGTGATGATGGCGGGGTACCAGGCTCAAGGGTCACTCGGAAGGATACTGCTCGACGGCGCGCGGCGTGTGCGCATCCAGGGCGAAGAGGTAGAGGTCAAGGCCCGGATCAGCCTGTTCGATCTCTACTCTGGCCATGCCGACGCAAGCGAACTCGTCGCCTGGGCCTTGGCTCGAACTCCGGTCAAGCACACGGTGTTCCTGACGCATGGTGAAGAAGCAGGCTTGGTCGGCCTCAGCGGCCGGCTGGCTGGACCGATTCCTTCGGACAGGATCATCATGCCGGAGCTGGATAGCGCTTTCCAATTGACGTCCCAAGGCTGTTTGCCGGTCGACGCCAACGAGCCGCGCCGCCTGAAGCCGGAAAAGGTTGCCCGGCTGGATTGGCACAACGATCTTTCAAAGCTTCTCCTCGACGTCACGGAGGCCGTCAACACCGCGGCCGACGAACGGGGTCGCGCCGCAATCATCAGACGGATGCGCCGAGCGCTGGACGCGCCGGCGCTCGGCGCCTTCGCAAATGACGAAAGCTGATCGCGCATCTTTGAATTCAATTTTCGTCACACGGGAAAATGCAAGACGGCACGCTGGGACTCGAACAAGGCCAAATGTCTCGATCCGCTTCATCCACCATTGCAATGCCCGGCCTCAGCGAGGCCGAAGCACAGGCAAGGCTTGCCACCGAAGGCTTCAACGAAATGCCCAGGCCCAGTCGCCGCACGCCGTTGCGGATTGCCATCGAGGTCGTGCGCGAGCCAATGCTCGCCCTGCTGTTAGGTGGAGGTAGCGTCTATTTGCTTCTTGGCGATCTCCAGGAGGCGTTGATCCTGCTTGCATTTGCCACGTTGTCGGTTGGGATTACCATCGTCCAGGAGGCGCGGACGGAGCGTGTCCTCGAGGCGCTGCGCGACCTGACCAGTCCGCGCGCCCTGGTAATACGCGACGGCGAACGCAAGCGGATTGCGGGTCGCGAGGTGGTGCGCGGCGATACGGTCGTGCTGGGCGAGGGGGATCGCGTTCCGGCCGACATCGTGCTCATCCAGAGCCGGGATATCCAGACCGATGAGTCCTTGCTGACCGGCGAGTCTGTTCCGGTGCGCAAGATTGCTGCCAGGGATGCCGATCTGCCGGCGCAATGCAGGCCGGGGGGCGACGACCTGCCTTTCGCATTTTCCGGATCACTCATCGTTCGCGGTTCAGGCATTGGCGAAGTTCTGGCAACCGGGCCGCTCAGCCAAATCGGTGCGATCGGGCAATCGCTGAGCACCATGGAAACCGAGGCACCCCGCCTGCGGCGACAGACAAAACGCCTTGTCGGCATCTTCGCACTTGTCGGCGGCGCCGTCAGCGTTCTCGCGGTCGTGCTTTATGGCTTGTTGCGGGGCGGATGGCTTGATGCGGTGTTGGCGGGCATTGCGCTCGGCATGTCGATGCTGCCCGAGGAGTTTCCCATGGTGCTGACAATCTTCATGGCCATGGGTGCCTGGCGCATCTCGCAGGCGCGCGTGCTCACCCGTCGCGCAGCAGCGATCGAGACGCTTGGCTCGGCAACTGTCCTTTGCACCGACAAGACCGGAACGCTGACCGAAAATCGCATGACAATTGCAGAAATGAGAACGGCCGATGGAAAACTGCTTCGCCTGAACAGCTCAAGCAAGGAGATGCCAGCGGCCTTTGCAGAGTTGGTCGAGATCGGCGCGCTTGCCAGTGCCGAAATTCCCTTTGATCCGATGGAAAGGGCATTCCACAAGCTTGCCCAGGAGCGCCTGGCGAAGCGTGCTGAGGGTGCCGATTGGAAATTGGCCCGCGCCTACGGGTTGCGTCCTGAACTGCTGGCAATGTCGAACGCCTGGCGGCTATCGGCTGAGGGCAACGACTACCTGATTGCCGCCAAGGGTTCGCCGGAGGCCATCGCGGCACTCTGCCGTCTGCCTGCGGATCGTGTCGCTTCGCTCAAGGATGTTGTGGACGCCATGGCCACGGAAGGACTGCGCGTCTTGGGCGTCGCGCGTTCCAGCCATGCTGGCGATCAACTGCCGGACAAGCAGACTGAATTCGAATTTGAATTCTTGGGTCTCGTCGGGCTTGCCGATCCTCTGCGAGCGGAGGTTCCGGACGCGGTGAGCAATTGCCGCTCCGCCGGCATCAGAGTGATCATGATCACCGGGGACTATCCCGCGACAGCCAGAGCTATCGCCCGCGGGGCCGGGCTCGACTTCAACGATGTCGTCACCGGCGAAGAGCTCAAGGCGCAGGATGACGCAGCCCTGTCGGCGCGCGTGAAGACCGCAACGGTGTTCGCGCGGATCATGCCCGAGCAGAAACTGGCAATCGTCAGAGCATTGAAGGCCAATGGCGAGATCGTTGCCATGACCGGAGACGGCGTCAACGACGCGCCTTCGCTGAAAGCAGCCGACATTGGCATTGCCATGGGAGGGCGCGGCACGGACGTCGCGCGGGAGGCGTCTTCCATCGTCCTTCTCGATGATGACTTCGGGTCGATCGTCAAAGCCATCCGGCTGGGCCGCCGCATCTACGACAATTTGCGCAAGGCAATGGGCTTCATTCTTGCCGTGCACGTACCGATTGCGGGTCTGGCCCTCCTTCCATTGCTGTTTGGGCTGCCTATCCTGTTCGGACCTATTCACATTGCCTTTCTGGAGATGGTGATCGATCCGGTCTGCTCCCTGGTCTTTGAAGCGGAGACCGAGGAGGACGACACGATGAGGCGTGCGCCGCGACATCCGGAAGCTGCGCTCTTCTCGCGCTCGTTGATCGCGTGGAGCGTTGTGCAGGGCCTGCTGGCATTCGCGCTTGTTGCTGGCATCTTCCTCGTCGCCTTGCGCTGGGGAATGCCGGAGAATGAGATTCGCGCCCTGACATTCTTCTCGCTGGTGCTGACGATCGTTGGGCTGATTTTCGTCAACCGTACGTTCAGCGAGTCGCTGCTTGTTGCGTTGATCCGGCCAAACCGATCGCTTGCTTTCGTCGTCGTGGTGGTTGCCGCGGCGCTGGGCGGGACACTTGCATGGCCACTCGCAAGTGGCCTCTTCCAGTTCGGACCGCTGCACCTGGACGACCTCGCCGTGACGTTGGCGGCCGGGTTGGCAGTGCTGGTCTGCCTTGAGGTCCTGAAACACTTCTGGCGAGATGGGCTCAAAGCCTGATTGTTGGTGGCAGTATGACCGCGGTTCCAACCAGCGCGACGCCCAGCTTGCACAATGCTAGCGATGCAGCGAGCGGCCGCGCCGATCAGGTGATGAACTGAAAGTCGCGCGATGCGTTGGTGGCCCATGGCCAACGCGGAATCCCCGGGCTTTCGCAAAATGAGACAACGGAGCCAAGTAAGATGACCGGACAATCGGCAAAAACAGTCAACAGCAACAAACGGATGTCGGACCAGGAGTTGCACGACGTTGACGCCTATTGGCGCGCCGCCAACTATCTTACGATCGGGCAAATCTACCTGCTCGACAATCCGCTGCTTCGGGAGCCCTTGAAGCTGGAACATGTCAAGCCGCGGCTGCTAGGGCACTGGGGGACTTCGCCCGGCCTGAGCTTCATCTACGCCCATCTCAACCGCGCGATCCGGCTCAGGGATGCAAACATGGTCTACGTCTGCGGCCCAGGCCATGGCGGTCCGGCCATGGTCGCCAACACCTATCTCGAGGGCATCTACAGCGAGCTCAATCCCGACGTATCTCTGGACGAAGAAGGCATGCGCAAGCTGTTTCGGCAGTTCTCTTTTCCGGGCGGGATTCCGAGCCATGCTGCACCGGATGTCCCGGGCTCGATCCATGAGGGTGGCGAATTGGGCTACGCGCTTTCGCATGCTTTTGGCGCAGCCTTCGACAATCCGGATCTCATCGTCGCCTGCGTGGTCGGCGACGGCGAGGCGGAAACCGGGCCACTTGCCACCGCCTGGCATTCCAACAAGTTCCTCAACCCGGCGCGCGACGGCGCGGTGCTGCCGATCCTGCATCTCAACGGCTACAAGATTGCCAACCCGACCATCCTTGCCCGCATCCCGGAAGACGAATTGCGCGCCTTGTTCGTCGGCTACGGTTACGAGCCGCTGTTCGTCGAAGGCCATGAACCGGGGGCAATGCATGAGAGGATGGCGGTTGTGATCGATGATGCGCTCGACCGCATCGGGGCAATCCAGGGCGAGGCTCGCGGCGGTGGCGAAATTGCAAAACGCCGGCCGAAGTGGCCAGTGATCGTGCTGCGAAGCCCCAAAGGCTGGACCGGCCCGAAGGAAGTCGACGGGCTGAAAACCGAAGGCTTCTGGCGCGCCCATCAGGTTCCCTTGTCCGGCCTTGCGGAAAACCCCGAGCATTTGAAGATGCTCGAAGAGTGGATGAGGAGCTATCGGCCTGAAGAACTGTTCGATGCGATGGGTGCGCCTGTGGCCACGATACGTGCCACTGCTCCGCAAGGTACGAGGCGAATGGGCGCCAACCCGCATGCCAATGGCGGCTTGCTGCGCCGGTCCCTTGAACTGCCCAGACTGCGCGACCATGGCATTTCCGTTGAACGGCCCGGCGCGGTGAAGGCCGAGTCAACGCGAGTGATGGGCAAATTCCTGCGCGCCGTGATGGAACTGAACGATGGCGCGAAGAACTTCCGCATCGTCGGCCCGGACGAGACGGCTTCGAACCGGCTGCAAGACGTGTTCGAGGTTACCGAGCGCGCCTGGATGGAAACGATCCTGCCCGAGGATGTTCATCTCGGGCGCGACGGAAGGGTTCTGGAGATTCTCTCGGAACACACCTGCCAGGGCTGGCTTGAAGGCTACCTGCTGACCGGTCGGCACGGCTTCTTCTCCTGCTACGAGGCGTTCATCCACATCGTCGATTCGATGTTCAACCAGCATGCGAAATGGCTGGATGCATGTCGTGAAATTCCCTGGCGACGGTCGGTGGCGTCGCTAAACTACCTGTTGTCGAGTCATGTCTGGCACCAGGAACACAATGGCTTCAGCCATCAGGATCCCGGCTTCATTGATGTCGCCCTCAACAAGAAGGCCGATATCGTGCGCGTCTACCTGCCGCCGGACGCCAACAGTCTGCTCTGCGTGACCGAGCATGTGCTGCAGACATGGGACCGCATCAACGTCATCGTGGCCGGCAAGCCGCCGTCATGGCAGTGGCTTTCGATGGACAAGGCGATCGTTCACTGCAAAGCGGGCATCGGCATTTGGGATTGGGCTTCAACTGACGGCGGAGCAGAGCCGGACGTGGTCTTGGCCTGCGCCGGCGACGTTCCGACCCTGGAGACGCTGGCGGCCGTCCAGATACTCAGGCACCATGTTCCGCAGCTTCGGATCAGGGTGGTCAACGTGGTCGACCTGATGACGCTGCACCCCAGGGAGCATCACCCGCACGGGCTGTCGGATCGCGACTTCGACGCGTTGTTCACCAAAGAAAAACCGGTCATCTTTGCCTACCATGGCTACCCCTGGACGATCCATCGGCTGACCTATCGGCGCACCAACCACGACAATATCCACGTGCGCGGCTACAACGAGGAAGGCACGACGACGACGCCTTTCGACATGACGGTTCTGAACGGCCTGGACAGATATCATCTGGTGCTGAGTGTCCTTGACCGTATCCCTGAGCCGACCGGAGTCGGACTGAAACAGATCATGGAAGGCAAGCTGATCGAGCACCAAGCTTATATCCGCGCCCATGGGCAGGATATGCCGGAGATCCTCGGCTGGAAGTGGGAGTAGTAGCCGGTGGAAATCAGTGCGGCGAACGGATCGGCAGTCGGGGTCCGTTGGCGGGCGCGGCGGACAGATCATGAATGACGCGATTCTTGTCCTTAACGGTGGCTCGTCGAGTCTGAAATTCGCGGTGTTTCAGCAGCGTGACGACCTTCACCTGCTGGTGCGCGGCAGCATATCGTCAATCCGGCAACGTCCACGGCTTCACGTCGCTCCAACGGCGCTGTCGTCCGGGATCGATCGGAGCTTGGGCGCAGGGTCGATCGATATCGCCAGCGCATTCGAAGTCGTGGGCTCCTTGCTTGCGGACCGCGGACTCCTGCGCCAGATCGGCAAGGTCGGTCACAGGATCGTTCATGGCGGACAGAGTTTTTCCAAAGCAGCCATCCTTGATGAAGAGACGACGAAGGCCTTGCATCTGCTGGAGCCGCTCGCCCCGATCCACCAGGCCATCAATCTCGAAATCGTCAGCTTGGCAGCTCGGCTATTGCCTGACGCCCTCCAGGTCGGATGCTTCGATACGGCCTTCCACGCGCGGCGGCCGGAACTTGCCAAGCTCTATGGCTTGCCGCGCGAGTTCTCGGAACAAGGCGTGATTGCCTACGGCTTTCACGGACTTTCCTACAGCCACGTCGCAACGAAACTTCGCAGCCGCTACGGCGCAAGCGCCGGCGGCCGGGTGATCGTTGCCCACCTGGGCAGCGGAGCAAGCCTATGTGCGATGAAGACGGGGGCAAGCGTCGCCACCACTATGGGGTTCTCAACGCTTGATGGCCTCATCATGAGCACACGTTGCGGCACGGTCGACCCTGGCGTGATCCTGTACCTGTTGCAGGACCAAAAGCTGTCATTGGGTGAGCTGTCCAACCTTCTCTACGAGGAATCCGGTCTGCTGGGTGTCTCCGGCATCTCGGGCGATATGCAGACATTGCTGGGCTCGAGCGACCCTGCAGCCGCGCGAGCCGTCGATCTCTTCATCTATCGTGTCGGGCGCGAGATCGGGTCACTTGCCGCGGCCCTTGGAGGTCTCGATACCCTCGTCTTCACCGCCGGCATTGGCGAGCACGCACCTGTGATCCGGCAAAAGATCTGCGAAGCCGCCGAATGGCTTGGCGTTGCGGTCGACAATGATTTGAACCAGAACGACGAAGGATTGGTCAGCAGCCCGCAGTCCCGGGTCGACGTCCTTGTCATTCCCGCAGACGAGGAAGCCGCCGTCGCCAGGGAAATCCTCGACGTCTGAACAAGAGCTTCGCTGCCGGCCCGCATCTGCGCGAGACCGGTCGTTACCGGGGCAGGGGGGTGCCGAGCTTTCGCCGAACCAGGAGAAGTGTCGGGTCGTCGGGGTCTGTGGTGACAGTGAATCCCATGTCGCGCTCAAGCTCGATTGCAGCGCGATTCTCACGGCTTTCGATCGACTCGATTGTCTCGAGGCCGATCCCGTCGGCCCACCTTGCGATATAGGCAAGCAGTTCCCAGCCGACGCCGAGATTCTTGCGGTCCTGGCGAATGCAGATAGCGACTTCGCCGCGCCGGTCGGCAGCGTCGCTGGCGAGTGTCGCCACTGCGATCAACGCTCCGTCAGTCGAGAACGCGAGAAAGTTATTGATATGCGGATCGTCGGAGCGAGTCATCGCTACCAGCCGTTCATGCGAGACCTCTTTCACTCCACCGAGAAAGCGGAAGCGCAGATCTTGCGGCGTCACATGGGTGAAGAACTCCGCCAGGGCGGGCTCATCTTCGGGGCGTGCGCGGCGTACATCGAAGCGAAACCCGGTATGCGTGGAAAGCGTGCTAACCATCGTTATATATGGTCTCCGATCCGAGGTGCGGCGCCGTTGTCCTGTCTCTCCAAGGCGCGCGACCTCACTCGCTCATGTATTGAAGCGCGTCCTGCTTGACGATTTCTATGCTGCGCAGGTTCAGCAGGCGGATGACGCCCTTGTCCTTCAGCCGGGTGAAGACTCGCGACACGGTCTCGATCGTGAGTCCGAGATAGTCGCCGATATCCGCGCGAGACATCGGCAGATCGACCTGCCGCAATCCGCCTTGCCGCTCTGCCATGTCGACCAGGAACGCGGCCACCCGTTCGATGGCATTCTGGCGACCGAGGACCAGGAGGTGTTCCTGCGCCCTGGTCAAACCTTTGAGGGCCAGGGGCAGCAACTGGCGCGAGACATCCGCCCCGGCAGCGAACCGATAGACCCGGATGCCGGTCGCGTTGATTGCTTCGGCGAAGAAATGATGTGTCGCGTCGGCTTCGAAACCGAATGTCTCGCCAGCCAAATGGAAGGCACTTATCTGCCGGCGGCCGTCGGCAAGGAGGCGATAGATGCGGACGGCGCCGAACTCGACCTGGTAGAGAGCTCCGGCCTTTTCCCCCTGCGCATAGATTTCCGACCCGGCCGGGTAGAAGTTGATGGGCTGCAACGGCACGCTGTCCAGAACTGCCGGGAGGCTCGACTGTGGCACGTGTGGCGGCAGTGAAATTGTGGAGGTCGTGTGAGCGTACATGGCTGCTTCTCCGTGATCCGTGGCATCAGCAATCGCGCGAATCGGAGGAAAGCGAAATTCGGTTAAGTCCCTACGGGAAACTACTTAGTGGGGGGACCCAGACGACATTGCATCCGCCGAGGATGGCATGGGCGCCACTGTTTGCCTTAACGCCAAAAAGACGGACTTTGCGATGTTGGCATGAGGAGAGCTGGCTGCATCGCAATTGCATCATCAAGGTGGTCGGCGCAGGCCGCGGGGGCAGCATTGTTGGGTGTGCTCGAAGCCCGCACCGACCGAGGCGGCAGGGGCCGCCTTGGTTGCGCTACAACATGTGAGAAAACCAGGAACCTGCCCGAACGCCGAACTTGGCCTTATGCACATACTTAGGTTCTGCGCGCCTGAATGGATTGGAAATATCCACGGTAAGATTTGATTCAACTCAAAGCGCGGGTGCCCCCGGAGGTTGTTGAAAGCCCTGTCGCTAAATGATCGGGGCAGGCCGCCATGTATTTTCCGCAATTTCTGGTGGGCATGCTCGTGACGTCGTTTGTCGTGGCGATCTGGATCGGTGTGGAAACAGGTTCGGGTTGGGTCGCACTCGGTGGGGCTTTGCTCACATTGGTCGTCCTGCAAGTTGGATATGTCCTCCTGATCATTCGCTTGGTCCTCAACCAGATACCGAAAACGGGAGCGGCGGCCTCGGCTTCGGTGAACCCGGCGCCACCGCTCCGCGGAGACGGGGTCTCGCTTTAGGCGAGCGAAGCACGAGGGTTGTTGGACCGCATGCGGTCCCATTGACTTTGTTAGCGCCGTTGTTTGACTGGTAGGGCGAGCTTGCAAGGTCCAGATGGAAACGAATGCGCATCGCGATCCTGTCTGACATCCATTCCAACCGCGAGGCGCTCGATGCGGTTCTCGAGGTGGTTGGCGAGCGCGGATGGGACGAGTTGGTATTGCTTGGCGATCTGGTTGGCTACGGGCCCGACCCAGTCTATGCGCTCGAGACGGCTGCGGACCTGGTCGATCGAGGCGCGCTCTGCGTCATGGGAAACCATGACGAAGCGATAGCCTTCAACAGGGGCGGCATGACGGAGAATGCTCGGACAGCGGCCAGTTGGACGCGTGAGCGTTTGACCTCGGCGCATGTCGATTTCCTGTCCCGTTTGCCGGTGTCGTTGACGTCGGAAGACCGGCAATATGTTCACGCCAGCGCCGAACGGCCGGGAAAATGGCTATACATCCGCGACGTGGATTCAGCAGAGCGCTGCCTGTCTTCAAGCGTGGCCCGTTTCGTCTTCTGCGGCCACACCCATATTCCGGCCATCTACTACGCGCTGCCAGGTCGCCGGCCGATCTGTTTTCAACCGCTGGCCAATGTGGCTGCGCCGTTGTCCGCGGTCGGACGGCTCGTCGTGAACGTCGGAGCGGTCGGCCAGCCTCGCGACGGCAATCCGGCGGCCTGCTTCGCCCTCGTCGATACGCAGCGGCACGAGGTCTCCATGATCCGTGTGCCTTACGACTACGAAGAGACCGCCCGAAAGATTGCTGACTCTGGGTTGCCGGCATGGCTGGGCATGCGATTGAAGATCGGACGATAGGGTTGTTGGAGACGATCGGGTGCAGCGGTTTGAATCAGGGGCAATCATTGATGGTTTCGAACTGGTCGAACGACTGCCGTCCGGCGGCATGGCCTCGCTCTGGCGCGCAAACAGCCCGCAGTTCGATTTCCCGCTGGTGTTGAAAGTCCCTTTCCTGGATCCGGGAGGCGATGTCTCCGTCATACTGGGCTTCGAGGCGGAAGAGTTGATCCTCAGGCGCTTGTCAGGTCCGCATGTACCCCGCTTCGTGGCCTCAGGAAACCTTTCAGAAATTCCTTTCATAGCCATGGAGTTCGTGGCCGGCACAAGTCTCGCCCAGCTGATCAGCAATGCGCCACTGCCAGCTGACGAGGTCGCGAGGGTCGGCTCCGAAATTGCCAAGGCGCTCGCCGCCCTGCATCGCCAAAAAGTGGTGCATCTCGATCTCAAGCCCGAAAATGTCATTCTTGCCGAGCGCGGCGCGGTGCTTCTCGATTTCGGGCTCGCGCGGCATGCAGAGCTTCCCGATCTTCTCGGCGCGGAAAGCTCCGTGCCGATGGGCTCCGCCGCCTACATGGCACCCGAACAAGTGCTTGCCGAAAGAGGCGACCCTGCAAGCGATCTTTTTGCGCTTGGCTGCATTCTTTACCAGCTGGCAACTGGCGAAGAACCGTTCGGGCGACCGGCGACTTTCGCCGGAATGAAGCGACGGCTCTACCACGCCCCCAGGCCACCGCGGGACCTGAACGGAGCCATCCCGCGGTGGTTGGAGGCAATCACGCTTCGGTGCATGGAGGTGGACAGGTCCAAGCGATATGTCGATGCCGCTCACGTGCTGTCCGATCTAAGGAACCCCGATCAGGTGGTGGTGACGCGGCACCTGCCTCGGAGCAAGGGAATTTGGGCCACGATCCTCGGTCTGCTTCGCAAGACTGACGACAAGTTGCTTGTCGGGATGCCGGCAGATCCCAGGCTTCTGGCCGGACCATCCATTGTTTTGGTCGCCGTCGATCTGGCCAACGGAAACGATCCGCTGGCCAGGGAGGTTCTGAGCGAGACCGCGCGCGTCCTTGGCTCGCGAGAAGACTCGTGGTTGGCCTGTGTGACAGTCCTGAAGACCGAGATTATCGGCGACACGCCCACGGTGGACGAGTCGGGCCGTTCGGAATATTTGAAGCGGCTGGTTGCCCTGAAGGATTGGTCCCGCCCGCTACATCTGCCGGAGGATCGCATCAGCTATCATGTTCTGGAGGCGGTCAGCCCCGCCGATGTGATCCTCAACTACGCTGAGCACAACGACGTCGGGCATATCGTTGTCGGGGCACGGGCGTCTTCCGCCATTCGCCGGCACCTCGGCAGTGTTTCTACCAAGGTGGTAGCACAGGCGCTTTGCTCGGTTTCAGTCGTGCGGTTGAAGGCGGTCGAAGAACAAGGGCGTCGGTGAGCCGCTGCGCGCAAGGACCCGCCGGGACGCCGCCTCAGTTTGATAGCAGTCGATTGATTGCCCCCTGTTTCAGCAGGGAGCGTGTCATGCCGCCGAAGGCCCATTCCCGGATCCGGCTGTGACCATAGCCGCCCGCGACCACAAGTCCTGCATCCATCGCACGGGCGAGTTCGGCAACGGCTTCGCAGGGATCTGCATTGCCGACGCCTATAACTTCGGATCTTGCCTTAACGCCATGCCTCGCCAGGAACCGGACAACGTCCTCGGCACTTTCGCGTGCGTTTCTCTGGCCCTGTTCCTCGATTGTCGCCACGAGCACATGTTGTGCGCCTGTCAAGAAGGGCATTGCATCGCTGACTGCGCGCCTTGCCTCGCGCGTGTTCTTCCAGGCGACAAGAACATTCTTTGGGTTGAGCGGAGCCAGGTTATCGACCGCAATCAGCACCGGCCGGCCCGCGGACAGCACCAGACTACCGGCATCTACGACACGGTGGCGATCGCTGGCGACGCCCTTTGCCGGCGCTCCCGTGACAATAAGGTCGGCGGCGCGGGCATGCATCGCGAGCAGACCTGTCGGATCTCCGATCTCCTCGCGCCAGAAAGCTCTGTCCCCGCCAATGCGGAGGAATTCCTCCTGCATCACCTTCAGGCGATCTTCGATTTCCGCCCTGCGTTGGCGCATTATCTCCGCAGCTGCAGCGGCGCCATTGTCTCCCGACACAAAGACATAGGCATCCGCCGCGGCGAAACCGATCAGTGTGGCATCGAACCGTTGCGCCAATTCCTGGGCATAACGCGCGCGGGGGGACGCCGGAGAATCGATGTCCAGTTGTACAATAATGGTGTTGAAGATCATTTTGTGTCTCCACAGCATGCTTGTCGCACGGTCGTTTGAGGTTCGGTCACGACACTTGTGATCACCAGCCGCGCTGCCTGCCGCGGCGGCGCATCGTCATCGCCTTTTCGACCTATGGAGGGTGCCCGGCGCACGACCTACATCGTCATTTCCGGTTCGAGAGCACGCTCCTTGGCCGGTTCGGGGATTTCCGTCATGGTCGCTTCGGTCAAGAGCAGAACACTGGCGACCGAGACGGCGTTTTCAAGTGCGATGCGCACCACCTTGGTTGGATCGATGATGCCGGCTTCGACGAGGTCAACATACTCTTTGCGTCCGGCATCGAAGCCAAAGTTTCCCGACCCCTCGATCATCTTGGCGATAACCACGCCACCGTCGACAGCCGAATTCTCGGCAATCTGCCGGACAGGCGTTTCGAGAGCGCGCCGGAGTATCTGCACGCCGGTCCTCTCGTCGCCCTCGGACAGTTTTTCTTCATCAGCTACCGTGGCGATGCAGCGCAGCAGCGCAAGCCCGCCGCCAGGCACCACGCCCTCGGCAACCGCAGCCTTGGTGGCGCTGATAGCGTCGTCTAGTGCCTCCTTCTTCGACTTCATTTCGGCCTCGGTTGGAGCCCCGACTTTTATGACGGCAACACCGCCGGCAAGCTTAGCCAGCCGCTCTTGCAGCTTTTCGCGATCGTAGTCGCTGGTCGTGCTCTCGATCTCGCGCCGGATCTGCTCTACGCGACCCTTGATTGCCTTGGCGTCTCCGCCACCGCCGATGATCGTCGTGTTGTCCTTATCGACGACCACGCGTTTGGCACGCCCCAACTGCGCCATCGTGACATTTTCGAGCTTGAGGCCAATATCCTCGGAGATGACCTGAGCGTCTGTCAGCACAGCTATGTCCTGCAGCATAGCCTTGCGCCGATCGCCGAAACCGGGCGCCTTGACTGCACAGTTCTTGAAGGTGCCCCGGATTTGATTGACGATGAGCGTGGCAAGCGCCTCGCCTTCGACTTCTTCGGCGACAACCAGCAGAGGCGAGCCCGACTTGGCCACGGCTTCCAGCAACTTGATGAGATCGTTCAGCGAAGCGATTTTCTTCTCCACGATCAGCACCAGCGCGTCTTCCAGGACCGCTTCCATCTTCTCGGGATCGGTCACGAAATACGGTGAAAGGAACCCGCGATCGAACTGCATGCCTTCGACGACGTCCAGAACGGTTTCAGTGGTCTTCGACTCTTCGACCGTAATGACTCCTTCACCGCCGACCTTTTCAATCGCCTCGCCAACCAACTGGCCGATGAGCGGGTCGTTGTGCGCCGAGATCGTGGCCACCTGTTCCTTTTCGCGCCGGGTCGAGACCGGTCGAGATATTTGCTTGAGTGTCTCGATCGCGCGCTTGGTGGCGCGATCGAGGCCGCGCTTGATGTCGATCGCGCTGGCGCCGGCGACGACATTGCGAACGCCATCGGCAAACATCGCGTGAGCGAGGATGGTCGATGTGCTGGTGCCGTCGCCAACCATATCGCCGGTCTTCTCGGCTGCTTGTCTCAGCATCCTGGCGCCGAGATTTTCTTCCGGGTCCTTCAGGTCGAATTCCTTGGCGATCGTCACCCCGTCGTTGCAAACGATCGGGGCACCCCATCTTTTTTCGATCAGTACAGATTTCGAGCGCGGCCCGAGCGTCACGCGCACGGCATCGGCGAGCTGTGTCGCGCCGCGAAGGATCTTTTCGCGTGCGGCTGAGCGGAACAGTACTTGTTTATGGGCCATGACCGTCTCCGAAATCTGTTGGCCAGTCTGAGCTAACAGGCATCCCGTCGGTCGGCCTTGATACGTATCAATCGCGATCAAGGGCCATGTTGACGAAGATCAATGACGACGGGACGCGTTACCTGCGTGATGGGATCGATCCAATCTGGAGGAGGACCATGCGGACGAATGAAACGCCCCGATACGACGACAGCGTGAATACCACGGGTTGCTGCCCCAGGTTCAATCGCGAGGGCTGGGACGGTAGCACCTGCACTTCAAGGGCAAGCGGTTTGTGAAAGCGAAAACCCACAGTGTCATGCACATCCCGATGAACATGGGCGGCGTGTTCGCGCGCGTTAGGACGAACCCGGAGGTGAGACGATGCCAGCAATGTCCCGCTCCAACGAGACTATCGTCGGAATAGAATGCGCGGCTGAGACCGTGTTTGCCTATCTTGATGACCACAGGCATCTGGGTGCTCATATGAGCACCTCGTCATGGATGATGCTCGGTTCGAAAATGCACTACGAATTCGATGCAGGCGAAGCCCGCTTGATCGGCTCCAAGTTCGGATTCCATGGAAAAATACTTGGAATTGCGCTGTCCGCCGAACAGGTGGTTACAATCCGGACGCCGCCCAAACTGAAGGTCTGGGAGACCATCGGAGCGCCAAGTCTATGGGTGATCGGCCGCTATCGGATGGGTTTCGAAATAGTGCCCGAGGCGAGAGGGTCCCGGCTTCGAGTCTTCATCGAATACGACCTGCCGGAGGCGGAACCGTCCCGTTGGCTTGGCCTGATCTTTGCGAATGCATACGCGCGCTGGTGTACTGGCCGGATGGCGAAAGACGCAGCCCGTTATTTCGCGACGACGGGGGCTCGGGCAGTCCCTTTGAAAGGCTGAGCGGGACGAGCGGCGGCTTCGAACCGTGTGCCGCGCTCTCCTCTGACGATTTCGC
The DNA here is from genome assembly GCF_004792275.1 of Mesorhizobium sp. M4B.F.Ca.ET.143.01.1.1. Lineage (NCBI taxonomy): Bacteria > Pseudomonadati > Pseudomonadota > Alphaproteobacteria > Hyphomicrobiales > Phyllobacteriaceae > Mesorhizobium > Mesorhizobium sp. M4B.F.Ca.ET.143.01.1.1. The sequence goes on from NZ_SRSR01000014.1 coordinate 130,391, forward strand.
TGGCATCATCGAGCTTGCCGATCGCTGCAGGTTTGCCCGTTGCATCAGCGAACTCGATTGCGGAGCTGACCTTCGGCCCCATGGAGCCGGCCGCAAAATCCCGCCCCGATATCTCGGTCGTTGCAACCCGACGGAGCGCGCGGGCGGTGGCGGTGCCGTGGCCACTATAGACCGCATCGACATCGGTCAGCATCAGCAGCATGTCGGCCTTCAGCTGGCGCGCGAGAAGTGAACTCGCCAGATCCTTGTCGATAACGGCTTCTACGCCGCACAGGCTGCCGTCGTCCCGCGCTATCACCGGGACTCCGCCGCCGCCCGTGCAAATGACGATGACGCCGCGTTCGACGAGAAACGAAATCACGGAGCCTTCAAGAATCTCCAGCGGCCTGGGCGAGGGCACGACCCGGCGCCACTTATCGCCATCGGGCGCGATCTGCCAGCTGCGTTCGTGGGCAAGCCTATGTGCTGTGTCCTCGTCATAGACCGGGCCGATCGGCTTCGTCGGGTGAGCGAAAGCCGGATCGTACGGGTCGACTTTCACCTGCGTCAGCAGCGTCGCGAACAGCCTTTCCTTTAAGAGGTTGCCGAGCTCCTGCTCAATCACATAGCCGATCATGCCAGCGCTTTCAGCGCCAAGGACGTCGAGTGGGAATGCGCCGCCATCCGGAGCGGCCGCCGCCTGGAGGGCCAGAAGCCCCACCTGCGGGCCGTTGCCATGCGTGACTACAATCGAGTGCCCTTCGCCGACGAGTGCCCCGAGTACGGATGCGGCGCGCTTGATGTTGGCACGCTGGTTTTCGGCGGTCATCGGTTCGCCGCGGCGCAGCAGCGCGTTACCTCCGAGTGCAACGACGATCAGCATCTCAGTTGCCGATCGTGGCGACGAGCAGGGCCTTGATCGTATGCATGCGGTTTTCGGCCTGGTCGAAGACGATCGATGCGCCCGATTCAAACACCTCGTCAGTGACCTCCATGCAGTCGATGCCATACTCCTTCGCGATGAACGCGCCTATCTCGGTGTCGGTGTCGTGGAATGCCGGCAGGCAATGCATGAACTTGACATGAGGGTTGCCCGCGGCAGCCATCACTTCGCTCGTGACCCGATAGGGCGTCAAAAGGCGGATACGCTCGGCCCAGCCCGATTTGTCCTCACCCATCGACATCCACACGTCGGTGTAGACAAAGTCGGCGCCCTGGACGCAGCCCATCACGTCTTCGTCCAGCCTGAAGCGGCCGCTGCTTTGTGCTGCAAGGTCTCTGACATGGGCGCAGAATTCCTCGTCCGGCCAAAGTTCCCTTGGCGAGGCAATGCGCATGTCGATGCCGACCTTGGCTGCGCCCAGTGCCAGCGACAGCGCGACATTGTCACGTCCTTCGCCGACGAAGGTGACGTTCATGTCCGAAAGGTGCTTGTGCGTGAACTCGCGCATGGTCATGAAATCGGCGAGGATCTGTGTCGGATGCGCTTCGTCGGTAAGGCCGTTGTAGACGGGCACGCCCGCGTGCGCGGCAAGCAGTTCGGCCTGGTGCTGGCCAAAACCGCGATACTCGATCGCATCGTACATGCGGCCGAGCACGCGCGCTGTATCCTTCATGGATTCCTTGTGGCCGATATGGCTGCCGGTGGGGCCGAAATAGGTGACGTGGGCGCCCTGATCATAGGCCGCCACCTCGAATCCGGTTCTGGTGCGCGTCGAGTCCTTCTCGAAGATCAGCGCGATATTCTTCCTGATGAGACGCGGTATCTCGTGGCCCGCGAGCTTGGCCGCCTTGAGGTCGGCGGCCAGTTTCAGAAGAAAGCGGATCTCGTCGGCCGTGAGATCGTCGAGCGTGAGCACCGAGCGGCCGTGAAGGTTGATCGACATCGGGAATTTCCTTTCCGGTCAAATCGGATCGCGGGCAATCGGGCAGGTCATACAGTGGCCGCCGCCCCGACCACGGCTGAGTTCAGCGCCTTCAACGGTGATCACTTCAATCCCGGCGCGACGCAGCAGCGTGTTGGTATAGACATTGCGGTCGTAGCCGATGACGACGCCGGGTTCGACGGCAACGACGTTGTTGCCGTCGTCCCATTGCTCGCGCTCGGCCTCGTAACGGTCGCCACCGGTGGCGATGATGCGCAGCGAATTCAGTCCAAGCGCTTCTGCAACCACTGCCGTGAAAGGCTCCGTCTCATCCGTGACCTTGACGGCCGCCTCGCCATCGCCCGGTCGCAGAGAGAAGGTTCGCAGGCGGTCGACCACCGGCGGGTACATGGTCACCAGGTCGCGGTCGCAGAAGGTGAAGACGGTGTCGAGATGCATGAAACTGCGGTCCCGCGGCATCAGGGCTGCGATGACGCGTGTCGCTTCACCGGCCGCGAACAGGCTGCGTGCGAGGTCGCCCACGGCTTGCGGCGTGGTACGTTCTCCCATTCCGACAAGCACTGTTCCGCCGCCGATCGGCATCACGTCTCCACCTTCCAGACTGGTGCCTGTTCCCAAACCTGGCGATACGAAGGGGAGGCCGCTGTCGCGAAAACGGGGATGGAAGCGGTACACTGCTTCCACGTTGGCCGCCTCCGGGCGCCTCGCCGGCCAGTACATGGCGTTGACCGAAACTGATCCGTAGATCCAGCAGGAACTGTCGCGCGTGAAAAGCTGGTTCGGCAGCGGCGGAAGCACGAAGTCCTGGGGAGCAAGTGTCCTTCCGGTCAGTCCCTTCGGCTGGAAAGGAAGCTCGGCACGGGCAATGCCGCCGACTAGAAAGGACGCCAGCTGCTCCGGTGGCATGTCGTTTAGCCATCCACGCAACTCGTCGACCATATCCAGTCCGACGACACCGGGATGGACCCGGCGATCGAGAAGCCAGTCGCGCGCCTTGCTGATGGTCATGGCCTCCGCAAGGAGCTCTCCAAAGGAGTGCACCACCACGCCGCGTTCGCGCAACGCATCGACGAAGACGTCATGTTCCTGGCGTGCGCGCTTGACCCACAATACGTCGTCGAACAGCAGCGCCTTGCAGTTCTCGGGCGTGAGCCTGCGCAGGCTGAGGTCCGGTCGATGGACCATCACCTCGCGCAGGCGGCCGACTTCGGAATGGACTCCCAGGCCTGTCATCGTGCGTCCTTCAGAGCGGGCTGATAGCGCCGGTCCACATCTCGTAGACGGCCAGGATGGCGACAGCGACGAGGGCTGCAGCGACAGCAGCTTCCACAGGATGGAAGACACGCTGGTTGGTTTCGCGACGTGCCCAGACGTAGAGAATGATGCCGGGCGCATAAAGGATCGCGCACATGAACAGATATGCCGGTCCTGCCGCGTAGACGAGCCACAGGCCGTACACTGTCGCCAATATGCCAGCGAAAAGGGGGCCAGCGCGTTGCTCGCCATTCTCATAACTCTCTCCGGTCAATGCGAGCTTGGCCGCGTAGGCCCCGGAGAAGATGTAAGGTACGAGAATGGCTGCCGACGCGATATAGAACAGTGCCTGGTAGGTGCTCTGTGCGAACAGCGTGATAACCAGGAACGCCTGCACGAGCAGGTTGGTGATCAGGAGCGAGGTCGACGGCACGCCCCGCTCGCTCTCGTGGCCGAAGAACTTCGGCATCGTGCCGTCTTTGCCGGCAACGTGCGGAATTTCCGCGGCAAGCAGCGTCCAACTCAGGAACGCGCCGACCACGGACACAACAAGCGCGATGTTGATGAGGATGGCGCCCCACGGTCCGACAACCGCCTCCAGGACACCTGCCATGGAGGGGTTCTTCAACGCGGCGAGCTCAGTTTGGCTGAGGATGCCGAGCGACAGCAGCGAAACCAGCGCGTAGAGAGCGAGGCAGGTGAAGAATCCGAGAACAGTCGCCTTCGCGATGTCGCTGCGGCGTTCCGCACGGGCTGAAAATACGCTTGCTCCCTCGATGCCGATGAAGACCCACAGCGTCACCAGCATCGTGCTCTTCACCTGTGCGGCAATCGAGCCGAGACTGGCGTTGCCAAGCCCGCTGAAGTCGAGAGACCAGACCTGAAGCTTGAAAGCCACAGCGACGATCCCGACAAACAGCACCACAGGAGCAATCTTCGCCACCGTGACGACCAAGTTGACGACTGCTGCCTGACGGATGCCTGCCAGAACCAGGACGTGGATCAGCCACAACAGGACAGACGCGCCGAGCACCGCCTGCCAGGTATTGCCGTCGCCGAAAGCTGGAAAGAAGTAGGACAAAGCGCTGAACACGATCACCGCATAGGAGACATTGCCGACCCAGGCGCTGATCCAGTAACCCCAGGCGCTGTTGAAGCCGATGAAGGGACCGAAGCCGGCCTTGGCGTAGGCGTAGGGACCCGCGTCGAGTTCTGGTCGCCTTACCGCGAGCAACTGATAGACGAAAACAAGCGCCAGCATCCCAACCGCGGTGATCGCCCAGCCAATCAGGATCGCAAGAGGGCCGGCGCCGGTCGCCATGTTCTGCGGCAGGCTGAACACGCCGGAGCCCACCATCGAGCCGATTACCAATGCGGTCAGGGAACCCAGTCGAAGCTTGGCAGAAGTCGTCGACGTGACTTTTCGGATCGGGATATCGATTCCAGCCGTAGCCATGATGCTCTCCCCAATTTGAAACTTTGATGGGGGATATTGAACAGGAAACAGGTCGGGGGCCTTGACGTGGGTCAAGCGGCAAATGGTTGGCGCGCGGCCGTAAAGCCCAACCGGCGGGCATTACCTGACGATCCGTCACGGCACCGATCTACACCCTCAAACTGGCTGGCAGTTGCACCGGCGCCGCTAATGAGTCGCGCCGATCAGTTTGATTTGGCGCAAGGACGGCGCGGGACTCCGCGAACAGGATGACAATCAGGACGTAGAGCGCTTTCTGCCGCCGTCCTGAAGGAGGTTCGCCATGAAAACCATATTGAAGAGAATAGCGCTCGGGCTGGCTGCTGCAATGCTGATGGTCGGCGATCGCGGAGCCCAGGCTGCGACGCTTGTCCAGATTTCGCTGTGGGACAAGGGCGCGGACGTGCAGATGCCGACGGGGATCGCCTATGCAGCGCCAGGACTCGATCTCACCAAGGCGACCATGGGTATCAAGGCTTCGCCGGGTGCGGTGAAGGCCGGAGAGGTCACATTCAAGGTGACCAACGACTCCAAAGACACCGTTCACGAAATGATAGTGATGTACCTCGCCGATCCCGGCAAGCCGCTTCCTTACCTCGAGGCCGAGAACAGGGTCGATGAAGACAGGGCTGGTGACAAGGGCGAGGTTTCTGAGCTCGATCCCGGCAAATCAGGCACATTGACCGTCGAACTGAAGGCAGGAAAATACCTGCTTATCTGCAACGTGCCTGGTCACTATGGCGCCGGCATGTGGGCCGAATTCACCGTCGATCCATAGGCCCTGAAGAAACGGCCCCTGTGGGGGGCAGAAATGTCCCGGTTTGCGGATCGCCATGCTATAGCCCTCGCTCCCCTAGCTTGCGCATCTGCCCGATCCATCTTGCTCTGGTCCTGTCGCTGGCGCCCGCGACCATCCCGAACAGGGTCTCCCGCACCGGTCTGATGCCGACAAAATGCAAGATGCTTCGCCGCATGCCGGCGATGCCGTGGCTGAAGAACCAAAGCCGGTAGAGAGCGGATGGCATGCCCATCGTTGCCACCACGCGAGCGGAGCGACCACGAAGCAACGTCCTGGCAAAGCCGCCGCCCTTGTCCGGGTAAGCAAAGGCGGTCCCCGGCCGCATGACCTGTTCCAGAAATGCCTTGAGCAAAGCCGGCATGGTCCCGAGCCAGAGTGGGAAGACAAACACGATATGCTCCGCCCAGACAATCGCTTCAGCGGCATGCTGGAGGCTGTTGGGGACGGCGCCGTGTTCGAATTCCTGCATTGTCCGCAGCACTGGAAAATCAATTGCCGCGATATCGATCCGGCGGACGCTGTGCTGTGCCTGCTCCGCCCCCTCGGCGTAGGCCTGCGCAAGAGAGCGACAGAGCCGGTCGGGGGATGGGTCGGGATGACCGACCACAATGAGGATGCGACGCGACATGGTCTGCACCTGGGAAGCCTGGCGTGGCGGTGTTACGGGCGCTCGACCCTTGCCACCTTGTAGGTGTGCATGGCTCCGTTGCGTTCGATCGAAACATATTCGCCTGTCACGAAGCGTTCGTCGCCAAGATGAAAACCGGTCTCGTCATCGCGATCGCCTTCGGCATAGTCGAAATACCATTGCCCGCCCGGCTTGCGGCGGAGGCGGCCGATCAAGTCGTCCTCGCCAGTGCAAAAACGGCGCACGCGGCAGGCGGCCCGGTGCGATTTCCATTCTTCCGCGTCAATCCTGCCTTCGCTGGTTAAGGGAGCAAGTACATCATAGCCTTCCTCGCGATCCCCTTCCGGGTGACCCTTCTCGCGAGCAAGCAGCAACCGCACATGGCGGAATTTCGGGGTGAGGTCCTGCAAACTGGTCATCGCGAACTCCTTTGATGTGATCCATAGCGCGGCCACGGGTGCCAGCCTTGATCCGTGTCAAAGGAGAGTTCTCGTTAGGGCACAAGCATGGTGAAACAGCCTGCTGCCGCTGCGACCAGCGTGATGCCAGCCAGAGGCAGCCAGAACCTCACTGGACCAGCAAATGCCGCCAGCGACAGGCGGCCGATCGCGTTTGCAGTGAGTGCTGTCAGCACCGCCAGGCCGACGGCTTCAACGGAGACCGAATGCTTCACCAAACGCAATGCGCTCAGCACTGAAACGTCGACATCGAACATTCCCGCAAGCGCTGAGCTCGCCAGCAACCCGTGTCCGCCGAACTGAGCTGCCAACGCGGCGCTTGCGGTCGAAACGATCGCGAAAAGCATGGCAAACAGCAGCAGCGGGCCCAGCTCAAATGGATTGCGCGCCGGGGTGCCCTTTTCTGGATCCCGGCCATGGTTGGTCAGCAGGAAAATTCCGCATAGGGCGAATGCGACCGACGCGGCAAGGGCCGGCAAGCCGACCGTGGCCAATAGGCTTGGCTCGATGGCCAGAACTACAGTGCAAACGCGCAAAATCGAAACCATCGCGGCAAGCGAAGCCGCGCCCGCGAGCGGCAGAGGATTGGCGGCAGAAGCGGCACTGCGAGCAAGGGTCATGGTCACCGCGGTGGAGGAGACGACCGCACCGGCGAGCGAACTGACGAGCAGGCCGCGCGTACCACCGAGGACGCGGATGGCCACATAGCCGGCGAACGATATCGAGGCCATCAGCACTGTGAGGAACCAGACCTCCCAAGGGTTGAACCCACCCCATGGGTCCATCGTGCGATTTGGCAGCAACGGCAGAACGATCGCGGTCATCACCGCAAGCATCAAGGCCGAACGAAGTTCAATCCAGGTCAGACGCCGCAAGAGACCGTGCAGGATTTCGCGACTTGCAAGGACGGCCGCGAGAGCTGCCCCGCCAGCCGCCGCGGCCCGATAGTCACCGGCGACCGAAAGCGCACCAAGCGCGAAGACGCCTAGGCCGGCGATGACGCTCGTAACGCTGAAATCCTCGTCGTGGGCCGCCTCGCGTGCCTTGTACCAGGCGAAGATTGCCGCAAAGGCGATGAACCCGCCGACCAGAACGGATACAGCGCCAAGCGCGTTGGCCAGAGCTGTCACAATGCCGCCGAGTAGGCCTGATATGCCGAACGTCCGAATTCCGGCCGTCCGGCTGCGATCGGGTGCATCGCGCTCCCGCCAGCCGCGCTCCAATCCGACGAGTAGACCTATTGCCAAGGCGAGTCCGAGCCGGGCTATGAGCGTATCCATGAGGTTGCGGCTCTCAGGCTGTGGCCATCGGCAGGTGGTCGCGAACCCACCTGACGATTTGCCTAGCACTCATCGCGCCGGAGACGCGCGCAACCTCTTGCCCGCCGTGGAACAGGATCATGGTCGGGATGCCGCGGATACCAAGCCTGGCAGCGACGGCTTGTTCCCTGTCCGAATTCAGCTTGATCAGCCGGACATGCGGCTCCAGTTCCTGCGCTGCCGCTTCATAGGCCGGTGCCATCATCTTGCACGGGCCGCACCAGGGTGCCCAGATATCGACGACAACGGGCAGATTGCTTCGCGTGATCTGTCGATCAAAAACCTGGGCATCGACGTCCTCAGGATGACCAGAAAACAGCCTGTTCCCGCACTTTCCGCATTTCGCAGCCTTGGCATTGCGGATTGCCGGCAGGCGATTGACCCCGCCGCATTTGCTGCAAACCACCAAATCCTGCTGCGTCATGGTGCTATCCATCCATCCGCTTCGTATCATCGGTCATCGGCGTCCGAGATGTCCATTGCCCAGGGCGCGTAGCGCATTCAGGATAACCGCCACGTCGATCCCCTCTTGCAGCAGTGCTCCGGCAACCGGAGTGATCTGTCCCATGGCCGCCGCTGCCATTGCCATCCCCGAAAGCGCCAGCCCGACGATGATGCTTTGCAGGGCAATCGTCCGTGTTCGCCGGGCAATCTCGACAGCCTCGGCGACTGGCTGCAGCCTGTCGGTCAAAACGACAATGTCTGCGGCTGCGGAAGAGGCGGTAGCGCCGCGGGCGCCCAAGGCGATGCCGACCGTTGCGGCGGCGAGGGCAGGGGCATCGTTGACGCCGTCGCCCACCATCATTGTCGGTGCCAGGGCCTTCTCGGCTTCGACCGTCGCAACCTTTTTCGCCGGAGTTGCATCGGCGATGACGGCATCGAGGCCAAGCAATGCCGACACTCGCTCTGCCGCGGCGCCGTCATCGCCGGTGAGCATGACCATACGCTCGATGCCGGCGGAGCGGAGGGTGCCGAGCGCATCGCGAGCATCCGCACGCAGGGCATCTCCGAAGGTGAATACGCCGGCAAGGCGCCCGTCGAACGCCACGAAGACCCTGAGCACGGGCTCGTTCCGGTATTGCTCCTCACCGCATAGCGTCCAGCGGGGCAGCGGCCTGCCGGCGAGCACCAGCATTCGCGATCCTGCAAGGACCGATACATTGCCAACCTGCCCTTTCAACCCCGCTCCGCGATATTCATGGACGCCATGCGGATGTGAAAGCATCAGCTGTCTGCCGCGGGCCGCGCGGATAATCGAGTCGGCGAGCACATGGTGCGAGGCCTGCTCCAACGATGCCAACGACTGCAGCAACTGGTCAGCTTCGTCGCCAGGTGCAACGTCGATCTCGACGAGCTCGGCGCCACCGATGGTCAAGGTCCCGGTCTTGTCGAAAATCGCGGTGCGCGCCTGCGCGAGGGCTTCTAATGCCGCACTACCTTTCATCAAGATGCCGGCACGCGCGGCGCGCGAAACGCCGCCAATGAAGGCGACAGGGGCAGCAAGGATGAGCGGACAAGGCGTCGCGACAACGAGAACCGCAAGCGCCCTGATCGGATCGCCGGATGCATACCATGCGGTACCCGAGACCAGTAGGGTGGCTGGCAACAGGAACAGGGCAAAGCGGTCGGCCATGCGGATGAACGGCGCTTTCGCAGTCTGCGCCGCGGCGACCATGCGCACGATCGCCGCATAGGTACTCTGTTCAGCCAGAGCGGAAGCCCGCATGCTGAAGGGCTCGCCGGCATTGAGGGTGCCGCTGCGCAGCGCATCGCCGGCGCTTCGCCGTACCGGCAGCGGCTCTCCTGTTACCGCCGACTCGTCAACAGACGCCGAAGCATCGAGCAGGATCCCATCGACAGGCAACAATTCGCCGGTTCGCACCAGGAGTTCTTCGCCGACGGAAACCTGATCCACGGAGATCGTATCTGTACTTTGTGCCGACTTTCGATGTGCGACGCGCGGCGCCCGGTCGGTCAGCGCCTTAAGGTTCCGCTCGGCCCGACCGCGGGCAAAATCCTCGAGCACTGTGCCGCCAGCATACATTATCGCCACCACAACTGCGGCCAAGGGCTGGTCCAGGAGCAGTGCCGCGGACATTGAGACCAGCGCGATCGCATCGACACCGAAACGGCCGATCCAGAAGTCGCGCAAGATGGAAATGGCGAGAGCCACCACTACGGGCAAGGTCGCCACCGTCCAGACCGTGCCTGCCTCGATGGATCCAAAGCCGAATTGCCTGATCCATAACCCGATGGCCAGGCCCAGGATGGCGATGACCAGCAATGCGCGTCGCAGGGCGGACTCGTTCATGCGATGCTTTCCGATTTTATCTAAGGCACCGGAGGTCGCGAAGCCGGGTCTTCGTCTATCCGGTCTCGCTCGATCAACGGGGGAGCGCTGGCCACCAGGTTTCAGCGTGCCACCTCACGCGGATGCTGGCCCGCTCTGTCGCGATCATGTGGTGAAGCGCAGCCCTGTGCCGCCTCATGCAAACGATTAGCCGCCGTCGTTTAACGGAAAGAAATGGACCACCTTTAACGTGATCGGGACGTCGTAGCCCTCGATCAGGACCGTGGCCCACTGGTCACCTAGATCGTCCTGCCAGGTGTCGGTGACGCGGCACCTCACGGCCAGATCCATGCCGACCTCGATCTTGTCCGTTCTCTTCGCCATCACCTTATCCTTTCAGCGGTTCGTAGACGGCTTCCGCTGAACTCTATGCTTGCCGATCTTGTGGGCCTTGATTTTGGTCAACCGCCAGAGGTTTCGGTTTGCGCCGCGATCACCTTTCGCGCCCTGAGACGACCTGGTGCCAGTCGCATTGCGAGCAGTCGTCTGGGGCAACCGGCCGCGGCAGAACCCCCGCAGTTGAAAGCGACAACCGAAGGCGACTTTGATCCAACGCAATGAACGGGCAAGATCGACCGGCAACTATCGCCACGAACGGAGAAACAGGGGTGACGATCCGAAATCTCGAACATGCTTTCGCCCCGAAGTCGGTTGCCGTGTTCGGCGCATCGGTGCACGACGGCTCTGTCGGTCGTGTCGTCTTCGACAACATCGTCAACGGCGGCTTCGAGGGCGAGATCTGGCCGGTCAATCCGAAATATTCGCAAGTGGCTGGGCGACGCTGCTATGCGACAGCGGCCGAATTGCCGGGCGTTCCGGATCTGGGGGTAGTCGTCACGCCACCAGAGACGGTCCCCGGTATCGTGCGCGACCTCGGGGAGAAGGGGACACGAGCGGCAGTCGTCCTGACTGCGGGGCTTACGCGCGAAAACGGTTTGCGCCAGGCGATGCTTGATGCCGCCAGGCCCACACTCTTACGCATCATAGGGCCGAATACGGTTGGTCTGATGCTCCCGCCCAAAAAGCTCAACGCCGGTTTCGCGCATATGGCAGCCAGACCCGGCAACATAGCCCTGTTGTCGCAATCCGGCGCCATTGCCACTTCGCTGATCGACTGGGCGGCGGACAACAATATCGGCTTCTCGCAAATCGTCTCGCTGGGCGACATGGCGGATGTCGATGTTGGAGATTGCCTCGACATGCTGGCTGGCGACGCGCGCACGAGGGCCATCGTTATGTATCTCGAAACCGTACCCAATCCGCGCAAGTTCATGTCTGCGGCACGGGCGGCCGCACGCATCAAGCCGGTCATCGCGATAAAGCCGGGTCGGCATGAGTTGGCGGCAAAGGCCGCGGCGACGCACACCGGCGCACTTTCAGGAGCCGATCGGGTAGTGGAGGCAGCTCTCCGGCGGGCGGGCATCTTGCGCGTGAAAGGTCTCGCTGAATTGTTCGATGCCGCTGAAACGATCGCCCGCTTCTCGCCTCTGGAACGAGCCCGTGTCGGTATCGTCACCAACGGCGGTGGCGCAGGCGTGCTCGCCGTCGACCAACTCGTCGACGGCAATGGCGAGCTGGCCGAGCTTTCGCAGACAACGATCGAGCGATTGAACGACGTGTTGCCGCGCACATGGTCGCACGCCAATCCGGTGGACATCGTCGGCGATGCGGCGCCCGAGCGCTACAAGGCTGCGGTCGAAGCCGTCGCGGCAGACCCTGGAACTGACGTCGTCCTGGTGATGAACTGCCCGACGGGACTTGGCTCGCCGCTCGCGGCGGCAGGTGCGGTGGCCGAACTTGCCAAGGCAGGCAGGATCTGCGGAAAGCCGGTATTGGGCTGCTGGCTGGGAGAACGCACGGCGCGCGAGGGCCGGCGTGTCCTGCAGGGTGCCGGAGTGGCCAGCTTCGAGACGCCTGCAGACGCCGCAATCGCCGTTTCCTACCTCAGCGACTGGTCGCAAGCTCAGCGGGCGCTGCTGCGCACGCCATCGAGCCGCCGCGAGGATACAGTCGGCGGCCGCGACACCGTGCTTGCCATATTCAGACAAGTGGCGAGCGAGCGACGGCGCATGCTGACGGAGCCGGAGGCCAAGGCCGTTATTTCCGCCTATGGCATTGCCGTGCCCGAGACGATCGTCGCCAGATCTCCTGCCGAGGTAGAGGCGGCTGCCAGACACCTGCTCAAAACGTCCGAACTTGTCGTCGTCAAGCTGTGGTCGAAGGCAATTTCGCATAAGTCGGACATTGGCGGGGTAGTGCTCAATATTGCCGCCGCCTCTGTCGCTAGGGACGCCGCAACCGCGATCCGGGCCCGGTTGCGCAAGCAGGCTCCGACAGCCACTGTTGAAGGCTATGCCATCCAGCCCATGGTGGTGCGAAGATACGCCCAGGAACTCATCCTCGGCATGAGCCGGGATCCGATCTTCGGTCCGGTCATCCTGTTCGGCTCCGGCGGAGTGGCGGTCGAGGTGCTGGATGACACAGCGATCGCCTTGCCGCCACTCGACGATGTTCTCGCGGGCGACCTGATCGAACAGACGCGCATCAGCCGGCTGCTTGCCGGTTATCGCGGTCGCCAACCGGCCGATCGTGGGGCAATCATCGCCGCGCTCAACGGGCTGTCGCAAATGGTCGTCGATTTTCCATGTCTCGTCTCAATGGACATCAACCCGCTGCTGGCTGATGCCGACGGCGTGATCGCGCTCGATGCCCGCATCGAGATCGATCCAGAACGCGTGGAGCAGCCAGCGCCAAACCCGGCGCTCGCAATAAGGCCCTACCCATCAGGCTGGAGCAGGGATTTTTCCGCGGACGGCGCCCGCTATCATATCCGGCCGATAAAGCCGGCCGACATTGTGCTCTATCCCGAATTCCTGGCGAGGATTTCGCCGGACGATCTGCGCCTGCGGTTCCTATCCCCGCGCAGGAACTTCCCGGACCAGATGCTCAAGCGGTTGACCCAACTCGACTATGACCGTGATATCGCTTTCGTCGCGCTGGAGGCGGGCACCGGCGCGCTGGCCGGGGTCGGCCGGCTTTCCTGCGATCCTGACCATAGGGTCGGAGAATATGCGTTGTTGGTCCGTACGGACCTGCAGGGCCACGGCCTTGGCTGGGAACTGCTCAGGCAGATCATCGACTATGCCAGGGCAGACAAGATCAACCGAATCGAAGGTATAATGCTTAGCGAAAACAGCAAGATGTTGGCTATGTGTCGCGAATTCGGCTTCTCCATCGCGCACCACCCCGACCAGGCAGGCCTGTCGTTGGCAACCTTGGAGGTCGGCTGAACGCGATAGCTTCTTCTTACGATGCTTCCTTCAAAGAGACGCTCCGAGAAGAGGAAGAAGCAGATAGCAAGCAATCCAGCAATTCAGCGGTGATGTCGGTGAGCTTTCGATCGGCCTCGACCCTGCGCCAGGTGGTCTGAGCTTCGCGACGCTGCAATTGCCGGGAGAGTATGTCGACAGTGGCGTCGGAAGGGCCACCCTTGCGCTCACTCACGCGCTGCCAGAGAACGAGCGCGTCCGCCGCCAACCAAAATCCGGCAAACGCGATGCCCCGCTCACGGGCGACCTTCTCAATCCGGTCACGGTCTATCTCTCGGTCGAATACGGCATCAGTGACAACGCAACCGCCTTGGGAAAGGATCAATTCGCTGCGCCATACCATTTGGCGATAGACTCGTTCCGACACGCCCGGTCGATAGGCCCTGTCCGGCAACGTCGTTTCGGCGGGCACCCCATGCATGGCTTTACGGATGCGGTCGCTCTCGACAATGCGCGCGCCAGGCGGCGCGCCGACATAGGGGGCGAGCGCCTCGGCGACGGTCGTCTTGCCGGAGCCGCTCAGGCCGCCGATCGCGATCAGCCGCGGAGGCTCGCTTCTGAGCAGAGTTCGGGCGAGTTCGAAATACGACCTGGCCTCGGCAACCAGCCTCTCGGAGTCGGAGCTGCCTTCCTCTACCTGCGTTGCAGTGACATGCGCGCGCACCGCGGCTCGCACCGCCATGAAAAAAGGCAGCAGGATGAACCCGTCCTCGTCGTCGGCTTCGTCTAGGTAGCGGTTCATCACCAGATTGGCGAATTCCGGAAAGCCCCGGTGCCAGAGGTCCATCAACAGGAAGGCGAGGTCGTAGAGTACATCGATGCCGGCTATCTTGTCATTGAATTCGATGCAGTCGAAGAGCCGGGGCCCGCCGTCGAACAGGCAGATATTGCGCAGATGCAGATCGCCGTGGCAGCGGCGGATCTTGCCCGCGGCCTCTCGCCGGTCGAGGAGGGCGGAATGGCGGGCGAGGGCGATACGAAAGGCCTCGGTGAACTGCTCAATCTCGTCTGTTTGAAAGACATGGCTGGTAGCAAAGCCGGCCGCGTTGATGTCGATCACGTCAGCGAGGTTCGATGACCCGCTGCCTGTGTGGATCTCCGACGCGCCGCGATGGTATCGCGCAATCATGCCCGCGACCGTCGTCAGCAGCGCGGGCGTCAGTTGGCCTGCGACCGCCATTCGATCGAGAAGCTTCGACTGGTCGAAGCGCACCATTTCGATTGCGGCATCAACCAGCTCTCCGGCTCCGTCGAACGCGAGCCTGCCGTCGATCCCTCGCGTGATCCGTCGCACACCCGCATAAAGGCCCGGCGCGGTCTTCGAATTGAGCTCCACTTCCTTCTCGCAGGCGGTGAGGCGGAGGGCAGGCGTCGAGAAATCGACATAGGGCAGCTTGACCGCTCGCTTGAGCTTGAAGGCGTGTCGGCCGACCAGGAAGATGCGCGAGATATGGGTTTCAACCACTTCCACTGGTCCGGTCTCGCCATATGTGGCGGGATCGAGCAGCAGCGCGCCCGCGGCTTCCTGCCTTTCAACGATCATTGCATGGCTCCTCTGCGCGGTGCCCGCGAGAACGTTCCACCTGGCGTCTATCGCTGCAGTGTCTGGACGTAGCCTGCCAGGTTGTGGATCCGTTCCGTGGTGACGATTTCTCCGGCGCTTGGCCCGTATTTCCTGACGTCATCGGGCAGGAATTGGCGGCCCCAGACCGGCATATCGCGCTCGCCATGTTCGGGCACCATGGTGCGGCCGTCGATCATGGCAAAGACGCGCCAATACGGAAATTCGCCACCATTGTTTTTCGAGAGACGCGTCAGGTCGGCCGGGCGCTTCATCAGTTCGTCGCCCAAGGGGCCGTCGCCTTTGCCATCGAGACCATGGCAGACCGCGCAGGAGTTCAGGTATTCCGCCTGGCCGTAGCTCATTTCCTGCGCAGTTGACGCATTGAAGGCCAGGCTTGTGGAAACTGCAGCGATCAGGAGCTTCATCTTCGTGTCCACCGATTGATCGGTTGAAGCTTACGCCTTCGGCGCGCGTCGCAGTTGATCGGGATCAATTGAGGCGCCGCAGATGATCTTTGATTCAGCTCAATGAACGCCGCGACCCATCTCGTTACGGTTGCAGGTGCAATTGAAGCCAAACTCAGCGGTCAGGAGCAGCTGCGATGTCATTCAAAACGATACTCACAGTCACGGAGCCGGGCATGAGTGACGTCGATCTGGAACTCGCTGCCGGCCTGTGCGAGCAGGTCAGTGCGCACCTCGCTGTTCTCGTGGTGACGCTCGCCGCGCCGCCGCCGGTAGGAGAGTTCGCAGTGGTCGTCTCAGAAGACTGGCTGAAGGAGCGCCAGGCAGATGAGAAACTCCTGAAGAAGAGAACAGCGGTCGTGGCGGCCTTCCTTGCTGGCCGCGCGCTTTCCGCCGATACCGTCAGCGCATATCCGGAAGCCGGCTGGGCCGACGAGACCATCGGTCGTCGCGCCCGGTATGCCGATATCACCATTGTGGGACCGGAAGTGCTTGCCGGCGAGACGCTGAAAAGCAAAGTGGTCGAGGGCGCGCTATTTTCTTCCGGAAAGCCTTTGCTGCTCATCCCCAAGGGTTCTAGGCCGACGCTGAAGCCGAAATGCGTAATGGTTGCGTGGGATACCCGCCTGGAGTCATCGCGCGCCGTTCGCGAGTCGCTCGACATGCTGATCGGCGCCGACGAGGTGCATCTCGCCCTGGTCGATCCTGTCGAGGGCGAAACCCATCACGGGGCGGAACCTGGTGCCGATGCCGCAGCCTATCTTGCCCGGCACGGCGTCAAAGTCACGGTCGACCGTCTGCCGAGTGCGAACCACTCTGTCGCTGACGTTCTTCGCCAGCACGCAGTCGATTGTGGCGCCGAGCTGTTGGTGATGGGCGCATACGGTCATTCGCGGTTGCGTGAACGGATTTTCGGCGGCGTCACCAAATCGATGCTCGAAGGCCCGTCCCTGCCAACCCTTCTGGCGCGCTGATCAACGAAAACACTTGGACCGGCCCGTTTCTGCGGTCGGCCAGGGCTATTGACGCCTCTCCACCGGGCCACCATCGCCAAGGGTGTCGGACGGGTGGACGACAACGGCAGCGCCGGGCTTCAGACCCGTCAGCACCTCGGCGACATCGTCATTCATGTGCCCGACCTGCACTTCCACTTGCCTAGCGCGACCACCGTCAGCGACAAAGACGTTCCACCGGTCGCCGTTTCTGAACAGCGCGCCGATCGGCACCTGCAGGCATTGGGCGCACGCCCAGACTGTCATTTCGACAAAGACCCGATATCCGTGGCCGAGCCGGACGTCGGTGTCTTCCAGATCCAGAACGACCGTAACCCTCTGCTCCTCGATGCCAAGCGCGGAAACCTTGGTGAATGCCGCTGGATCGACGCGTCTCACCGTCGCACGCAACCCATGATCGCCGCCCCAATCGCTGATCTTAGCCCCTGTCCAAGGGGCAATGCGAACGGCATCACTTGAAAGGAGGTCGACAGCGATTTCCAGATCGTGGACGTTGCCGATCTCGGCGATCTTGGCGCCAGCCGCTACCGCTTGTTCGCTCCTTGCCATGACGGCAAGAACCGTTCCGTCGATGGGTGCGAGAAGGTTGACGCAGCAGCTGTCACCGGTCGGGTCCGACGGATCGGGCTGCAGCAGGCGAGCCTCTGCGTTGGCAAGTTCGGCGTTTCTGAGCCGAATGACTGCTTTCGCCGCATCCACCGCGGCTTTCCGCACGTCGACTTCGTTGGTGAGCTTCTGCAAAGCGCTCTCCGAGACAAAGCCGGATCCGAACAGTTTGAGCGCGCGGACCAATTCGTCCTCGGCAAGCTTCAAAGCCGATTGCGCGCGCTGCAATTCGACCTCTGCAACACCGACACCAGCGCGCGCTGCATCGCGGCTGGCGAGCAATTCGGCTTCCGCCCGCCGGTCGATCAGTGGTGGGTCGAGCGGATGGATGGCAGCGACAACAGTATTGTTCGCCTTCACCACATCACCCTCGTTGACCACCGTGCGCGTCAGATGGCCCGCAATCGGCGCCGATACTGTGTAGACGTTGCGCACCCGCGTCATTCCTTCCTCTCGGACCGTGACTCGCATCGGCGCTGCGGCAACTTCAGCCAAATCCACCAGCGTTGGCTGCTCGCGCAAAGCCCAGCCGAAACCTGCAATCAACACAAGCGCGACAAGCGCGAGTCCGAGGCGTTTCATCCAGATCGACTTCATCGGACTAATCCCTTGTCTTGAGGACACGCACGAGATCCAGTCGGTCGATGCGACGCCGCACAATCAGTGCCGACAGCGTGGCCACTGCGAGCACGACCAGGCTGGCAAGCGCGAAAGTCGAACGGTTGACCACGAACGGTATGCGGAAGAGATCGCTTTCGAAGCCCCTGACCACCGACCACGAGAAGAGATAGCCGAGCATCCAGCCAAGAGGCTGCGCCAGAGCCACGATGGCTGCCAGTTCTATGAGCAGGACGCTCGAAACCTCGCTTCTGGTGAAGCCGAGCACGCGCAAGCCGGCGAGTTCTCGGGCGCGCTCGGAAAGCTGAATGCGGGCCGAGTTGTAGACAACGCCGAAGGCAATGATGACGGCAAGCGCCGTGTAGACGGTGGTCATGATTGTGATGTTCTCTCCAATCGTCTCACGGAAGCGCTGACGCGATATGCCCTGCAGCGCGATCGAGGCGATAGCCGGCGTTTGTTTGACGGCGCTGTAGAGGTCGCCGAGGCGTGCCGGATCGATAGCTACCCTGACCCCGGAAATGCGTGGTCCGCCGCCAACCAGCCGGTCGAGTGCCTCGGTCCGCATGTAGACGGCGAGCCCGACATAGCTCTGGACAATGCTGGTCACGGGAACGCGGACCATTTGATGCGCCCGTTCGAGCAGTTCGACCTCCGCCAAATCTCCAATTCGCAGGTCGAGTAGCGATGCGACCCTTTCGGATAGCGTGAGGCCGGCCGGTGGCGGATCGATCGGAGCGAGATCGAGATCGAGAACCCTGGCGAGATCGGCCTTTGGCGGAACACTGGAGATCACCAGCCGGCGCTCGCGATGGCCGTGGCGCAGGATCACAGCCGTTGCCCGGAACGGTTCGGCGCGCAGCACGCCAGGCATGGCGGCGACCGACTGCAGGGCGCGTGTTGATTGCTCCACACCGAATGACAAGGTCGCGTCCTGCCGCTCGGCACGGAAGAAAACCGTGTCGACCATGAACGCTATGGAATCGAAAGAGAACAGCGCAGTGACCAGCAGAGCGACGGCGAGTGAGATCCCCAACGCCGTCAGCAAGGAGCGCAAAGGCCAGCGCAGCAGATGTCTGAACGCCATGATGGTCAATTGCGAAAACGCTGAAAGGAGACGGCCCTCGCCCGTGAGGAAGCTCTGGTATAGGGCCGGTGCAGGTGGTTGCATGGCGACCGCCGGCGGAAGCGTGATGACGCTCCAGATCGCCCGTGCCGCGCCTAACAGGGCCGCCAGTGCGCTTGTGGTGGCGGCGACGGCATAGAGGTCGAGACTCTGCTGGAAGATGAGGAAGGGAAAGGAGAAGAACCGCGCATAAAGCGTGGTGAGGCCGTGGCCTAGCCAATTGCCGGCACCCGCGCCAATAGCGATGCCGATCGATGCGATCACCAGCGTCAGCTTTCCATAGTGCCAGCCGATTGCCCCCGATCCGTATCCAACGGCCTTCATCAACCCGATCTGTTCGCGCTCGAGCACGATCAACCGTGACAGGATCATGTTGACCAGGAAGGCGGACACAAAGAGGAACACCGGGGGGATGACGGTGGCCATTGCACGGAGCTGGATCAGCTCATTGTCGAGAAATGCATGGGATATCTGGTCGGTGCGCCCATGCGTCCCGATTCCTCCATATGGCTTCAGGATACGATCGACTGCGTCCTCGACCGCCTGGATGCCGGCACTGCGCTGGGTGCGCACGGCGACATCGTTGAATGCGCCATCCATGTCAAAGATGCCGGCAAGTACGGTTCGGGGCATGAAGAAGACGCCGAAGCGCCGCGGGTCTGGCACCATGTCGCCAGGGCCGAGCGCGTAGATGTATTCGGGTGTAAGTACAATGCCCGTGACGGAAAGCGTCCGCTTGCGGCCGTTCAGGATGGCATCGAACGTGCTTCCGGGCGCCATGCGGCGCGCGGTCGCGAAACGCTCGGTCACCGCTACCTCGCCGGGCCGTCCGGATTCGGGCAGCCGGCCGTTGCGCAGGTAAAGTCTGTTGACAGCAGGCTCGCCGCGATCGGGGATGGAGACGGCAATGGCGGTTGCCGGCTCCGCCATGCCAGGCATGTCCAGCAAAACCGGCTTGACGATACGCAATTCGATGCCGCTTATCCCCGCGATCGATGCGATGCGCTCGCGAAGATGCAGCGGCGCGCGCGTCAGCCCGGAAAAGACGGTGGCAAACCTGTAGCGGTTGTAGAATGCGTTGCGGGTTTGCTCCAGCGAGCGATAGCCGCCGACGGCGATGACGATCGTCGCGACGCCGCATGCCATGACAAGCGCAATGGCGAGGACTTGCGCCCACATTCGCAGCAGATCGCGCAGAAGTTTGCGATCGAGAACCGACACGACGCTACCAACTCACGTCGGCGGGCCGTGCCCGCTGGTCGTTGATGGCGACATCGGCAATGCGACCGTCCCTGAAAGTGAAGACGCGATGCGCGATCTGCCGGATACCGGCATTGTGGGTGATGATGGCCATCGTCGTCTTCATCTCCTCGTTGATCCGCGACAGCGCCTCCAGGACCAGAACGCCCGTCTTCGAATCCAGGGCGCCGGTGGGCTCGTCGCACAGCATCACTTCCGGCCGCTTGGCGATTGCCCGGGCAATCGCCACCCTTTGCTGCTCGCCGCCGGAGAGCTGGGCGGGGAAATGCGTCAGGCGGTCCTTGAGCCCGACCATCTCCAGCGCCTCCTCGGGTTTCATCGGGTTGGACGAAATCTCTGTGACCAGCGCGACGTTTTCCCAAGCGGTCAGGCTCGGGATCAGATTGTAGAACTGGAACACGAAGCCGACGTGAGCGCGCCGGAAGCGGGTGAACTGCCTCTCTGAGAAGGTGGTCAGATCCTGGTCGCGAAAGTGCACCTCGCCTGCGGTCGCGCGATCAAGCCCGCCCATAATGTTGAGCAGAGTCGACTTTCCGCTGCCCGATGGCCCAAGCAGGACGGCGATCTCTCCCTCGTACAGATCCAGATCGACGCCACGCAGGGCGAACACCTCGATCTCGCCGGCGTGGTAAACCTTGGTCACCCCATGGGCAGAAAAAATCGGAGTTTGCATGCCTTGCGGTCCTGTGGAACGCATCGACTGTTGTGGCATTCGCGGCCGGGCACCTTGACGCTCATCAAACAGTGCCTTCTCGGGGCGGCTTACTCGCTCGCCGCCCGGCCTGACACCTGCTCGATGAGGATCCGGAAGAAAACGTGCGGCGCACTGTCGGAGGCGGGAGGAATGACCGGTTTGAGCGCACCCGGTTCCCACCAATCGGGGTGCTTGCTCAACACCGACCATGCATGATCGCGCGGGAGCTGATCACGTAGTTCTTCATAACGGCCGTCGACAATTACGCTTCTCCATCCTCGCCCTTGGCCGTGTTCGTCCACCTGGACCGACACAAGCGGGTTGGTTCGCATCCAGTCAATCTTCTTGCCGGGCATGGAAAATGCATAGAGATGATTGTCCGCATGGGCGTAGTAGAACGGTACGACGTAGGGCTGTCCGTCTTTTGCGCAAGCCAGATGGCCGACACGATTGGCCGTGAGCAATTTCGTGCATTCCAAGGTAGAGAGTGTGCGGACCAGCATGGACCGACCTCCTACTTTTCTGCGACTGTTTCGCGCCGCTGTTTCTTTGTCGCGATGATCTGTTTTTGCTTCCCGCGCTGCCTGGCACTTTGCGACCGGGCCGCTTTGTCCATCGCGGAGACGACGTCTCCGTCGGACAGCTGCCGGAAGCCGAGATAGTGTTGACTGAGAGCATGAAAATGCGCCGGTTGACTGAGGCAAACAATCCAATCCGCTTCGCAGGCAAGCTCAGCCAAGGTGTCCGGGGGCGCCACGGGAACGGCCACGACGACCTCTCGAGGCGAGCGTCTTTTGAGGGCACGGATCGCGACCTTCATCGTCGTGCCGGTCGCGACGCCGTCGTCGACGATGATTGCGGTCTTTCCAGCGATCGACAACGGCGGATGTTTTCCGCGATAGGCAAGCCGCCGGCGCTCCATCTCGGGCCGCTCTCTGGCGATCAAAGTGCGAAGTTGGTCATCGTCTAGCGAGTAGGCTTCGACGATGTCTCGATTGAGCACGACATCCGGAGGATTGCCATCGACGATCGCCGCAACAGCCAGTTCGGGGTTCCCCGGCGCTCCCACCTTGCGCACGATAATCAGGTCAAGTGGGGCCCTGAGGGCCTTGGCCACTTCTGCGGCGACAGGAACGCCGCCCCGCGGCAATGCCAGCACGACAGGCTGATGCAGCCGGAGCTTCTCCAGTTCGATGCCGAGCTTTTGTCCGGCTTCCTGACGGTCGCGAAACATCGGTCAACCTTCCGGCCACAGATGACGGAGCGACGTCTTCATCGAATTGCGAACCTGCACGATCTCGCCATGCGAAATGTGACGGTCGAGGAGCTTGAAGACCGCTTTGATCGCCGTATCGATATCGACGCCCGGTTCGTAGCCAAAGCTGTCCCTGACGCTGATGACGAAGTCGCGCTTCTTTCGTTCCGACACGGGTGCGTCCGACGGCTTCCAGCCTTCGAAATAGACACCCCTGATAAGCGTTGGCAGCTGAGCGGAAAGGTCGGCCATTTCCTCCGGCGACAGCCAGTTCCGCAACGTGTGAAGGACGGATTTCAGAAACCGGTATGCGTTCCGTTCATTCCAGCCCAAGTCCCGGGCGAGCTCGCTCACCCATTGCTGCGCCTGCTCGGCCGAGTGGGTAAGACTTGCAGTCGAAGTGTGGATCATCAGGGAACTCCTTCATCTCCATACGGGCATGTTAATGCATAAGAAGACTCTCGCATTGAGCCGCATCAAGTTGCCGGCGAAAAGCTGAGTATGTTCCCCTTTTATAATGGGATGATCTTCCTACTCTTGGTCTGCCGTCCTTCCTTGACGTTGGCGGGTGAAGGGTTGACCTGCCTGATCCGATGTCATGCTGACCCCGTTGCCACCTCCCTCCCGTTGCGCGCTCATCTTTGTCGATATCGATGATCGAACCTGCCGAGACTGCATCGCCAGGCCATCCATGCAGCGAATGAAGTTGTCCGCAATGGTCTCGGACGGAGCAGGCAGGATCTTGTAGGTCCTCATTTCGGCACCCGGTTCCGAGCGGGAGAAACTCAACTCATAGTTTCCGGCAAGCACGGCGTTGAGGAAGGGAGCGGCAAACTCGGCGTTCTGCGTCGTCGCCATTATCGTACCGTCATCATAGGTTTCGTAGTTCAACTGGCCCAGCGAACTGAAGGTCGCGGAATTGAAGTTCGCGTTCGCAATCTGCGCGAGGTCGGCTCGTTCGACTGCCACAATGTCGGCCACACCCATGAGAAAGCCGGCCAGCACCGCCCCGTCGGCCTTGGTGTATCCGCCAAGCGTTATGAACTTGACGAGTTCGCGCGATGGCGGGCTGCTGACATCGAGGATGATCTCGCAAACCCTGGCCTCTTCGGTCTCTTCGGTCCTGTTGCCGTAGACAACTTCCGTTGGAAAGATCGTCGAGCCAGATGCATGGGTCATGCCGGGCGCAGCCAGTGCCGCCAGAAAGCCCAGAAGTCGAAACACGACGAGGTTGCGCCAGATTCCTGCGCAGATTGCCCGCATCGGCGGCTCGCACGATGGATATCCCACTCCGCTCTCTATGGCCATGTCTCCTTCAGCGAATGGAGACTATCTGAACATCATTCCATGCCCGAAGCCGCCCGACAGCCCCATGCCCATCATCGGCAGGACGATCTCGTCGGCTGCCTTCTTCTGCTGGTCGCTCAGCGTCGCGTACAGTTTCTCAACCGCCGCCCTGATCGATTTCACCTGTTCGAGGCGTGCTTCGAGATGGGTTTGCTGGTAGGCGAGCCGCTCGGGCAACGGCTTCTTCAGGAAGTCACCGTCATGAAATTCCTGCATCATACCGCGCATCAACTCGTTGTGTGCCTCGGCCGTGCTACGGATGACGCCGGCAAGCTCATCCCAGGCCGGCGCCTGTTCGTCCGTGATTTTCAGTTCCGTCTTGAGGAAAGCAACTCGTCCGTCAATGCGATCGAGCATCTCGTCTGAGTCAAAGCCGCCCATCGGGCCGCCCATGCCCCATTGGCCCATCATCATTCGACTCATGCCCCAGCGGGGCCACCAGCCGGAATCATCGTCGGCACCGGCCATTGCAGGCGCCACTGAGGCGGCCAGCATGAGTCCCGCTGCCAGAATACTGGGCAAAGTGCGCATCAGAGCCTCCTTCAGGCGAGCTACTCCATTTGCCCACAAGCCATATGATTGGGGATGCCGGCATTGATCTCGGTCAAAAAGAGCTAGGCCCGGAGCGCTCTCGAGAGTAAAATATGCCAAGTTTCCATGCGTTGAGGCATGTCATGGACCGCTATATCGCGCGCGCCAATATTGCGCATTTCGCGGATCTTCTTCGATATGAGGTGGACGCCGAGCGACGCCGCGTGATCGAGGACTTGCTGGCGCAGGAGCGCCAGAAGTTGGAGATTGCTGAAGCAAAAGCGCGCAAGCAGACCCATGCCGCCAATCCGGCCGAAGGCAGTGAACTTCCGGTTCGAATGGACGAGCAGAGACGGCGACGCCCTGCTTGAGCGGCGCCGGTGTCGATTGCTATGCCCATCGCCTCAAACGCCGGCTGGGCGTTGAGCGGTGACCGAACTTCATATCAAGCGGCCTTGACTGTGATCTTCTTCTCGGCCTTCTGGGCTTCCGCGGTCTTGGGCAGCTTCACCGTCAGCACGCCCTTGGCGAAGGTCGCATCGATCTTGTCGGCGTCGACGCCTTCAGGCAGCTGGAACGACCGCTGGAAGGAACCATAGCGACGCTCGGAGAGATAGTAGTCGTTGTCCTTCTCTTCCTTTTCCTCCTTCTTCTCGCCTTTGAGCGTCAGTATGCGATTGGCGAGCTTGATCTCGACGTTCTTCTCGTCGATGCCGGGCAATTCGACTGTGATCTCATACTCCTTGTCCTTCTCGACGAGATCCATCGCCGGCGCGACCAGCCAGTCCGCATTGCGCAGCGCCGGCAGTTCGCGACCAAAGAGGGAGCGTGTCGAAGGCAGGCGAAAGTCGAACGGATGAAAATCGTCGAAGAGCCGGTCGATTTCACGCCGCAGGCTTTCGAACGGACCAGTCCAGTTGCCGGCTGGGGCCGGCGCAGTGCTCTTTTCTGTTTTGACAGGCAGTTTGGTGGCAGCTTCGGCCATGGGTCTTCTCCTTGCGAGCGAGTTGATCGGCAGGTACCGCCGCCTCGACCCGTCCACCCCTCCAGGGAAGGGGCGCCAGAGCCCGAGGTCGGCGGACCGCTCGCCAGGAACCCTTGCCGAGTTGGTTCATCGCTTCGCGAATCCGCGCTTTCGGCGCGATCCTCCGCGCCCGCTTCGCCAAAGCCGGTAAACCTGACGAGGGCTGCATCAAAGCACCTCGCTGACGGAGCCGTATTGATCTGGGTCAAGGGTTCCGCGCCTGGGTACTGCGGCAAGGTGATACATTGATCTCGATCAACGACGTTCCGTCGGCTCGGGTTAGCTTTCTTGAAATACCCATGACGAACGGAATGGACCCAATGACGATGACCAATGGCCAGAAGTTCCTCTTTGCCGCGGCCGACCTTCAGGCGACTGCTCTCAAGGCCGTCATAAGTTATCAGATCGAAACGCTTTCCTTCCTCAAACGCCGCTGCGAGCAAAACGTCAAACTGATCGATGATCTCTTCGCTGGTGGCGAGTTCGTGGACGTTTTCGATGTCACCAGCAATTTTCTGCAGAACGCGACCTCAGCTTATGCGACCGAGGCCGGCAACTTCGCCCGTGTTGGGTCGCGGCTCACCTCGGACATGGCCAGACGCGTGCGCAGGCAAGCCGAGAGCGCCATCGAAGACATCGCGGCGAGCACGGCAGCGTGATCGGCTATCGAGGAAGTACAGCTATGGACAAAACCACCGGATGGGTATTGCGATGAACCCGCCACGGCTGAGCCGGCTTTCAGCATCTGCTCTCCATGTGGTGACCCTTGCTGCGGCACTTGGCCCGTCCGGCGGTTGCGCAAGCGCCGACCCGGTATCGCACGGGAAGGCATTGGTCGAAGCCAATTGCGCGCGCTGCCACGCCATCGGAAGAACGGACAAAAGCAGCCACCCCGACGCGCCTGCATTTCGCGTCTTGTCGCAGCGCTATCCGATTGTCGATCTCGAGGAGGCGCTGGCCGAGGGCATTTCAACGGGCCATCCCGACATGCCAGAGTGGGTTGCCAGCCCCGATCAAATCGACGCCATCCTTGCTTACATCGAAAGCCTCCAACGGTAATGACCGCTGCGGCCATGACGATCTTGAGCCGATCTGCGGCTAGCCTCCTCCTAGGAGGACGCAACCGGTCGGCGGCGCGGCCAGGCGACGGGGTGTTGGGTCTGCAGTGGCTACGCTCTTGAGACTATGGTTGAGGGGCGCGCGCAATTGTCGGCGTGAGGCGTCGCCCGCCTCACGCAGATCGGGACTCCAGCGTTGCCAGGATCGAGCCGGGTTCGATGACGGCATTCGCCGCGGCGACAATCGTCGCGCGGCCGGCTGCAGGCGAGACAATCTCGTGCAGCGCATCCTCGACTCGAATTTCTGCTATCCGATCGCCAGCCCTTACCGCGTCACCGCTGGCAATGAACCAACGCTCCAAGATACCCTCGGGCAACATGCTGGATGCCCATAACGCCTCATCGGCTTTGATATATTCCATCGCAATTCTCCTTCGCGACTGCACGATATTCCCTTCACCAAGGTTGGCCTTGATCATGATCAAAGGACAGATCGAGCGCGAGTGATCGCGTCGGGTGGCCCACCTTGCAGAGGTTCTTGCCGTCGCCCGGGGGGTAATCGAAAGGCGTTGCGTTTTGACCCGCGTCAAGGCGACGGAGGCTGGCGGATGCACTTCATCGAACGTCGACATCTTCACCGAAGGGCGCCCCGCAATGTCTTACAAGTCGATCATCGTTAACCTCGCTGTGGATGCATCTCCTGCACCCATTGTGAAACTGGGCGTCGAACTGGCCGAGCGTTTTGGAGCGCACCTTATCGGCCTGGCGGCTGCAGATGTTCCGCCGCTCGTCGCCACCGGCAGCGGCATGGTCTACGAAGGCGAGATCTTGCAGGTCCAGCGAACCGAGATCGAGAAGCGGCTTGCGGAGCTGCGTGCCGAATTCGAGAAGCTGGTTCCGGCATCGGTGAGCAGCGAATGGGGGCAGGCAGTCAGCAGTCCAACCCGCTTCCTGAGCGTTTCCGCCCGAGCCGCCGACCTCATCGTTACCGGTGGTGGGGATGGAGAAGATGTCTTCCGTGCCGTGGATGTCGGGAGCCTTGCGCTGGGAACAGGCCGACCAGTCCTCGTCACCGCAAGCAATGTCGAACATGTCATGGCACAGACCGTGCTGGTCGCCTGGAAGGACACCAGGGAGGCGCGACGGGCGATAGCCGATGCATTGCCTTTCCTGGCCGTGGCCAACGAGGTCATTGTCGCCACCATCGATACAGACCGCAGCGAGAGCGCCCGATACAGCCTCGCCGATGTCGCGGCTTATCTCGAAAACCATGGCATCATGCCGCAAACCGAACTGCTGGCTGGCGAGGCGGAGGGCGACCGGCTGGTTGCGTTTGCGCGTTCAATCCATGCCGACCTGATCGTCTCCGGCGCCTACGGCCACAGCCGCCTGCGGGAATGGGCCTTTGGCGGTGTCACCCGCTCGCTGATCGAAGACAGCAGCATCAACCGCTTCATGTCATGCTGATGGTTTCTGGTATCGTGCCCGGCGAAGTCGGCCAACAACCCGTCCCCGCACCGACGGGAATTGTTGACGACGACGCCTTTTGGTCAATGGAGATCAATGATCTTCTGCGACGCCTCAAGACGTCGGTCTCTGGGCTTGGCACCTCCGAGGCCGTATCAAGGCTGTCGAAATTCGGCACAAACACACCAGCATCGCAGTCAGGCACCTCGATACTAACAGTGTTCGTCCGCCAGTTCCGTAGCCCGCTTGTCCTGATCCTCATTTTCGCGGCCGCCGTGTCGGCCTTCGTCGGTCAGAGCCAGGAGGCTGCGATTATCGGCGCGATTGTGCTGGCTAGCTGTGTCCTGAGTTTTACCCAGGAATACGGCGCGTCACGTGCGGCAGAGGCGCTCAAAGGGCGCATTTCGCGCAAGGTCGCAATCCTGCGTGACGGCGTCGAGCGCTCGATCGGAGCCGAAAAGGTTGTGCCCGGCGATGTGATCCGTCTCTCGGCGGGAAACCTTGTTCCCGCTGATGGCATCATTCTGGATGCGCGCGATTTCAATGTCAGCGAGGCAGTCCTGACCGGCGAGACGTTTCCAGTTGTAAAAGCGCCGGGCCGGTCGGCGCCGGGCGCTTCCGTCGCACAGCGCGCCAACGCCGTCTTCGCAGGGACGTCGGTCCGCAGTGGCACCGCGACTGTGCTTGCGGTGGCAACCGGCCAGCGCACCGAGTTCGCGTCAATCGCAGCGGCCCTCGAACGACGTGTCCCGGAGACGGACTTTGCCCGCGGGATCAGGCTTTTTGGCTATCTGATGACGGAGATCATGCTGGCGATTGTCATCCTGGTGTTCTTCGCCAATCTTCTTCTCCATCGGCCGCTGATAGAATCGCTGTTGTTTTCGCTGGCGCTGGCGGTCGGCCTTACGCCAGAACTCCTTCCGGCGATTATCAGCGTGACGCTGGCTCGGGGTGCTCACGCCATGGCGGCCAATGGCGTCATCGTTCGCCGTCTCGACGCCATCGAGAATTTGGGCAGCATGGACCTGCTCTGCACCGACAAGACCGGAACGCTGACGGAAGGGATCATTCAGCTCGATGGATGGCTCGATCCCGATGGCAACTCATCGGCGGATGTCCTGCTCTGGGCGCGTCTCAACGCGACCATGCAGACCGGTTTGAAGAACCCGCTTGACGAAGCGATAGCCGGCACGCAAGGCGGGGACGCAAGGTTGACCGCCTTTGCGAAGGTCGACGAGATTCCCTACGACTTCATCCGTAAGCGCCTTTCCGTTGTCGTGCGGACCAAGGACGCCGAAGACCTCCTGATCACAAAAGGCGCAGTGCAGAATGTCCTGAACGCCTGTGGGTTTGTTCGAACCGCAAAAGGGTCACAACCCTTGGACGACACGCTTCGCGCCGCAATCGACGAGAAGTTCCGACGATGGAGCGCGGACGGCTATCGTGTCCTGGGAGTGGCAATCCGCCACATCAAAAGCCAGGGCGCCGGATCTAGGAAGGAGGAGACCGATCTGACGTTCGCTGGCTTCCTGCTCTTCCTCGATCCGCCGAAGGACGGCGTCATGGAGACGCTGGCGGCACTCGCTCACCGCGGCATTACCGTGAAGGTCATTTCGGGTGACAACCGTTACGTCACCGCGCACCTTGCTGACGCACTCGGCCTGCGGGCTGACAGGATCATGACCGGTGAAGACCTGTCGAAACTGACAAAGAGCGGACTTTTCGCAGGCGTCCAGCAGACCGATCTCTTCGTGGAGATTGACCCTAACCAGAAAGAGCGCATCGTTCAGGCTTTGCGCAGCTGTGGCCATGTTGTCGGCTATCTAGGCGACGGCATCAACGATGCGCCCGCGCTGCACGAGGCGGACATCGGCATCTCCGTCGACAGGGCTGTTGATGTCGCCCGCGAGGCCGCCGACATCGTCCTCCTCAAACAGGATCTGGACGTGCTCGTGCGCGGGATTGACGACGGCCGCAAGACGTTCGCCAACACGATGAAGTACATCTCCATCACGACCAGTGCCAATTTCGGCAACATGATCAGCATGGCCGTCGCGTCGCTGTTCCTGCCTTTCCTGCCGCTCCTGGCGGCACAAATCCTGCTCAACAATTTCCTGTCCGACATTCCTTCGCTGGCCATCGCCACCGACAATGTCGACCGGGACCAGCTGCGCCGGCCGCGCCGTTGGGACATCAGCTTCGTCAGGCGATTCATGGTCGGCTTTGGCCTGGTCAGCTCGCTGTTCGACCTTGCAACCTTCGCTTTCCTGCTGCTTCTTGCGAATGCGACGGCGGCTACGTTCCAGACAGGATGGTTCGTCGAGTCGCTGCTGACAGAACTCGCCATCGTGCTCATCGTGCGCACGCACAAGGCGTTTTGGATGAGCCGCCCCAGCCCGCTGCTTGCCTGGCTTACGCTTGCTGTCGCGCTTGTCGCGATCGCGATGCCCTACGTTCCCGTCGCCGCAAACTTCGGCTTTGTGCCTCTACCTCTGCCTGTGCTTGTCGGGCTCATCGCCATCACCGGGGTCTATCTATTGGCCTCGGAGATGACGAAGCGCTGGTTCTTCGAACATGAAAACAGACACCAGCATCGATCAAGGGCGGGGCGCGCCTTCGGCGGGACCATACCCCATTCAACCAGCATCAAATCAGAGCCGCATGGCTGAGGTCGGGAGCATGGTGGGGAATGCAGGCACTTTGCCTATCGACAATTGTCGACAGGCTTGGAGACAGGCCTCAGCCGCCTGTGGCGGCTCTGGCCACATTCACACCCAGATCATAGACAAGCAGGCCGCCGTAGTAGGCGGTGACGGTTACAAGTGCCGCGCCTGCAACTTCGATTACAGGAACGGCGATCGCCAGGGATCCCAACTCGCGATTGCGGACCCACAATGCGAATCTGACGACCCCCCAGGTCAGAAGGGCAAATGCCGTGATTCCGCCAAGGCTTTCGTGCGTCTCCGCTATGGCGCTGCTGAAGCCGGCAGCTTCGGCATGGTCAAGCGCCAGTCCGCCGTAGAACCAGGTTCCTGTGGCGAAGACTCCTGCTGCGAGCGCAACGAAAGTGGAAATCGTGCCCACGCCCGAGCGTCTCGTCACGGCATTGCTGCTCGCAAGTGCCACGAGGTCGAGGACCACGAGCGTGTAGATGAGCACAATTGGAAAATGCACGAGGATGGGATGGATATGCTGGATTGCGATCATCAGAAAAAAACTCTCCGGAGACGGGCTTGGAAATTGGCGAAGCGAAGGGGACTCGGCGTTGGAGACGAGCTGCGGGGCCTGGCGTCAATGATGCCCAGGCAAGATTAGGTCGGTGATTTCAGTCGTCTTCTCCCAAGCCGTCGTCGTCATCGGGGCTGTTCAAAGCGGCCTTGTCCGAGGTGAGACCGTCGCCGCATTCGTCGTCATCGCCCACGCCCCTGATGGCCTTGGGGCCGGTAGCATCCTGCATGGGGATAGCGTCGAGATTAATCGGTCCGGGCTGCGCGGCGGAAGACGATGCGCTGCATGAGCCTTCGTCCGATCCAGCAGCCGCCGGCGCGGCAAAGATGGTCAGGGTCCCAAGTGCTAGGAGCAAAAACAAGGAATTGCGCATGGTTTCGACGTCCTTCTCGGCGCTGCCATGATTGGCGGCCATCATGCCTTGATAGAGAACTCTTGCTTGCAGGCAGCTGAGGATGGTTGACAGCGGATTGAAAGCTTCGACGTGCGACAAGCCGAGTTCATGATGGCCAGCTTGAAGCGCCTCGCTATCTTGGGCCTGACCGCGTTTGTCCTGGTCCAGCCGGTCGGCACGCACGCCGACGAGGACGACGATGGCGACCACGACCGGGCGCGCGACCTTTATGAGCAGGGCGAAATAAAGGGCCTTGCCGATATTCTCGACATCGTACGCACGCAGGCCCCGGGCGACGTCGTCGCGGTCAAGCTCGTGCGTAGAGCCAACAAATGGGTCTACCGGTTCCAGGTCGTCGGCGCCGATGGCCGGCGAACGATCGTCGATGTGGACGCCGGTGCCGGTGTCATCCTGCGCGACGGGGAGGGAGACAGATGAAGATCCTCCTGGCTGAGGACGAGGCCCGCATAGCTGCCGATGTCGCGACTGCTCTCAGGGCATCCGGAATGGCTGTCGATGTGGTGCACGACGGCGAAACTGCCTGGTTCGCTGGCGATGTGGAGAACTATGCGCTGCCGTTCTGGATATCGGTCTCCCCAAGCTCGATGGTCTTACTGTCCTGAAGCGCTGGCGGGCCAACGGGCGCCGGTTTCCGGTTCTCATTCTGACTGCAAGGGGGATGTGGACGGAGCGTGTCGAGGGCATTAATTCCGGCGCTGACGACTATCTTCCGAAGCCCTTTGAAATGGAAGAACTGCTTGCCCGGTTGCGGGCAATCCTGCGTCGCTCGGCTGGGCAGGCGGCACCCGTGTTGAAGTCCGGGCCGTTGCTTCTTGACACCCGCCAGATGCGCATCACTCTCCGTGGGATACCCGTTTCGCTTTCGCCGCTGGAATACCGGCTCCTGGCGTTTCTGATGCATCACGCCGGGAGGGTGGTGGCGCCGACCGAACTTGCCGAACATCTGTACGATTCAGGTAACGACCGCGATCCGAACACGATCGAGGTCATTGTAGCGCGGTTGCGACGGAAGCTCGGCAGCGATGTCATCGAAACACGACGCGGGTTCGGGTATCTGATGCCCGATGATCCCGCCTGATGGGCAACTCGATCCGCTTCCGGCTGTGGTTGGCGGCAACCATCTCGATTCTTGTCGCACTCGCGATCGCCGGCGCCGGCTTGCGCTATTTGTTCGAACTTCACGTCGAGCGGCGCGTGGTGGGCGAACTAACGGTCGACCTCAACGAACTCATCGGCGCAACAACTTTCGCCAGCGATGGTCGCCTTGTTGTGGCCCCGGTGCTGACCGACCCGCGGTTTGCCAATCCACTCTCCGGCTACTACTGGCAGGTGGAGGACATCGCCACCGGCAGCTTTGAGCGTTCGCGATCATTATGGGACGCCAAGCTGCTCCTCCCTGCCCGGAGCGCAAGTGGTGGGCTGCGAACCGTCGAGGAGTTCGCGGGCCCGGGCGGAGAACTCAGTATTGCGGTCGAGCGTACGATCATCGATGCTGGAGGCCACTCCTTTCGTGCAATCGTGGCGGAAGATCATCGAACCGTTGAGTTGTCTGTAGGCGAATATGTTCGCGATCTCGCTCCGGCTCTCTTGATGCTCGCTGCAGTCCTAATGGCCGCGTTTTTCATCCAGATCACCATCGGCCTTGCTCCGCTGGAGACATTGCGGGTCGCCGTCAGAAACGTGATCGCGCAGCGAATGGCACGGCTCGATGTGGTGGCACCAAGCGAGGTGCAGCCGCTCGCGGACGAAATCAATCGTCTTCTCGATGCCCAGGAAAAGGCGCTTTCGCGAGCGCGCTCGCGTGCCACGGATTTGGCGCACGGCCTCAAGACGCCACTGCAAGTCCTGTCGGCCGACATCCGAGCGTTGCGCAAGAAAGGCGAGACGGATCTGGCCGACGAGATCGAGAAGAGCGCAGGAGCGATCCGGCGCCATGTCGAGCGGGAGCTGGCGCGCGCGCGCCTCGCGCCCGGCGTCTCCGGCAAGGCATCCTGCCTTGTGTCTGACGTCGTGGCTGGCGTCGTTGCAGTCGTCAAACGGATACCAAGCGGCAAGCAGCTTTCATTCAAGATGGACGTTGCGGAAGATCTAACGGCGCCAATCGACGAAGGCGACCTGTCGGAAATCCTCGGCAATCTGGTCGAGAACGCGGCACGCTATGCAAAGTCCTCAGTCCGTGTCGATGCATCGGAGGCAGCTGGAGAGGTGATTGTCACCGTCGCGGATGATGGCCAGGGTATTGCGGATACCGATCGGGAGTCCGCCTTGTCGCGTGGCGTCCAGCTCGACAGCAGGGGCGGCAGCAACGGCCTTGGCTTGGCCATCGTTTCCGACATCGTCGAAGCCTACGGCGGACGCCTTGCCATGGCTAACGCCGATCCGGGTCTGGCTGTGACCATTTCCTTGCCGCGACACGGTTGAGCCTGCTTCAGGCAAAGCCCGGGAAATAGTCGACCTTTATCTTCGAGCGGCGAACGCCCATCGCCAGCAGTTTCTGACGCAGCGCCTTGACCATCGCTTGCGGGCCGGAAATGTAGAAAGTGCGCTCGAGGTAGTCGGGTATTGCCAGACGTATCAGGCGCTCGTCGATGTAGCCGGGATACTGCCCGCGCTCGCCACCGCGCGCCACAGCGTGGACCGTCATTATACCAAGTTCCTGCCTGGCCGCGCCAAGCACGTCGCGATATGCGATGTCCTGCTGTCCCTCGGTTCCGTAGAGCATGACGATCGGTCGCCGCTCCTTGCGGTCGAGGAGATATTGCAACATCGAGCGGAAAGGCGTGATGCCGATGCCCCCGGCCAGGAAAGCGATCTTGGTTTCACGTCGGGCGGGCAGCGTGAAGTTGCCGGCCAGTTGCGCGGCGTGGATCGTGCTGCCTGGCTTCATGGTCATCAGTCCGCGCTTGAAGGCGCTTGATTGCGGATAGAATTTTACGCCGAGCCGGACCGTTTCCTCCGTCGGCGCCGAGGCCACCGTGAAATAACGGCGGTTGCCGCGATTGTCGGCACGATCGAGGCCAAGCGTCCATTCAAGATATTGGCCAGCCTCAAAGGCGAGCTTGCGCGGCGACCGGAAGACGAAGTCAAAGCTATCGACGGCCGATATTGAGCCTTGCAGAGGCGACCCATCTGGTACGCTTCGGATGCAATATCCCACGACCAAGCTGACAACTGGCTGTCAGCCGAGGGCGGGCTGCGAGGCGCCGTGAAAGCTCAAGGGATACGCAGGCTGCGGCCGGGTACAGAGTCTCAGCGCCGCTGGTGAGCCGTTCAGGCGACTAGCGTCTTCCCGTAATATTTTCGAATGCTTCCCCATCCTATTCGCGATGCGTTCAGGGCTTCAGGCGAGTTGAGCGAGGATATTGTCGACGACGCTTGGAACCGTACCCGCCGTGTCGATATCGATGCCGACGAGAAGATATTCCCGGGTATGATGGTTGCGCAGTACCAGCCGCCGCTCGGCCGGATCGAAACCTGGCTCATTCGGTCGCCCATCTAATCGTCGGTTCAAAGTCTCAACGTCTACGTCGAGCACAAAGACCTTGTCGAATAAGTCCAGGAATTTATGGAAATTGCGCGATCCGCCGCAGAAGAAGGTGGCAGGATGGGTCGTGTCGGCAGCAATGGCCCGGACCTTGTCGACGGGCCAAATCCAGTGCGCATATGCCCAAACGATGCGATCCTCGCCTTCGGGTGGTCCTGGCAATGCCTTGCCTGTTTCAGGGTCGCCGACATAGGCCAGGACCCAGTCACCGTGGACGACATGATAACCCCGCCGCTCCAGTTCGGTAGCGACAGACGTTTTTCCAGTGCCGGAACCGCCTTCGATCAGATAATTCTTGAGTCCCATAGGCCCGCTTATCATGTCGTTCAATCCGGCGAGAAGAAGCTCTCGCTCAACCGACCGCTTCAGCTAATCAGGGCAGCAATCGGTCTGCGGATCAATGGCGAGTGTAACGTAGGAGCGGAACATCGGTTACGGTGGAAGTGAGGGCACTTCTGATCGTTAGCTCGCGCCCAGCGCCGCCCCCGATTGACGACCATTCAAAAACTAACTCGGTCGCAACGGCAGCTTTGCATCCATGAGCGGTCATTCGCCGCTTGTGCTAAGGCTGCTGGCTCAGGAAAGCTGCCGGCCTCAGAAACGGAAAGAAGTTACGATAGACCCGCACGCCGGGAGCCCTCTCTGATTGCGGCAATGGCCACTGGATTGGTGACCGGGTACGTGTTGATGAACAGTTCGGGAGTGAAGCTCGGGAACTCGTCCTTCAGTCGCGCAGCTATCTTGGTGGCCCGCAGGGTTTCACCAAGCATCGCATGAGCCATTGCAAAGAACAGAAGCGTGGCGGGCGAGTCGGACGGGGACCGACGCAGCCCAACCAACGATTCCCGGTACAGGCCAAGGACAAAGCAGCAGCGCCCCAACATTCCAAAGTACCACGGAACATTAGGATTTAGCCGGATCGCTCGCTTGG
>NZ_SRSR01000149.1:0-372 GCF_004792275.1 Mesorhizobium sp. M4B.F.Ca.ET.143.01.1.1
GCGTATCGTACGCAGGGTCGTCGAAACGCTGAAGCCGGGTTTTGCGGTCAGGCTGTGGACCGGCGAGCGGATCGGGCCCGCTGACGGCCCGGTGCTTGCCATCAACGATCAGGACATCGTTTGGCAACTGGTCCGGCGGCCGACCTTCTCAACGCTGGTCGAGATGTGGATTTCCAAAACCGTCGATATCGAAGGAGGCACGCTGTTCGATTTCTATGCCCTGCCTTCGCAAGGCAAGCTCAAGACGAAACTCAAGTCCCTGCCGAAGCTGGCAATCCTGCGCGACCTGCCGGCGGTGCTGTTTTCGCGCAAGCAGATGACGGCGCGCAGCGATCTTTCCGGTCGCAAGCCTTTCGTCAGCGGATCGAACAA
>NZ_SRSR01000150.1:0-372 GCF_004792275.1 Mesorhizobium sp. M4B.F.Ca.ET.143.01.1.1
CGAAATCCAGGCCAAGTCGCATCTGGTCCTCAACGACCGCGCCTTCTGGCGCAGTTTCGATCCCGACTCGATCAAGATCCTGATGCAGCTCAGCGGACGCAGCCGCTTCGAACAGCAGCAGGTCGCGGTCGATCTCGGCCCGCGCGCGGCGATCATCTACGATCCCCTGCGCAGCTATTCCCTGCAGAACCTCAGCGATGTCGACCAGCTCATCCTGCAGGTGCCGCGCTCGACCTTCGGCGACGAGACGCTGGCGCGGCTTTCAGCCCCGGTGCCGCTGCCGGGCGAAGACGACAGTCTGACTCACATCGTGTCCGGGCTGATGCAGATGGCGATCGGCGAGGCGCACAAGCTCGACGAAGCCGGCTGCCG
>NZ_SRSR01000151.1:0-372 GCF_004792275.1 Mesorhizobium sp. M4B.F.Ca.ET.143.01.1.1
GGCGGTAATCGATATCGAGGATCGAGACACGGCTTGCGCCCTGGTCGCGGGACCATTGCGCGACGACGGCGGCGTTGTTGATGAAGCAGTAGCCGCCCATGAAGGCAGCGCCGGCGTGGTGGCCGGGCGGGCGGCAGAGCGCGAAGGCGGTCCGCTCGCCGCCCTTGACCAGGGCGGCCGCCGTCAGCGCGACGTCATAGGATGACTTGATCGCCTTCCATGTGCCCTCGACGAAGGTGGCGCCGCCATCGAAGGAATAGTAGCCGAGCAGGGCATCGATGCGCTTTGGCGGCACGTCGCCGCGCAGGCCGCGCGTTGGCCAGGTGAAGGGCATCGCCGTGCCGGTATGGCCCTCGGCGATCCATTGAGGCC
>NZ_SRSR01000152.1:0-369 GCF_004792275.1 Mesorhizobium sp. M4B.F.Ca.ET.143.01.1.1
CCAAGGCCGATGCGATCGGACGCGACATCGACGCGGCAAAGACGGCGGGCTTCGCGCCTCAGATCGCCGGGCGGGGCAGCTTCGCCGCCGGCGACATGGACATAGCTTTCACTGTCGCCAACGGCACTGTGCGGGCACCGCCGATCAAGCTCGACAATCCTGGGGCGACATTGTCCACCGACGTGACGGCCGATCTCAACACCAGCACAGTCGCGGCGAAGGGAACGCTGACCTATCGTCCCGGCGACGAGGCGCTGGTCGGTTCCGAACCGGCCGTCAATTTCAGCCTGGCCGGTCCGCTTGGGGCGACCGCGCTCCAGTTCGACAGCGGTCCGCTGGCGCAGTTCCTGACGCAGCGCGCGCTGGAGA
>NZ_SRSR01000153.1:0-368 GCF_004792275.1 Mesorhizobium sp. M4B.F.Ca.ET.143.01.1.1
GTGAACTGGACGACACGGCCGGCGTGATTGCGCGCCGCGTTGCACGCCAGGACATGGTCGTCTGTGCCGCGCCTTCCTATCTGGAAATTCATGGCGAACCACGGCGGATCGAGGACCTCGCCGGTCATCAGGCGATTGTCTACCGCCGGCTCGGCATGATCGCTCAGCCCTGGCTGTTTCCGCGCGAGGGACAAGCCGCGCTCGAACTCATGCCAAACGGCCGGCTGCGGCTCGACGATCTCGATGCCATCGCCGATGCCGCCGTCGGCGGCATGGGCCTCGCGTGGCTGCCTCATTGGCTGGTTCGCGAACGAATCCAGGCCGGCGCGCTGGTGGCACTATTGCCGGACCAGCCGCGCTATCCCTAC
>NZ_SRSR01000154.1:0-368 GCF_004792275.1 Mesorhizobium sp. M4B.F.Ca.ET.143.01.1.1
GCCGGTTGCGTCTTGCGCTGGTCTTCACGGCCTGGGCTTCGAACAACGCGGCCTTGGAGATCATGGTCGGGGAGAGCGCGGCTGTCGTCATCAGTCTTTCAGGACGCGGGCGGCGTCCTCCTCGAACTGGATGCCGACCTTGGCGCCGGTCTCGTAGGTCACCGGAGACGAGCGGCTGTTCTGATGGCGCACGATGAAGTTCTCACCGCCGTCGAGCCTCACGTGGTAATGCGTATCGGTGCCGAAATAGACGATGTTGGAAAGCGTTCCAGCGATCGTGCCCTTGGTCGGATCGGGCACCAGGTCGGCATGCTCGGGACGCACCACCAGCGTCACCTCGCCTGTCGGATCGAAGCCCTCCGGATAGC
>NZ_SRSR01000155.1:0-367 GCF_004792275.1 Mesorhizobium sp. M4B.F.Ca.ET.143.01.1.1
TGGTAGCCGCGACGGAGGGCCGTGAAGGCGCTCACCTCGGTCATCCAGGAGGCCTACGTGCAGGGCATCTCGACGCGCTCGGTCGACGACCTGGTCAAGGCGATGGGCGCGAGCGGCGTCTCCAAAAGCCAGGTGAGCCGGCTCTGCGAGGAGATCGACGGCAAGGTGAAGGCCTTTCTCGAGCGGCCGATCGAGGGCGATTGGCCATACCTGTGGATCGACGCCACCTACCTGAAGGTGCGCCGCGGTGGCCGCATCGTCTCGGTCGCCGTCATCATCGCCGTCGGCGTCAACGCGGACGGCCGCCGCGAGGTGCTGGGCATGGAGGTCGGCACCTCCGAGGCCGAGCCGATCTGGACCGAGTTCC
>NZ_SRSR01000156.1:0-367 GCF_004792275.1 Mesorhizobium sp. M4B.F.Ca.ET.143.01.1.1
CGGCCACCTCACGGCCTATGTGGTATTTGCTTTTCGCGAGTTCACCGCGGAACGCATTCATAACAGCGTCAATCTGCAGGGAACGGTCGGGATTCGCGAGGGCAAGCTTCCGCTTGCAGCATTTGCCGATGCCCAGGACCGAACAGCCAACGACATCACCGGGCTCAATCTTGACGCGAAGGTTCGTGGTATCGGCAAACCGATCGATTTGACAGGCAAGCTCGCCTGGCGGGGACAGGCCGTTGCGTTCAAGTCCCAGATCGCGCCCGCATCTTTTCTTGGCCGCGCCTCGGTCGCCGAAGCGTCCGGGCCGATCAGCCTTTCGGTTTCCTCCAAATACCTCGAAGGCAGCATAAACGGCGTTGCC
>NZ_SRSR01000157.1:0-365 GCF_004792275.1 Mesorhizobium sp. M4B.F.Ca.ET.143.01.1.1
CCGAATCGTCGGCGCTGTCATCCGCGACCTGCGGGACGTTGGCGCGCTTGGCATCCTTCGGCGAAACGATCGCGATGCCTGGAAGGTTGCTGTTGCGGGCCGTGGCGGCGCTGGCGACCTGGACCTGCGTCACGGCCTTCTGCTGCGGCGCCGGAGCGCTTTCATCGGCGTCGTCGTCGGCCTCGTCGGCCCCGCCGCCACGGAACCAGGCAAACAGGCCGCCGGACCGCTTGGTCGAGCCGCCGGCACTGGCGAGCTCGATATTGGGCGTGCCGGCCCCCTTGCGCGCCTGATAAGCGGCCAGAGCCTGCTCATAGCCCGGCAGCAGGCGGCCGTAGCACGGCACATTCAGCGTATTGCAATTG
>NZ_SRSR01000158.1:0-364 GCF_004792275.1 Mesorhizobium sp. M4B.F.Ca.ET.143.01.1.1
GCCACCATCAGCTGGTACGGGAACACCCTGGCGCGCTGGACCTCGTCCGGATCGCTGAGGCGCGCCGCGAGCTTCTCGGCAAAACCCTCCACCTCGAACACGCCATTGCGCGCGAAGCTGTTGAGGTTCTGCCGCAGCATCTGCCAGCTGGCCGTCTCGGCGATCTGCACCCAATGCTCGCGCGACAGCGGCATCGAGGTCAGCATCTGGAACGGCACCGCCGGCACCGGCAGCGACGGATCGCGCTTGAAGGCCTCGAAGGCCTTCACCACGTCCGGCAGCGCGGCGACGTCATGCGGCTTGCCGATGAGATAGCCGTAGAGCGCTTCACGCGAGGCCGAAGCCGGCTTCGGGTGAACCATCT
>NZ_SRSR01000015.1:0-142783 GCF_004792275.1 Mesorhizobium sp. M4B.F.Ca.ET.143.01.1.1
TGATGAGCGAGCTCGCCGGATTTGCCGGAACGCTGCAGGCCGATGGGTTCACCGGCTACAATCAGATCTACAAGGGCGGCGTCATTCGCGAAGCTGCCTGCCTGGCCCATCTGCGCCGCAAGATATTCGACGTTCACGACAGCCAGCCGACCGAGCTCAGCACGACGGCGATGGCCGGCATCCAGGCGATCTACCGGATCGAGGAAGAGATACGGGGGCTCCCGCCGGCCGAGCGATTGGCCGCACGACGAGGGCGGACCCGACCCCTGGTCCGGGCGCTGCGACGACAGCTCATGCGCCAGGCCAAAGGTTTGTCGCGCCACGCCGATATCGCCAAGGCCTTCGCCTATGGCACCAGGCGATGGCGCGCGTTCAACCGCTTCCTCTACGATGGCCAGCTCGAGCCCGACAACCTGATTGCGGAGCGCGCGATTCGTGGATTTACCGTCGGCCGGCGCAATTGGCTTTTCTCGGGCAGCTTCGCCGCGGCCGAGCGGTCAGCGGTCGTGCTCAGCATCATAGAAACCTGCAAGCTCTGCGGCGTCGATGCCGAAGCCTACATGGCCGATGTCGCCGAGCGAATCCAGAACGATTGGCCAGCCTCGCGCTGGGATGAGCTGATGCCGTGGAACTGGGTGCGCCGCCAAGACATGCCGCTCCCCTTGGCGGCATGAGCGCGCTCGATGACATGGCGCTGTCGGACCAGGCGCTCGAGGCCTGGATGGCCGCCAAGGCCAACCCCCGCCCGCTGGTGCGGACCGTCTCGGCGCTGGATGGCTTCGTGACGGCGGCGGTCACCGGGCCGCGGTTCGCGGACCCGCAAGACTGGATGTGCCCGGTCATGGGGTTGCCGCGCGATGTTCTGGCCAAAGGGTCTGCAACCGATCACGCAGTGTTTGCTAGCGTCGCCAGGATCCACAACCGGATCAACGAGACGCTGTTTGACAGACCGCAGGATTATGCACCCCGCTTCACCACCAAGCCTAGCGGCGGCATCGACCCGCGGCCGTGGTGCCAGGGGTTCCACGCGGCCATGAATCTCAACATCAAACGCTGGAAACGGCTGCTCGACCTCAAGAACCCAAACCACGGTCTGCTGCTGCCGATCCTGATCTACTGCGTCGACAAAAAAGGGCGGCCCGTCCTCGGCAAACCCAGGCCGGGGCCCGCGACCGCGCACTTCATCGAGCATGAGGCCTACAAGGACATCGCCCTGGTCATCCCCGCCCTTCGCGAACTCCACTATGTCACCCGTTATGATAACCCGCAGTGATCGCGGCCGGCGCATCAACTAACGGCTGACCGCCATACACGCATCGGGCGACTTCGGGTAAGGTGCCTTGGTGCACCGCTTACCGGTCAAGAGCGGCGGTGTTTTTTGCTTTCTCATGCTGTCGCCTTCGAGGGTAACGCGATGGCCGTTGTGGGTGGAATTGATCGGCAAAGGCCGAGTCGTTGGCCAAGGTTGACATCAATGGCTTGAGGGGGCCGCCTCGGCAACGTTCTCGGCCATCATTGATGACATTCCTGAAAGCCTTGTAGATTCAAAACGTCGCCTTCCTATGTTGCGGGTCGAGCCAGGGGAACCGCCGGGATCCTTGGCTCGCTCCGAGCGCCACAACATAAATTTGGCCACCACATAACGGCTGTAGCCATATCCGCCGGGATGGCTTCCTCGATACTCCTCCCACAAGATGAGGAGCGTGACGCCCGGGCTTCTTTCGACGGCAAGATGGGCCCAGTTCGGCTCTGTCTTGGCAGAGGCCAGCTCAACCCGCCGTACTGCGTGCTATTCCCAGCACGACCGCAATCTCGCGGCCGGCAAGCCGAAGCATTTGTCTCAACTGTCTCATGGTCAGTCTTCTTTTTGCCGGCATCAAAATCTCCCCGTTCGTAGCGAGGTATTTGATTCCCAAGTTGCTCACCCAGGAGGTCATCTTCAGTGCCGAAAACTGGCCGGCCTTTGGTTGGAACGGTGGCCAGCTTCATACCGGAGTGGTGGCCGAACAAAGACCATCGTCACTGTCGAGCCACGACGTTCGCGGATGGGCTCCAATCGATAGCAAATTCTGAAATGTCCACCGCATCCAGGTGCGCGGGGTAAAGGGCCTCTTCCTTGTAGCCGTGCGAAGTGGCAAGCAGGACGACCCGCGCATCACGGGGAACCGCGCACTGGGCGAGTAGCCTTCGCAATCCGGAGAAGGCAGCAACACTCGAACGTTCCAGATACAAGCCTTCCCGCCCCAAAAGCGCCTGATCCGCGGCGACTTCAGCATCGGTCACGGCTACCGCCGAAGACCG
Organism: Mesorhizobium sp. M4B.F.Ca.ET.143.01.1.1; assembly: GCF_004792275.1. Taxonomy (NCBI): domain Bacteria; kingdom Pseudomonadati; phylum Pseudomonadota; class Alphaproteobacteria; order Hyphomicrobiales; family Phyllobacteriaceae; genus Mesorhizobium; species Mesorhizobium sp. M4B.F.Ca.ET.143.01.1.1. Next base: position 2,302 of record NZ_SRSR01000015.1, read on the forward strand.
CGTCATCTCCAGCGCCTTCAAGGACTGATATGTTACCGTATCCCCGCTGATCGACACCATGCTAGTGCTGCCAGGACAACTGCCGGTCATGCCCTGCCCCGCAAGAGCACGGGCGATCCGTGGCAGGGGCTCAACGGCGTGAACTCTGGGCAATGACCGAATCAGCCCCGCTGCCTGGAGGTCAACATAGCCTTTTGCGATCCCCCAGATCAGATCACCACGCGATGTCGGTACCACGATATCGGTCGGGGCGGCCTGACCAAGCTGCAGATAGAGCTCAAAGGCGATGGCCCGATAGCCATCGACCCCGAAAGGATTGCTCCCCACGGGCGGGGTCAGGTAATTCGTCACAGGATACCATTCGCCGCGGCGCGCCATTTCCCGAACGAGCTTCCAACGATCGTCGGGATGCGCCGTCGCGATGATCCGTGCGCCATGCGTTTCAAGTGCACGCCGCCAGTTCGGCGTGATCTGCGGGGTTGTGACCACCACGCATTCGAGCCCGGCACGGGCCGCATAGGCGGCCGTAGACACTCCGGCATTGCCTGTAGAAGCGACCGCGACGGTAGAAGCCCCAATGTGGAGCGCCCTCTGCACAATCATAGTCGCCATGCGGTCCTTGTGGGAGCCAGCAGGGTTGACGAATTCGTTTTTCGTGTAGAGCGTCCCGACACCCAGGGCATCAGCCAGCCGCTTTATGCCGGAAAGGGGCGTATTGCCCTCACCAAGCCCGGAAGCCATCGGATAGCTGAGCCAGTCGCTGATGCCTCCCGGTTCGAGTGAAGACGGAAGTTCTGCGAAATGGGGGGCGACACTTGAAGGAATACCCGCGTCACGACACGCCGGACATCCTTCGAAGTAATCGTCGATTGAATGGAGCATGTCGCAACGGATGCATTGCATCCCGGCGACACGGGGGTTGAGCTTGACCGCCATACGCTAGGCCTTAGGGGGAAGATGCGATATCCTGTAATAGTTCGAAGAGGCAGTCGCCACGTTTGGTCAGCGTCGGATAGCGCCGGGAGACAACCATGCCCGAACGAGCGAAATAGACCTTCTGCGGCTCTCTATGCGGCCAGTGAAGCGAATGGATCAGCCCGGCCAGCTGCCCTTCCGCTACATCGTGGCCGGGCTCGGCAAGCGGTTCAAAAAGCCCGTCCGTCTCACCATAAACCATGAGCCCGGTGCTGGAACTTTTCATTAGCCGCACAGGCCCGGCCGTCTCGACTTTGCAGGAGGGCAGAATGCCGACATGCTTCAGAAGTCGCATAGCACCGTTCACCGCCAGATCGGTTCCGGCCGGGCTCAGCGTCGCACCGCCGCCAAGCTCAGCCGTGATCACAGGAATACCGCTACTCTCTGCAGCGGCCGGCAGAGTTGTATTGCCCCCCATGCCGGTGCCGTCTGTCAGATAGCCGATCGGGGCGCCGAGCACCTTGAGCAATTCGATCTGTTTCTCATGCTGCTCCGGTGTCTTGCCCGGACGGATCAGACCGCAAGGCATGTAAAGAAGCGAACGGCCTCCCGAGTGCAGATCGACGATGAGATCGGCCATCGGCATGAGAACGGAAGTCACGTAGTGGGCGATCATGGAAGTCGCCGTCCCATGGGCCAGCCCCGGATAAAGGCGGTTGAGATTGCCATCATCGATGGGCGACACCCGACTCCCTGCTTCGACCGAAGGGAAATTCAGGGACGGAACGATGATGATGCGGCCAGCCACGTCTTCGGTCCTGAGATTCCTCGCGAGGCGCATCAGGGCGATCTGGCCTTCGTATTCGTCACCGTGAACGCCGGCGAGAAGGACCGCGGTAGGACCGTTGCCGTTTTTAATGCAGATCAGCGGGATCGGGATCCACCCATAGGCTGAGGTATCAATCGAAATCGGTAGACGCAGGCAATCCTCCTGCTTCCCGTCCATTTCATAGTCGATCGGCGACCAAATACGCGTGAATTGAGACATTTCTTACCTTCTCATGCTGGATTGTTGGCTGCCATGATCGCACCTAGCGCGCAGGTGATTCCTTGCCACACACCGCTGTGCGGTTCATTTCGGCTCCCTGATAGCAAGAGCTACGACGACGACATCCGTAGCTCAGGTCACGGCGTTCACTTGACAAACTCGGATAATTGGGCAGTTCGCGGGACGGAAGGAATTTCAAACATGCACGCCAACTTGTCGAAAGGAGATTCCGTAATACCGTAAATTGTCATTCCCGCCTTATTTGTCGTGATGTGGTAAAGTCGGCGAAGCATGGGGTACCCGCTAGGAACACCAAAGACCTCGCCTGCCTTTCCTGAAGCCGGTACCGCATCAATGAGTATTCTGATATTTGTGATATCGACATTGTGACGACTAAGCACGCTGGTTACAAAACCGGCGCCGAACTCATCAACGATATCGCCGTCGACATCTGCCGACAGATAAGTAGCGTCGTACATAATGGGAGAATCATCCCCAGAGAAGACCATCTTGCGGACGCAGAGCATCGCCACTTCCGGCGGCTCGAATGTCTGCATCGCGGGTTCCGCAATCTTCTCCCGGGCGATCGACAGGAGCCGCAGGTTGGCATTCACAAGCCAAGACATCGAAGCATCCAGCTGGAGAAGAAAGCGTTTGTTGTCCTTTACGAAGGTCCCCTTCCCCGCAATAGACGTCAGCATGCCCAAGGACTGCAGATCACGCAGCGCCCGTTTTACGGTAATGGCGCTGACCCCGAATTCTTCGCTCAGCATTACCGTGGACGGGATGAGCGCACCGGGCTGATAGGTCCCGCCCTTTATCCGCTCCAGAAGTTCTTCCCGGACCGCCTCGTGGAGCGACGGCGCGCTCTGCAACTGAGAAATGCTCACAGAGCTCTCCTATCCTTGTTCCGACCTTACTCGAACCACCCACCATACCGACTCGCCGGGACTCTTCGGGTAGGACCTCAGGACAAATGCTTCGGCACAGCGGTATACCTAGTATAGCGCCGAAGTCAACTGGTTTGCGCAATCCAGGCCTTCCCGAGACCGACACGAAACCATCTAGTCGACGGATGACATCGAGAAGCGCTTTGTTAGCTCATCAGGATTGCCAGATCCTCGGCCAGGCGATCGATCTCACGAATATGTCTAGCGATAGCGGCCCGCTCGTCGTCGGGAAGCACCTGCCACTCGAGCCAGGGAGCCAGGCACGGCCGAGATTGTTGAACAGATCGGCATGCGGGCACTTCGGCACGACGTGCGCCTGCAGTATGCCATGCACCTCGTTCTTCACGCGCGTGCGGTGCCGCACGACCTGATTGCGCCGGGCGACGAGACGGCGAAGCTGGTCGTCGGGAACCCAGACCTCCGGCAGAAAGCCGCTGGCGTGAAGCTGCGCCAGAACACCGCCATCGATCTTTCGGTTTTGATCCTGGCATGGGCGATATCGCCTTCACCTGCATCGGGTTGGCGACAATCACCCGGCCGAGGAAAGGCGACAGCACCCGCACCACCGCCATAGCATTGCCGGTCGCCTCGACAACGACTTCGTCCGTGCTGTTCAAGCTACGGCCATATCCCTCCAGTCCGGAACGGGTCATGTCGACCCGTCCGTGATGGCGCAGCCGGCCATCTTCCCAGAAAACCACTTCCGCAAAGGAGCGATGGATGTCCCATTCCAATTACACGTCTCATTGGCTCCCTCTCCTTGAACAATCGGGAGCCGGCGGGCGACGCGACACTAGGATTCGCGCTCTCGGCGCAACCGGGCAGGTCGCAGGGGCGGCCAGCTACTAACGCGAGCTCGCAGCTCATCGAATACATCGGCCTGCCCGCACTTGGCGTGCTCCCGGTGCCCCTGTCCCGGATGGTCGCACCATACGCCGAAAATCTGGCATCTCCAGCGGGGGATCAGATGGGACCGTCATGATCATACCGGTTACTAATGCAATATCTGCTCAAGGAACGTCCGGACGCGGTCATTGGAGGGATTGCCGAAGAATTCCTCCGGCTCGCTCTGCTCGACGATTTTGCCTGCATCCATGAAAATCACGCGATCCGCGACATTGCGTGCAAAGCCCATCTCATGAGTTACGCAAACCATCGTCATTCCGTCCTTTGCCAATAGTGTCATAACGTCGAGAACTTCCTTGATCATTTCAGGATCAAGTGCGGAGGTCGGTTCGTCAAAAAGCAGCACTTTAGGCTTCATACAAAGTGCGCGGGCAATCGCGACGCGCTGCTGCTGTCCGCCCGACAACTGGCTTGGATACTTCTGCGCCTGTTCTGCTATGCGCACCCGCGCGAGGTTTTCCAGTGCTATGGATTCCGCTTCTGCCTTGGCGATCTTGCGAACGCGCCGCATGGCAAGCGTGCAGTTTTCAATCACGCTCATATGCGGGAATAGATTGAACTGCTGAAACACCATTCCGACATTGCTCCGCACCTCGGCAAGCCCCTTCATCCCGGGCCGGAGTTCTACTCCATTCACGACTACACGGCCCTTCTGATGCACCTCCAATTGATTGATGCATCGGATGAGCGTCGATTTGCCGGATCCCGAGGGGCCGCAAATGACGATGCGTTCGCCATGGGCCACCTCGAGATAAATGTCGGTCAAAACCTGGAAATCTCCGTACCATTTGGACAGGTTCTCGATCCGAATGGCCACGTCAGCCGCTTGCACTGCCTCGCCGCTATGATTCGGCATGTCTTGACGATTGATCGCGATCATGAAGCACCTCTTATCATCTGTCCTTTTCATGCTGTGTGGGATGTCAACCCGAGGCGACGTTCCAACCGGCTGACCAGCGCGACGGCGATCAAGGCCAGAGCGAGGAACAGCACGCCGGCGACAGCCATTGGCTCGGCGTAGCGATAAGTTGCCGAGGACACATCGAATGCGCTTCCCAACATTTCAGGGACCGCGATGACGGCAAGGTATGGGGTCGCCTTTAGAATCGACACGGAGTATGCGCCTAGGGGCGCCGCCACGTTTCGTAGCATTTGCGGTGCAATGACGAAAATCAATACGTCGAGCCAGTTCAGCCCGAGACTGAAAGCGGCTTCGCTCTGCCCCGCAGGGATGGCGTCGATCCCCGCCTTGAACACCTCGGACAGATATCCGGAGTAGTAGATGCTCAGCCCCAGAACGCCGATAACGAAAGCAGGGAGAGTGATCCCGTAAGAGGGTAGAACGAAGTAGATAAAATAGAGCTGGACCAGAACAGGTGTGGAGCGGATTGCATCAATCAGCAGCTGGGCTAAAGGGCGGACTATCCAGTGAGACCTGCGAAGCATTTCCAGGATGAACCCCATAACCGATGCGCCGATGAAGCTCAGTATTGCCACAAGAATCGTGTTGCCGATTCCCTTCAGCACGAGCGGAATGATCTCGATTGCAAAACCTAGGTCAAAGCTCATTGATACGCCTCCGCCCCTTACCGAGCTTTTTCTCCAGATAGCGGCCGAGAATCGTCACGGGGTAGCAGACGATGAAATAGGCCAACAGCAATCCAGAATAGATGCGCACCGGATCGTAGCTGAGTTGCGAAATCTCCTTCGCGCGGAATGTCATGTCGGTGAGCGTCAGCAGCGACACCAGGGCGGTGCCCTTGATGAGTTGGATTGCCAGGTTGATGAATGTCGGCATCATGGCGGCGATCGCCTGCGGTAATTCGATCAGCCGCAGCACATCAAACCGACTCAGCCCGAGAGCCAGCCCCGCCTCCGTCTGCCCCCGATCGAGCGCCTGTAATGCCGCGCGGACAGACTGGCTGCCATATCCGCCGATGTTGAGCCCAAGCACCAGCGCCCCCACGGCAATTCCAGACAGATAGATCCCGAAGGCGGGCAACGAGTAGTAGAAGGCATACAGCAGCACGATGAGGGATGAACTGCGCCAGAATTCGATGATAGCGGTGATGCCGAAACGCGCCCAACCGCGCAGAAAGTGCTGCAAGACCCCCGCAATCAGCGCAAAAGGGATCGCATAGCATAGACCGAGCATGGTCACGACCGCCGTGATGTCGAAGCCTTCGAATATACCCCGCATAATGTCGAAGAAGCTCATTCGTCCTCGCGTCTCTTTATCTGCTTCCTACCCCGACGAAGAACATTTGGTATCGGACGGCTCGCCGCGTGAAAACAGAGTTTCGCGAAGACCGCAGATGCGCGGCCTTGGTCCTTTTCGGAACACAACACTGCGGCGACGGAGATAAAATGGCCTCAGACCAACGTGCCTAAGCACAGTGCCTGTCGGGAAAGTCGCCTCGGGTTGGCCAACCGCCGGCACGATTTTTTGGTATACCCAAGGCATGTCAGCAGGATCTCCCTGCAAAAGCTCGTCTTACCCGCTGTCTCTGCAATTCGCAGGTTCGCGAGCGCCTCACAGCGGCCAAAAGTGGCCGACTTCTGCGACGCACCCCTGGCGAAATTCGCTCCCATTTGACAGGCGCCGAGACACCAACAACAGCACGCGCCAAGCGACCAACTAACATGTCTTGTCTCAACCCTGCTTGAAGAAAGAGAACCCGGGAAGTAGATGGCTCGGCCCCCGGCAAGAAGCCATGACCCGCTGGATGGAAGGGAGGCAGATCATGGCACCAGACGAATCCTTCGGAGTTAGACCAGAATTTCAGGGAATATCTTTTCGGAAAGCTTGGTGATGAGTTCGGCGCCGTCCTTCGTCACCACGGCGACCTCCTCCAACTGGAATACTCCACCGTTCAGTTCGTATTTCGGCTCGACGTGGATGATCATCCTCTCATGCATCACCTCCTTCGAGGTGGCCGCGATCGAGGGTGGCTCCGTTAGGTTGCGACCAGATCCATGGCCGATCCGGGACGCGGTTGCGCTCGGCAGCCCCAACTCAGTCTGCTTGGCAAACGCTTCGAACGCGGCATAGACATCGGCACCGGTCATGCCCGGCTTGATTGCAGATAAGGTCGCGATTGTCATGTTTCGGACCTGCGTGTAGATGCTTTGCTCTTCGTTGGTGACGCGCCCGGCCTTGGCGATCCGATTGACGTCTGAAATCGAACCCAACATTCGGCAACCGATATCGACCCAGATGAAATCATCCTTTGCCAGCGGCCGATCGGTGGGCGGCAGACTATAAGCGAAATCCTTGCGTCCGAAACGCACCGGGAGCCACGGGACCGACTCGGCGCCACGTTCGATCAGCTCCAGCGTCAATGCCTTGGCGAACTGTTTTTCCGTCGTTCCCAGCGTCAAGTTGTTCAGGCAATGGTGGAACGCGTCATGCGCGATCTCGAGCGTAAGCCGCTTCTGGGCAATTTCCGCCGGCGTCTTGATCATTCGGATGGGCCAAATGGAATCCGCACCTTCAACAAGCCGTGCTGCAGGGAACCGAGTCTTCAGCTTGTCGATCAGACTGAGGGAACCGACGCCGAAACTCTCGAATCCGTAATCCAGCGCAATTCTGCGAGGGTCGGCCCGTCCAAGAACCTCGGTGACTTTGTCGACCGCACCCTCGATGAAGCCGGAATATTGCTGGTGCACCAGACCTGCAGGCAGTTCGGACGTTTGAGAAAATGCCTTCGCTTCGGCAGCGGCCGCCACGACCATCACCGCGTCGCTGTCTTTCAGAACGACTAGAAAATACGGCCGAGCTTTGGATGCCCAGAACAGAGACTTGTAGCCGCTGAAATATTCAAAGTTGTCTTGGTCTGAGATCACGAACGCATCAACAGATTGTTCTGCCATGCACTTGCGGAGTGTGTCGATGCGGTCCCGGTACTCATCTGCGCGTACGAGAAACCTGTCGTACATGTATATCACCTTCATTGAAACAACGGAACTGATTCATTATACCAGGTATAATTATTCGTCAAGGTTGTCGCTGCATAATGTTTCGTGAGCACCGCCCCTTCGTTATGCCTGCACAAGTCGCCGCCCCACGCCCTGCTCTATCCGCCAATCCCGGTTCAATGCAGCCGATGCGGAACGCATGCCTTGAAGAGCAGCTTACCCGTCAATGGCGCGAGAACGGTCCCCATACGAATCAATCAGATTATTATTGTTGACTTGTCGGTATACCTGCTATACGGATTCGGAAGTCACCCTCAAACAACTCCAACAAGAGCTTCAGATGGGAATCCTCAGCGTCAATCGCAAAGCCGCAATGCTCATCACCGTAGCGCTCCTCTCGGTTGGTCTGTCGTTGATGGTGGCCAACGCGGAAACGCTCACGCCGCAGGTCGCAAGGGAAGGCAAACTAACCATCGGCATTCACAACCGTTGGCCTTGGGGCTTCAAGAAAGACGATGGCACCGTATCGGGCGTTCATCCGGACGTTCTGAAGGATGTCGTCGAGCCGCTTGGCGTCAAGGAAGTTGACTTCATTGTGATGGACTTCGGCGCGCTAATCCCCAGCCTGATGTCGCGCCGGATCGACGCGGTGGCCTCCGGCATGAACATCACTCCAGAACGCTGCAAACAAGTTAGCTTTTCCGAACCCTTCATGGCCACTGGCGATGCGGCAATCGTGAAAGCTGGAAACCCTTTGAACATTCACAGCTATGCCGACATGGCGAAAAACTCCAAGGTTCGAGTGGGTGATGCGCGCGGCACATCCACGACAGAGAACGCGATTGCCTCGGGGGTGCCGTCGGAGCGGATCCAACTCTTCCAAGACTACAACGAGCTGGTCGCTGCGCTTCTGGCGGATCGCGTCGATGCGATCTTGATGACCAGCGGCACAGCCCTTGGCATTTTGAATGACCCCAAAATCAAGGGTCTCGAGCGCGCCGCTCCGTTCACTGGACGCATCATGAAAGACGGCAAAGAGGCGCTCGGCTACTCGGCAATTGCATTCCGGCCTGAGGACGCGGATTTCCGTGATCGGTTCAACAAGAGCCTCGCTGCCAGAAAGTCCGAAGGCACCGTCTGGGAGAAGCTGTCGTCGTACGGTTTCGTCAAGTCCGAACTGGCCGGTGACGAAATGACCGCAGAGACCATTTGCCAGGGCAACTATCGGTGAGTAACGCCGCGCAGGGCCATATTGCTCCACGGTCGGCTTATGGCCCGGGGCGAATAGCTGAACAGCCCGCCTCCGCTTCTAGGTCCGTATTCGAACCTGACCCGAATTGCCCTGCGCACCGTGGTATTGCTGCTGTGCGGTCAATGTCGCCATTCAGTGACTGACCCGGCGAATTGTAGCCGGTCTGCTCGCTGAGACGCACCAGCCAGTACATAACGGTTCACGACAGATCCATGGAACAGTCCCTCGACCTCCCGACCAACCGCCGCTGGACAGATGTAGATTACGAACTGGACAGCGGCTTTGGTTCGCGCGCACATATCGGAATGGTGGTCATTTCAAATGACCAGACACTGTCTCATGAGGCGCACGCTATGCTCGATCTACCCGGCGTCGCCCTTTACGAAAGCCGCGTGCTGGCCGCGCGGCAGAAAAATCAGGCGGTCACCATGGAGGTGCTTCGGAAACAAGTCGACGACATCGACCTCGCGGTGCGGCAGATTAATAGCCTGCGCCCTTCGGATGTCGTCGCCCTCGGTTGCACCTCTGCCGCGATGATCATCGGCCCCGAGGAGTTGCGCCGGCGCATCCGGAACGTTCATTCGAACGCGTTGGTGACGGATCCATTCACCGGCATTGTGGCCGCCCTTCGCGCACTCGGCTCGCAACGCATCGCATATGTCTCCCCCTACCCTCGCGATATCGCGGAGACGACGATCACGAGGATCGGAGCAACCGGACGTGAGGTCGTCGTGGCGGCGGCGTTTCACAACGCCAGCGGCAATATCGGAGACGAAGCTCCCTTCATCTCACCCGCAAGCATCGAACTTGCGGTGACGCGCGTGATCGACGGAGCGGACGTCGATACGGTGGTAATCGCCTGCACGCAAATGCGCGCCGCCTCGGTGATCGGCAGTATCGAAAAGCAAACGGGCAAGCACGTCATCACATCCAATCAGGCGCTGTGCTGGCATGCCCTGCGTCTTGCCGGTTGCGACGATCCCGTGCCCGGCTGCGGGCGGCTGTTCGAAATCGGCCTCGCGCCAGACGCGGACTGAACCGCGCTGGGTCTGCTAGGAACTGTATCTAAGATGGCGACTTCGCGAAGCGGCGCCTTCGGCGATCATTCTGTTGAGCTCGCTGAGCAGCTTTCTCGCCATAGCGGTTGGTTGGCTTTGACCGGGTTGCCTGCGTCTGCAGCTTCCGCCTGAAGGGGCCCTGAACAACGCGGAGTGCAGACAGCCACGAAGCGCGACAAGATCGAGGACCGTTCCAACGTTTGCTCTGCCGCGCCGATGACGCGTTTCGCCTGACGTTGGCCGCCGCTGGCTAGCCCTTCGACGACGATGCGGAGGCCGTCAAATACGAGGCTCAAATTACCGCTCTTGAACGGGCTCGTCGGCCGGCAGGCTCTGGAACTTGCTTACATTTCGCGCGGCAAACTTAAAAAATCATGCGGACGTCGACAAACCGGACGTCAGCCCCTTTCGCAATCCGTGAGCTGTTGTGAAGGCCAGAATCTTGACACTACTGCACAAATGATATCAACATTGTGAAAATGTGATCACAAGGATCTTGGATACATATGTCTTGGGACGACGGCGAGCTCAAAGCGTTCAGCGGGTGGCTGGACCGAAACGGTCCTGTCGAAAGCATTCAGGCGGTGATCTGCGACTTGAATGGCATCATGCGGGGCAAACGGCTGCCGGTCGAGCAAGCGCCGAGGATTCTCGGGGGCGGGATCCGTATGCCGCTCTCGATTGTTGGCGTCGACATCTGGGGCGAAGACATTATCGGTAGCGAGCAGATCTTGACGACGGGCGATCGGGACGGTCTATGCGGCGTCACCGGTCGAGGAGCCCTACCGGTCAACTGGACGTCACGGCCGAGCGCATTGGTGCCGCTCTGGCTCTTTGTCGAGGAGGGCAAGCCATTCCCCGCCGACCCGCGGCAGGCGCTCGCGGCCATCGTCAGCGGGTATCGCGAACTGGGCCTCCGGCCGGTCGTTGCGACGGAGCTGGAGTTCTACCTCATCGACCCGGAACCCGGCAGCGCGGTTCCCCCGATCTCGCCATATACCGGCAGGCGGCTGGACTCCGACGCGATCCTGTCGATCGACGAACTCGACGACTTCGGGGAGTTCTTCTCCGACGTTTACAAGGAATGCGCTCGTCAGAACGTGCCGGCCGATGCGGCGATCGCGGAGAACGGCATCGGCCAGTTCGAGATAAACCTGTTGCACACCGACGATCCGCTTAAGGCGGCGGACGACGCAATCTTCTTCAAGCGCATCGTCAAAGGAGTCGCCCGGAAGCATCGGCTCGCCGGAACCTTCATGGCCAAGCCGTATGGCACTCGCTCTGGAAGCGGTATGCACATCCATTTCAGCCTGCTCGACCAGGACGGCAACAACGTCTTCAACGACGGCAGCGACGAGGGCTCGTCCGTGATGAAGCATGCAGTGGCAGGTCTGCTACAGGGCATGGCCGAGACCACGCTCGTGTTTGCGCCGCATTTCAATTCCTACCGGCGGCTCAGGCCCGACACGCTTGCGCCCACCTCTGTCTCCTGGGGTTATGAAAACCGCACGTCCGCAATCCGCATTCCGGGTGGAAATCCCGTCGCACGTCGTATCGAACATCGGGTTGCCGGCGCCGACGCCAATCCCTATCTCGTCATTGCTGCGATCCTCGGGGCCGCCTTGGTTGGAATCCGCAACAAGTGGAAGCCACCAGCGCCGGTCGAAGGACAGGCTTGTTCGGTAGAGAAATTGCCCAAAATTCCTGCCGAGTGGGGGCAGGCGGTCGATGCCTTTGAGACGGGGCCGATTGCCGCCGAAATCTTCGATCCCGTGCTCCGTTCGATGCTGATCGCCTGCAAACGCCAGGAGATCGCCGGCTTCGCCGAGCAAGTCACGGATTACGAATTCAGCGCTTATCTGGAAATTGTTTGATGCTCACGAGACAGAAATCCTACGCTGGCGGCGGCAACTATCCTTCTAGAGCAGATTCGACTTACTCCGGGTCATAGCCGGCTGCCTCGAAATAGTGCCTGCATTCCTCGGCTGTGAAAGCTGCGAGGCAGTTGGCCACGACCGACCAGAGTTCGTCGATGGTTCGGGCTGCAGCCTTTCTCAGGAGGGCCTTGAGTTTCGAGAAAGCCATCTCGATCGGGTTGAAGTCGGGCGAGTATGGCGGCAGGAACAGGAGCCGCGCGCCAACCTTCTCGATCGCCTCGCGCACCCCGCTGATCCTGTGGGCCGGTAGATTGTCCATGACCACGATGTCGCCGGGGCGAAGCTCGGGTGCAAGGACCTGCTCCGCATAGGCGAGGAAGGCAGAACCATTCATAGGGCCATCGAGCAGCATTGGCGCCGCCAAGCCGCCCAGCCGCAGGCCGGCCGTGAAGGTGGTGGTCTTCCAATGGCCGTGAGGAACGGCCGCCCGGCATCGTTCGCCGCGCAGGCTGCGTCCGCGCAACCGCGCCATCTTTGTGGAAGCCGCGGTCTCATCGATGAAGATCAGCCTCTCGGGGCGAGATCGAGCTGGTCATCGAACCAGGTCCTGCGGCGGCGCAGGACATCGGGGCGCTGCTGTTCGGCGGCGTGCGCCGTCTTTTTTTAAACGTGATGCCGCGACGCTCGAGGAACAGCCAGACCGTGGACGGCGCTACCCGAACGCCGCACTCGGCGGCAAGGCGCTCCCCGATCTCGGCAAGCGTGATGTCCGGCGCGTGCTGGATGAGGCCAAGAATGAAGGCCTCATGCGCATCGAGCTTCGAACGCGCCGGCTGGCCCTGCTTGCGCGCTTCCATCTCGCCGGTCTCGCGATAGCGGCGATACCAACTCCCGGCCGTCGAAATACCGATCCGGAAGCGACGCGCCGCCTCCCGCGTCGAAACCCCGTCTTCAATGGCCGCAATCACGCGCCCACGAAGGTCCGCGCTCAGGCTCCTCGTCATCATCACCTCCTCGCAAATCACCGGGACAGTGAATCAGACAGGATCTATCGCGTGAAGGTCCTCAAACCGACTCTGTGTTCATCAAAGATGCTCTAGCTACTATGCCGCCTCGCGAAACATCATCCGAACGCCGGTTCGGCTTCAAGGCCGGATCGAAGCCGATATCTCCGTCGTCGGCGCCGGCTATTCCGGGCTCTCGACGGCGATCCATCTTGCCGAAAAAGGCTACAAGGTCGTCGTCATCGAGGGAGGGCATGTGGGCTGGGGCGCTTCGGGTCGCAATGGTGGCCAGATCGTCAACGGCCTCAATGCCAGCCTCTCAACGATCCTACGCCGCTATGGCGAGGATGCCGCGCGCTTCATCGGCGGGCTGGTGCAGGAGGGCGGCAAGATCATCCGTCGCCTCGTCAGCCAGTATCAGATCGACTGCGACCTGAAGCCGGGGAACATCTATGCCGCCTATACCCCGGCGCATATGAAGGAACTCGAAGCCAAGCAGGCGCTCTGGCGCAAATACGGCATGGACGATCATCAGCTTCTCGACCGAGAGGGGCTACGCAAGCTGGTTAACTCGGACGCCTATTGCGGCGGCATGCTCGATACGACCGGCGGACACATGCATCCGCTCAATCTCGTGCTCGGCGAGGCGCGTGCGTTCGAAGGCATCGGCGGCACGATCTACGAGCAGTCTCCGGTCACGCGGGTCGACCACGAGGCGGCGCGGCCTGTTGTCTATGCGGAGGGCGGCGAGGTTCGGCGCGCATCGTCGTGCTCTGCGGCAATGCATATCTCGGTGACGCAGTGCCGAAGCTCATCTCACGCGTCATGCCGGTCTCGACGCAGATGATCACGACGGCGCCGCTCGGCGAAGAGCTCGCACATTCGTTGATCCCGAGCGACATGTGCGTCGAAGACGTTCGCTGTATCCTCGATTATTTTCGCCTGTCTGCCGACAAGCGGGTAATCTTCGGCGGCGGCACCGTCTATGGAGGTACCGACCCGGCCGACGTCGTCGCGAAACTCAAGCCCAATCTCGCGAAGGTGTTCCCACGTCTCAAGGGCGTGAAGATCGATTATGCCTGGAGCGGAAACTTCGCGCTTTCCTTCACCCGTGTGCCGCAGATGGGCCGGATCGGCACCATACCTATTTCGCCCACGGCTATAGCGGTCACGGCGTGACCGGCTCGCATCTCTTCGGGCGCACTCTCGCCGAGGCGATTGACGGCGATACGACGTGCTACGATGCCTTCGAGAAGCTGCTCTGGTATCCGTTCCCCGGCGGGCGCATGTTCCGGGCGCAATATTCGACGCTGGGCTCGTGGTGGTACATGTTGAGAGATGCGGTCGGATGGTAGCGGCACCTCTTTGCAGGTGACAAGCCAACGGAAGAGAGCAAATTGCTCGACAAGAGAAAATTCTCCATAACGGGGAATGGGTAGTACTAGCCACGCAGAACGATTTTTTATGGTCAATCCGGCGACCGAAACGCCCGTCGATGCCATTGAGCCACAGGTGGAGAGCCGCATTAGGCCTATCGGAAATTATATCGTCGCGACCGCTCATTGAGTCCCGCGTTCGGGGCGTAGCCGGAATGGGGGCGACTGACTTATGGTAAAGCTTGAGACGTGTCCGCTAAGCTGTGTGTGAACGCTTAGCGCAGCCATAGGACGATTGCCGCAACAGTGGCGACGGGGCGGTAATTTACGGGCGGTTTCTCGAAGCGGGTTGCGACCCGGCAGAACTGCTTGAGCTTTGGATAAGCACCATTCGACGAGGTGACGCCGGACATAGAGGTGCCGGACACCATCACCGCGTAAAGGAGGAACAAGGCAGCGAGGTAGGCCGCCATAGGCGCTGCTTGTTCGAGATCCCGTCGCTGGGACGAGGGCTTCGCAAAGTCGGGAGTACTGCTGTGAAAGCTTCGGCAAATCACGCGTCCTAGATGACCTGCCGGCTCAAGGATCTGATGGGATGATGTGGCAGTCTTGGTGCTGACCACGGACAGAAGCATCATCCCAGCGGCGTGATGATTACTCGAAGGGACTTGACGAGTAAGGGCCCATTACAGAAGACTACTAGCCCGCAAGCGCTAGGAGCTTGCCGATTGCCTGTTTATCGAAGCCGCCGATGCCCTCGCAAATGTCGGCTCCGATCGCCTCGGCAACGGCATCCTCGTCACGCTGTCGCAGAGCCTCGATGGCTTCGCGATGGCGATCAATGACATAGAGTTGTGTGACGTGATCCATTGCGATACCAAGGATCGGACCGAGTTGCAGCCAAACGCTTTCAATCAGCGGCATAGCCACCTGGTCGGGATTTGCCATGTAGATTTTTCGATGGAATTCCTGGTTGGCGATCAACGCCTCAGCCTTTTCGCCGGCTAGAATCGCCACTTCGATCGCGTCATCAATCGCGACTATCACATCGATCTGGCGATCGGAAAGATAGGCTACCGCGCGGCGCGCAGCATGGGATTCAAGTACGAGTCGGAGCGAGATCAACTCTTCGAAGCGGGTTGGCGTCATTTTCGGCACAACAATGCGGCGATTTTCCAATAACTGTAGTGCGCCGATCGAGGTAAGTCGCCGTAGCGCCTCGCGCACCGGCGTCGAACTGCTCTCCAACGCCTCGGCGAGCCCGCGGATAGTGAACGAAGTTCCCGGCGGAAATGCGCCTACCATAATGGCCTGTCTAAGCCGCTCAAAGGCATAGTCATGCGTTGTCATGCCTTCCGACCGGGGAAAAGCAGGCAGTGCGGGCATTTTCAAGCTCATTCTCGCCTTCCGCTTCGAGACGCAACTGATTTAGTATAGAGAGCCTGACTCGAGAATGAACACCATGTCAAATTCGATGGTTTGTGATCACAATTGTTCTCGGACGCGGCCAACTTGTTCGCATCCAAGAGTAAGATGGCACAATCGCGGTTATTGACATTTCGACCGCTCCTGATTCGTGGCGCCGGGCGATGGCGAGTGAATGAGAGGACCTCGTTGCACGGATAGATCTTAAGTCATGTTTCGGGCGGCGAATGAGTTGTTGGTGACTGGGAGCGTGACGCAGCAAGCTTACGAACATCGACGCCTTGTCGGCATGTGCGAGTAGCCGCCTTCCGGAGCCACCTTCAGAAAAGGACCGGGCGGGGAAACTCACGTGAGTGTAGATAACCGGGTCACGCCCCGGAGACCAGCGCAGGGATGGCCAAAGCTGCATTCGACTCATCAAGAATGGAGAAACTGTATCGGCCCTGTGCATCGAGATCGACCGAGTAGCTCAGGCGATCGAGTATGTGGTTGTCCTGGTCCAAGGTGACGATCCGCGGCTTCAGCGAGGTGATATGCGCTTCGTCCAGGTAGATGGAGTTGCAGGCAATGATCTGGTCGTCGGGCTGGCAGGTGCGGGCCGCAGCACCATTGAGGATGCAGCATCGTGAGCCTCGCTCGCCGAAAATGACATAGGTCGAAATCCGCGCACCGGAATTCTTGTTCCATATTTCCACGAACTCCATCGGCAGGATCCCGGCTGCTTCGCAGTGGTCGGGGTCCAGCGTTATCGAGCCATGGTAGTCGAGGTTTGCTTCGGTGACGTGGATGCCGTGCAGCTTGCCGGCGACTATTTTTCGCATTGATTCCATCCATTTCAAACAGCAATGTTGATGTCCCGTGGGCGTTTGCAGCCGACTAAATTGCGACGACGGGCGCGCCTCCGCTGAGACCGGCGCCCGCTGCCGCCAAAAGAATCTTTTCGCCCCGCCGAAACGGCTCCGTCTGATGAGCCAGAGACAGGGAAAGCGGGATCGTCGCGGCGGAAGAATTGCCGTAGTCCGCGATTGTCTTGATGATCGCTTGATCGGCTATGCCGAGGTTTCGCCCCACAGCATCGAAAATACGGGCATTTGCCTGATGCGGCACGAACCGATCGATGTCTTGTGGCCGCATTCGGGCAGCGGCAAGCACATTTTTCGAGCAGGCGGTCATCATGTCCACGGCCTTGCTGAACACGTCGCGGCCATCTGTGATTGTCATTCGGGTTTGCTCGATGTCGAGGTCGCCATGGAACGGCTTGTTGCTGCCGCCTGCCGGGATCTGGATCAGCCCGTATCGCGAGCCGTCCGAATCCACCGAAGCGCCGAGAATGCCTCGATCCGGGTCCTCGCAGGGGCCAATCACCAGCGCGCCGGCGGCATCGGCGAAAAGGACCGCGCTGGCCCGCTCGGCCGGATTGATGCGGCGGCTGAGAATGTTGGCGGCGATCACCAGCGCTGATTTGCCGTGCACGCGGGTGAAGCCGTCCGCGAATATCAACGCATAGATGAAGCCGGCGCAGGCGCCGGTCAGATCGACAGCGCCGGCCCGGCTCAGTCCCAGCCGGTGTGCGACCAGCGGCGCGCTGGGTGGCAACAGGTGGTCGGGCGTCGACGTGGCAAGCAACAGCAGGCCGATGTCGCTTAGGTCGATGCCGGCGCTCGCCAGCGCCATGACGCCCGCATGCGCGGCAAGGCCAGACAGCGTGTCTTCGTCCGTTGCCCAGAAGCGCGACCGAATCCCAGTCCGCCGCTCGATCCAGCCGGGTTCGAGCCCGAGACGATTTCGATTTCCGGGGTCTCCACCTTGCGCGCGGGCGCATGATGACCGAACCCGACAATGCGCGACGATCTGATCATGGCCACGAACCGAAGCGTTCGCCGGCCTCCTCGATCGCGTCATAGAGTCGATCGAGTTCGTCGTCGGTTATGCAGTAGGGCGGGAGAAGGTAGAGGACATTGCCGAGCGGGCGCACAAGCAGGCCGCGCTCGAGGAAAAATGTGCGCAGCTTCGGACCGATCTCGGCGAGATAGCCGGCTGAGCCGGCGCGCAGATCGAGGGCCGCGATCGTGCCGGTCGCCCGGCTACCGGTGAAGTTGGCATTGTCGCGAAAGCGCCGAAGCCCCGCGGCCTGCCTCGCGCTCAAACCTGCTATCCGTTCGGCCACCGGTTCGTCACGCCAGATCTCGACATTGGCGAGTGCTGCCGCGCAGGCAATCGGATTAGCGGTGTAGGCACTCGAGTGGAAAAAGGTCTTCTGCCGGTCCACGGAATAATGGGCCTGGAAGATGGCATCGGTGGCGAGCGTGGCCGCCAGCGGGATCGCGCCGCCGGTCAGGCCTTTCGAGGTGCACAGGATGTCGGGATTGGCGTCCAGGATGCGCGTGCCGTCGGCCTTTTGGAGATAGGCGCCTTCAGTCAGAACGATTTCAGGGATCGCCGGCTCAAGCGCGTGCTGAGTGAAGGGATGCCAGACTTGAGATTGCGGCATCATTCAGCTCCGGCGATCTGGTCGAGGTCGAAGCCGGCGACCATCGCCTGCCAGCGTTTCGTCCGTCAGCGGATCAAGGTGCGGCAGCCTGCCGAGCTGTGGCACGCCGCTGAATTCCACAATTGTCCTTTGCGTGTCTGCTACCTCGTCGCCGATGAAGGCGACGCCGATGATTGGAATAGAGCGGGCACGCAGAGCTTCGATTGAGAGGAGCGTGTGGTTGATGGTGCCGAGCGCGGTGCGGGCGCACAGTATGACCGGCAGCCGCCATTGTGCGAATATGTCAATGAACCTTGTCTGTCGGTTGAGCGGCACCATCAGCCCGCCAGCGCCTTCGATGACAAGCGGACCCGGCAAGGCTGGAAGCGAGAGCTTTGCCGCCTCGATCGCGATGCCGTCGATTTCGGCTGAACGATGCGGCGACAGAGGCTTGCTCAAGCGGTAGACCTCCGGCAGCACGCGCCCTGGCGGCAGGCCGGAGGTCTACCGCGCAACCACCTCGCTGTCGGTCTCGTCGTCGAGACCTGATTGCACCGGCTTCCAATAGAAGCTGTCGAGCAGGCCGGCTAGGCCGGCCGAAAACACGGTCTTGCCAATTCCGGTGTCTGTCCCGGTGATGACGATGCGTTTGGTCATGCCGAGGCCAACACCTCGGCGAGCGCCTCGACCATCGCCGAGGTGTTGGCGTCATCGACGTGAGCGTCAGCGAAATGCGCAGGCGCGATGTGCCCTCGGGCACGGTCGGCGGACGAATGCCGCGAATATCTAAGCCGCGGGCCTGCAGTGCCGCCGCCATGGTGCGGCTGACGTCGCCGATGACAACTGGCTGGATCTGCGAGCCGCTCGGCTTCACGCCGCAGCGCTCGGCCAATTGGCGGCCCGCGAAAGCAACACGCTCATGCAGCCGAACACGTCGCATGGACTCATCTGACAGCATGGCGAGCGCTTCTCGTGCCGCCACCGCCATCAGCGGCGATGGCGCGGTGGCGTAGATGAATGGTCGGCACCGGTTGACGAGATAGTCGCACAGGCGTTCGCGGTCCGGTGACCAGTGCGCCGGAGGCACCGACCCGCTGCATCCCGTTCGTCAGTCGATCATGAGCCCCGATAATCGAGGCCGATATCCAGGATAGGCGCGCTGTGGGGTCAGCCAGCCGATGGAAATCAGATCGACGCCGGTCGCGGCGATGGCTGGCGCCGTCGCGGCGGTGATCCTGCCTGACGCTTCGGTGATTCCCCGGCCGGCCACTATCACAATTGCCCGGCGAATTCGTCAAGCAGGACAGCGTGAGGGGTCAGGGCCAAGGCTTTCTCCAGTTGGGCCAGCGTATCGACTTCGATCTTGACGAGATGGGGCGCTTCATCGAGCTGACTGAGAGCCGGCGGAATATGGCCGTTCATTGGTTTCGTCTTTTTCCCTCGAGGAGATCGACGACCGCACGCACGGAATCCAAGACGTGCGTTCCAGGGCCGAACACGGCGGCGACCCCATGGTCCATCAGGAACTGATAATCCTGGCGCGGCACCACACCACCGCACACAACGATGATGTTTTCGGCGCCTCTCGCCTTCAGTGCCGCGACGAGCTGCGGCAGCAGAGTCTTGTGTCCGGCGGCAAGGGAGGATACGCCGACGACATGAACCTCAGAGGCCACTGCCATGGCAGCGGCTTCTTCCGGCATCTGGAAAAGCGGCCCCGCGACCACATCGAAACCGAGATCGCCGAAGGCCGATGCGATCACTTTGGCCCCGCGGTCGTGGCCATCCTGACCGAGCTTGGCCACCATCAGCCTCGGCCTCCTGCCGAGCGACACGGCCACATCCCCGATTCGGGAAACCAGCGTCCTATATTCCGGCTCGTCCCGAAACGCAGACCCGTAGACTTCCGTGATCACCTCGGGAACGGCCACATGATCGCCGAAAGCCTGGCGCAAGACGTCGGAAATCTCGCCCACCGTCGCGCGAGCGCGTGCTGCTTCTACGGCCGCCGTAAGAAGGTTGCCCTTGCCGCTGGCCGCGGTCTCACCAAGCACGGCAAGGGCTGCGTCGACGCGCTTGGGATCGCGCTGACGCTTTGTTCGTTCGATACGGCGAATCTGCGCCTCGCGCACCGCCGCATTGTCTATCTCAAGAACCTCGATCGGGGCTTCGTTCTCCAGCCGGTACTTGTTGAGGCCGACGATCACCTCGTCGCCGCGATCGATCGCCGCCTGGCGGCGGGTCGCCGCCGTCTCGATAAGGCGTTTTGGTAAACCTTCGATGACGGCTTTGGCCATGCTGCCGATGGCCTCGATTTCCTCGATGAGCGCCCACGTCTTCTGCGCTAGCTCATTCGTCAGGCTCTCGACGTAATAGGAGCCTGCGAGCGGATCGATGACTTTGGTCACGCCGGTCTCGTGCTGGAGGATCAATTGAGTGTTGCGCGCAATGCGCGCCGAAAACTCAGTCGGCAGCGCAACCGCCTCATCGAAGGAATTGGTGTGGAGCGATTGCGTGCCACCGAGCACGGCAGCCAGCGCCTCATAGGCGGTGCGCACGATGTTGTTGTAGGGGTCCTGCTCCTGCAGCGATACGCCGGAGGTCTGGCAGTGCGTACGCAGCATCAGTGATGAAGGGTTCTTCGGATGGAACTCTTCCATGATACGCGACCACAGAAGTCGCGCCGCCCGCAGTTTGGCGGCTTCCATGAAGAAATTCATTCCGGTGGCGAAGAAGAATGAGAGCCGTCCGGCAAAATCGTCGACGTCGAGGCCCTTCCTCAACGCCGCGCGGACATATTCGCGTCCATCGGCCAGGGTGAAGGCGAGTTCCTGCACCAGCGTCGCCCCCGCCTCCTGCATGTGATAGCCGGAGATGGAGATCGAGTTGAACTTCGGCATCTCCTTTGCGGTGTACTCGATGATGTCGGCGACGATGCGCATCGAGGGCTCGGGCGGGTAGATGTAGGTGTTGCGGACCATGAACTCCTTCAGGATGTCGTTTTGGATGGTCCCGGAAAGCTGGGCCGGCGAGCAACCCTGCTCCTCGCCGGCGACGATGAAGCAAGCAAGGATCGGGATGACCGCACCGTTCATGGTCATGGAGACGGAAATGTCCTTGAGCGGTATGCTCTCGAACAGGACCTTCATGTCCTCGACGGAATCGATTGCTACACCCGCCTTGCCGACATCGCCGACGACACGCGGGTGGTCACTGTCATAGCCGCGATGCGTGGCGAGATCGAACGCAACTGACACGCCCTGCTGGCCCGCCGCAAGCGCCTTGCGGTAGAAGGCGTTCGACTCCTCCGCGGTCGAGAAGCCGGCATATTGCCGGATCGTCCACGGCCTGCCGGCATACATCGTGGCACGCGGTCCGCGGACGAAGGGTTTCAGCCCGGGCAGCGTGGCGAGGTGGTTGATCCCATCCAGGTCGTCTCCCGTGTAAAGCGGCTTGACGTCGATGCCTTCGGCCGTGCGCCAGACCAGGGCATCGGGGGAGGCCTTTAGTTCCCGCTCGGCAAGAGTGCGCCAGTCGGCCAGTTTGGCGTCGGCCATCATTCGAACTCCAGAATGGGTTCGTCAACGGCAAGGCTTGCTCCCGCCTTGGCGGCGATCCGTTTGACGACGGCCCGCCGTTCGGCGCGCAGGACGTTCTCCATCTTCATGGCCTCGACGGTGGCGAGCACCTGTCCAGCCTCGACCGACTCTCCTTCGGACACGGCAATCGCGGTGACCACACCGGGCATCGGGCAAAGCAGCAGCTTGGAGGTGTCCGGCGGCTGCTTCTTCGGCATCAATCGCGCCAGTTCGGCGATAGGTGGGCTGCGTACATGGGCGACAACATCCATGCCGCTCCAGCGCAGTCGGTAGCCGGTTCCTGATCGCGACGTTTTGATCGACGTGGTTTCGGCGCCGATTTGAAAGTGCGCGATATGCCGTCCCGGCAGCCAGTCACTTGCAACGCTCAGAACCGAGCCGTCATCGAATGACACCGCGGTTCCGTCTTCCTGATCGCACACGGCGACCGCATAGGCATGGTTGTCAAGCGCGACCATCCAATCGCTAGGGACTTTGCGACGATGATTGTCCATCGCCCCGGAGATCAGGACATTGCGGTGCTGGAGTTTCCAGTTGATATGTGCCGCAACCGCCGCGAGCTTGCGCTCATCCGCATCAGTTGGGGACACACCAGCGAAGCCGTCGGGAAACTCCTCAGCGATAAAGGCTGTGCTTAGCCGCCCCTCGCGAAACCGGGGATGGTTCATGACAGCGGAGAGAAACGGCAGGTTGTTGCCGATGCCTTCCACTTCGAAATCATCCAACGCCGCGCCTATGGCGTTGATTGCGCCCAAACGATCGGGCGCCCACGTGCAGAGCTTGGCGATCATGGGATCATAGTGCATCGAGATTTCCGAGCCCTCGACCACACCGGTATCGTTGCGGATGAGTGAGCCGTCCGCCCGCGCACCTTCGGCGGGCGGCCGGTAGCGTGTCAGACGACCGATCGAGGGCAGGAAATTGCGATACGGGTCTTCGGCGTAAAGCCGGCTTTCGATCGCCCAGCCGTTCAGCTTCACATCCTCTTGGCCAAAGCGCAGCTTTTGGCCGGCGGCGATGCGGATCATTTCCTCGACCAGATCGACGCCGGTTACAAGTTCCGTGACCGGATGCTCGACCTGAAGCCGGGTGTTCATCTCGAGGAAGTAGAAGTTGCGGTCGCCATCGACGATGAATTCAACCGTACCTGCCGAGTGATAGCCAACCGCCTTAGCAAGAGCAATGGCCTGCTTTCCCATCGCATGTCGAGTTGCTTCGTCGATGAATGGTGATGGGGCTTCCTCGATGATCTTCTGGTTGCGGCGCTGGATCGAGCATTCCCGCTCGCCGAGATAGACGATATTGCCGTACTGATCGCCGAGCACCTGGATTTCGATGTGACGCGGCTCGGTCACGAATTTCTCGATGAAGATACGGTCGTCGCCAAAGGCGTTCTTCGCCTCGTTTCGCGAGGACTGAAATCCTTCGCGCGCCTCGATCTCGTTCCAGGCAATGCGCATGCCCTTGCCGCCACCACCGGCGGATGCCTTGATCATGACAGGGAAGCCGATGTCTCCGGCGATGTGCACCGCTTCCTCAGCATCCTCGATCAGTCCCATGTGGCCGGGCACGGTGGAGACACCGGCGGATGCCGCGATCTTTTTCGAGGTGATCTTGTCGCCCATCGCCTCGATGGCGACGGGCGAGGGCCCGATGAAGGCGATGCCCTTGGCTTTGAGCGCATCGGCGAAATTCGAATTCTCAGACAGGAAACCGTAGCCTGGATGAACCGCATCAGCGCCCGTGGCGATGACGGCATCGAGGAGGTTCGCAATGCGAAGATACGACCGAGCTGAGGCGGCGGGACCGATATGGACCGCCTCATCGGCTTGCCGGACGTGCAAGGCGTCTCGGTCAGCGTCAGAATAGACGCCAACCGTGGCTATGCCAAGCCTCTGCGCCGTTTTGATCACCCGGCACGCGATCTCGCCACGATTGGCAATCAGGATCTTCTTGAACATTTTTGCGCACTCAAAGCGGGATCGTGTCGTGCTTCTTCCAGCGGGTTTGGACGCTTTTTCCCCGCAGAGCGGCAAAGGCACGCGCGATCCGCTTGCGTGAAGAATGTGGCATGATCACCTCGTCGATGAAGCCGCGCTCGGCGGCAATGAAGGGGTTGGCGAAGCGCTGCTCGTATTCCTTGGTACGAGCCGCCAGCCTCTCGGGATCGCCGAGTTCGGACCGATAGAGGATCTCGGCAGCGCCCTTTGCGCCCATGACCGCGATTTCGGCGGTCGGCCAGGCGTAGTTGATGTCCGCGCCAATATGTTTGGAAGCCATCACGTCGTAGGCGCCGCCATAAGCCTTGCGTGTGATCAATGTGACCATCGGCACGGTCGCCTGGGAATACGCAAACAGGAGCTTAGCGCCGTGCTTGATGACGCCGCCATATTCCTGGGCGGTGCCCGGCAGGAAACCTGGCACGTCGACGAGCGTCAGGATCGGGATGTCGAAGGCGTTGCAGAAGCGAACGAAACGCGCCGCCTTGCGGGAGGAATCGATGTCGAGGCATCCGGCCAGCACCATCGGCTGGTTGGCCACCACCCCTACCGTCCTGCCCTCGATCCGAACAAATCCGGTGATGATGTTGCGGGCGAAGGCGGCCTGAAGCTCGAAGAAGTCGCCTTCGTCGGCGATGGCGAGGATTAGTTCTTTCATGTCGTAGGGCTTGTTGGCGCTCTCCGGCGCCAGCGTGTCGAGGCGCAACTCGATCCGCTCGGGATCGTCATAGAACGGCCGCACGGGCGGTTTTTCCAGGTTGTTCAGGGGCAGGAAATCAAAGAGGCGGCGAACCTCTTCCAGAGCCTCGATATCGTTTTCGAAGGCCCCGTCCGCAACAGAGGACTTTTGCGTATGAGTTGCCGCTCCGCCGAGTTCCTCCGCGCTCACGATCTCGTTTGTGACCGTCTTGACCACATCGGGGCCGGTCACGAACATGTAGGAGGAATCGCGAACCATGAAGATGAAGTCGGTCATGGCCGGGGAATAGACCGCGCCGCCGGCGCAAGGACCCATGATCACCGAAATCTGCGGAATGACGCCAGAAGCATCGACATTGCGCTTGAAGACATCGGCGTAGCCGGCAAGTGAAGCGACACCTTCCTGGATGCGGGCGCCGCCGGAATCGTTGAGGCCGATCACCGGCGCCCCGTTGCGCACCGCCATGTCCATGATCTTGCAAATCTTCTGAGCGTGCGTCTCGGACAGCGATCCGCCAAGCACCGTGAAGTCCTGAGAGAAGACGTAAACAAGCCGGCCGTTGATCGTACCCCAGCCTGTGACCACGCCATCGCCGGCGACCTTCTGTTCAGCCATGCCGAAGTCCGTGGCGCGATGCGTGACATACATGTCGTATTCTTCGAAGGAGCCTTCATCAAGAAGCACCAGCAGGCGCTCCCTGGCGGTAAGCTTGCCTTTGGCGTGCTGGGCATCGACACGCTTTTGCCCGCCGCCCAGGCGGGCCTGCGCACGACGGACCTCGAGTTGTTCAAGAACGGCCCGCATCAGCGCGCAGCCCTTGCTTCGAGCATCTTCAAACCCGTCTGCAGCCGCCGTGCGGTGAGCCGGCTTTGCCTCGAACTCGGGTCTGCTTCGCTGCACGGTCGCATGAACGTCTCCAACGGAATTGCGCTCCGCATTAGTTCGTCGGCAAGGAAGGGAAAAGGATTGACCGAGTGCGATTGCAAAATGTATGAATTTGCAAACAGCACCATGCGAATTTGCAAATGGCTAACGGTAAGCTTTTCATCGGGCGCCGCGTCCGCGAGTTACGGGACGCCAGCAAAGCCACCCAGGCGGCCTTTGCCGAGCGGCTGGGGATTTCGACGAGCTATCTGAACCAGATCGAAAACAACCAACGACCGGTCTCAGCCGCAGTGCTTCTTGCGCTGGCCGAGAAATTCCAAGTCGATATCGCTTCGATCGGCGGCAGTGACGCAGACCGGCTGCTCTCGGCATTGAGCGAGGCACTTGCCGACCCCGTATTCAGCGGAGTTTCAGCCGGATTTCAGGAACTCAAGCTCGTTGCCCAAAACGCACCGTTGATCGCTCATGCGCTGATCACCTGTCATCAGGCATATCGCAGAAATAGCGAGCAGCTTGCCAGCTTCGACGACCAGCTGATCCGAACCAATGCTTTTGCCGAGCCGACACCCTACGAAGAAGTGCGGGACTTCTTTCACTTTGTCGACAACTACATCGATGAACTCGACCGGGCGGCCGAGCATCTGGCGAAGGCCTTGGGCGTGCCGGATCGAGATGTCGGTACATCGTTGGCGGATCACCTGGAACAGCATCATCACGTTCGCATTGCGCGCGCCGGCAATGGCGAACGGGTGATCAGGTGCTTCGACGCTTCAGCGCGCGTGCTCTACTTGAACTCTTACTCGCCTGCATCGACGCGCAGGTTCCAGATGGCATTTCAGATCGGCGCCCTGGAGCACCGGGCGGAGATTGACGCCATCATAGAGCGAGCGCGATTCCGGACCTCCGAAGCGGCGGAGATATGCAGGATCGGTCTGCAGAACTATTTTGCCGGCTCGCTTACGTTGCCGTACGGTCCCTTCCTGGCCACGGCAAAAGAACTTCGGCACGACCTGCACCTGCTCGCAGTGCGCTTCGGTGCCAGCCTCGAGCAGGTGGCGCATCGCCTTTCGACGTTGCAAAGGCCGCGAATGAAGGGCGTCCCGGTTTTTTTCGCGCGTATCGACCGAGCTGGCAACATCACCAAGCGCCACAGCGCCGCAAAGTTGCAGTTCGCCCGCTACGGTGCAGCTTGCCCGTTGTGGAACGCCCATCAGGCGTTCGAAACCCCAGGCCGCATAATTTGCCAGCTGGCCGAGACGCCGGACGGCGTCCGTTATCTCAGTATCGCCACGGAAATCACCAAAGCGGACGGTGGATTTGGCTCTCCTCATCGACGCTATGCGATCGCGCTCGGATGCGAGATCTCCGATGCCGCGGATTTCGTCTATGCTGACCGGCTGGACTTTGCCAACAGTTCAGCTTTCGAACCCATCGGTGTTTCATGCCGCATTTGTGAGCGGATGGATTGCATTCAACGAGCCGTGCCGCCGCTTAAGAGCACGATTACAGTTGATCACAACCGACGCAGTGAATTGCCGTACACGATTTGCTAATTTGAAGTGATGATGGCTGGGCGCGCAACATCTAATCTCTCGTAAGCCAAATCGTCCATTGCCTGGGCTCCTCGACCGGCCGATGGTGCCGGTCAGCAACGACACGCTGTTGTGTGGGTCGTGCGGCTGCGAGCGAATCTGCCTAATAACCAGCTGAATGTGACCGGCGTCGACCATTGGGCGTGGCGTAGAAATCATCGCTACGGAACGATCGTTTATAATCTTGAGCGGCGGCGAGCCCTGACGCTCTTGCCCGACTGCGAGATTGCGACCGTGGAGGCGTGGATCGCCGATCATCCCGAGATCAAAATTGTCTTGAGCGACCGCGGACCGCGGCGGCGGTTACGGGGTGGTGACGAAGGCGTTGCCTCAAGCCAGCCAGGTCGCCGCCCATTGTCACCTGGACGCGGAAATCAATGCGCGCGATTCGCATGGCCATGGGCACCACCGCGGTCAATGGAAATCGTGCGCGATGCGTTGCGAACCGAGCGCGCGAGGGGCAGCCACAATGCCGGCGAATGGAAAACTCCGGCAGAGGCACTTGACGAGTTGCTGCCATGAGTGAACAAAGTCGGTGTTGCGACGACCGCTTGAATCCGTCTTGGCTGCCGCGATCGCTGTGATGGATAAGGCCGCCGCCGTGGTCGGGACGCCGATCATGGAGAGCCTGTTACAGGGCATCGAGAACGAAGCCAGCAGCGCGGTCCTGTTTGCCCGCCAGCCGACGATCCGGCGGGCATAGGCGTCGATAACGAAGGCCACGTAAACGAAGCCGATCCAGGTCGCGACATGGGTAAAATCCGAGACCCAGAGCCTGTTCGGTGCCGGGGCATGGAACTGGCGATTGACCTGATCGAGCGGCAAGGCGCCGCCTTGTCGCTCACTGTGGTGCGGATCGGCTTGCCGCGGATCGGCCCTTCAAGGCCCATCTCCCGCATCAGCCGGGAGATGGTGCAGCAAGCGATGTCGAAGCCTTCCCGCCGCAACTGCCGCCAGACCTTGCGCACGCCGTAGACGCGGAAGTTCTCCTCGAACACGCGCCGCACTTCGATCTTCAGGACTTCATCCCGCTTCGCCCGGGCAGACCGCCGGAAGGGATCGCGCCGCTTGGCAACATGGCCGTGGTAGGTGGACGGGGCGATCGGCAGCACCTTGCAGATCGGCTCGACCCCATGCGCCTCGCGGTGATCGTCGATGAACGCGATCATGGGCTTGAACCGGCGGTCGAGCTCCGCCTGGGCAAAATACGCGGAGGCCTTGCGCAGGATCTCATTGGCCGCGTTGGCCTGCCTCAGCTCCCGGTTCTCTCGCTCCAGGGCTTTCAGCTTCTCGGCGACCTCGGTGGGAAGGCCGGCGCGGACGCCGCTATCCACCTCCGCCTTCTTCACCCACTCATTGAGCGTCTGCGCCGTGCAGCCGATTTGGCCGCGATCGAAGACACCACCGCCCAGCGCGATGGATGATCCTTCTCGTGATCGAGAACCAGTCGCACCGCGCGGGCGCGCACCTCGGGAGAAAACCTGTTCGTCGTCTTGCTCATGATGGCTCCACCTTCTCAAGGTTGAAGCCTCCGGCAAATCCGGCGCGGGTCAGGATCCCCCTTCAGATGGCAGAAGATCAGCCGTAAGACTTGGGCATCACGACCGCTTTCTTGACGTGCGGCGTTTCGTCATTCAACATGCTCTAACTCTACCGAGCATGCCAGCCGGTCAAATGGCGATTCTGCAATTCCAAAGACCGAGAAGGAAGGGTCTGCGGTGGTTAAATGGTAGAGGCGTCGGAGTGTTGGATATCCATTAGGAATCCCGAATGCCTGCTGTGCCTCCTCTGAGGCTGGTGCGGCATCAACAAGCAGTTTTGTCTTCCGAAAGCGCCTCCCTTGATCGCGCAGTGCATCGCTTACAAACTTCTCTCCAAACTCATCAACGACTTTGTCGTTCAAAGAAAGCGGCAAGTAGGAAGTATCGAACATGATCGGCGTTTCCTCGGCCGATATAATTCGCCGCATGCAAAGCATTTTTCCGGTTGGTGCATCAAACTCACTGAAGGCTGGATTGCGGATTCTCTCCCTTGTCACCGATGTCAGTTGAATCGACGGTCTCTGCCCAAATCGCAGAGAATCTCCAGTTGATGTGACGCAAAAATTGAGGTCACGAATGAACCTGCGCCTCTCTCGTACAAAGATTCCAAGTCCAAGGACGGAACGCAGGATTCCTGTGGGTTGAAGGTCTCGCAGCGCACGCTTGATAGTTATTGCGCTTACACCGAACTCCTCGGCCAATGCAGCGACGGATGGCAGAGGTTCCCCTACCTTGTATTCGTTTTCGGTCACTCGCCGCATGATCTCTTGTCGGACCTTTTCGTGCAGCGTAACCGTAATTGATCCATTCATTCAGCAATGTCCTAATAGGTATAGTAATCGCAAACTAAAGCGAGTTCCAAGTCGAGCTACGGCCCGATTGATCTGATCTTGCCGGAGACAAAAACGGCCGACAGCTGCCGTCGTCAACATCGAGCGCGTGCCGCAGGGCAATTAGAAGAAGAACTCCGAACGAATAGAGGTTTTGCCGTGAACCAGACAGAGGCGGCACCATGCCCGATGGGAGACTTTGCGGCCGACAGCGTCGGCCTCGCGTTCTCGGCAGTTATGCCCCAATTGGCGATGCGATCGTATCCAGGATGGCGCTCTCTGCCGTCTCGACGTCGGAAACATGCTCGACCGCCTGCGAGCTTAACAGTCAAAGCCATCCCGATTTTGTGTCCGGAAGTCAAAAAAGAAAAATTCAAGTTTAACTCGTTATTTCGAGCCGACTGTACATGCAAGTATGTTCTGAGTGCCGACTGGGCCACAGTAGGTACCGCCTGTGTCCCAAAAGCCAGACCTTAGATAAACTTTTCTAGCTGTCATATTGCGAACGTTTACTGCAAGCATGAGGCAGTCGACCCCGGGTCGGTTGGTTAAAATCCATTGGGCGGCAAGTCTCATGGCTGCCCTACCATATCCACTGCATTGATATGCAGAACCCACGCGAAGGCTGTGCAAAGTGATCACGTCTGGTGGTGCCCACTCCGGCACTGCCGCTTTTTCACGCAGGACAAAAAATCCAACAGCTTTATCGCGGACGACGATCGAGAAGGGATGCTCAAGTTCGGGACAAGAGCTATTTCGAAGCTCCGAGAACACCACGTCCAACGAGTCCACGAACTGTTCCTGCTCGGGATTAAGCTTCAAATGGACGACTGCAGCGTCATCAAAGCGAGACAAAGCTCTCAAGGTCGCACCGCACGCTTCGGAAGTAGGTGTATTCGCCCTGCAGTGTACCCCCCCAGTGGGTTCCAGGGGATTTTGCTTTATCGACTGCGGAGGCAAACGGGTTCCGGAAGATGACCGGAGGAACGAACGTCCGGGCGCATGGTCCATTGGGCTGGAAAGCACTTCGTCTAGTGTTCGCCTGCCCCAGGCGAAATAGGACCAGCTCGTCAGTTCTTCCGTGGGCGCTGCGACAGCCACTGGCTCTTCGCGCATCGACTGAAGCCATCCCGAAACGGACGCGAGCCAGTCCTCGTTATAGACGGTCTCGACATAACGATGTCCCTCATCAGGAAAGATGGCGACGACCTTCTTACCAGGATTCCTCTGTGACCACCAGTTCGCAACTCGGTATGCAGCACCACCGGTAGGTCCCATAAATAGACCGTGATCCCGATGTAACTGGTGAGTCGCATGAAATGCTTCTGCTGGCGTCAGCCAATGCACTTCGTCGAAGTGTCTGTGATCGACGTTAGAGGGAACGATGCTACCTTCCAGCCCCCTAAGGTGTCGCTTGCCACTAGGCTGCCCAAACAGACCTGACTTTGGCGAATCAACGCCAATGGTATGCAATCCGGGGAACGGCACTCGTAGGTACTTGGACGTGCCGCACATGGAGCCGCCTGACCCGACGGGGCCAACCAGGCAGTCGATCTTTCCCACTCTCTCGATGAGCAACTCCGCTAATTTCGCATAGGCGAGCGGATTGTCCGGATTTGAGCGATGCGAGGGCCAATAGCTGCCGGGTATCTCTTTAAGATACCTGGTCAGCCTGTCCAAGCGCGCCTGCTGAAATCCGCCACCGCGCGCTGGCTTGTCGACAACGTCCACGTGCACATTAAGCTGGACGAGACGTGTATGAAGGTGCCGATCAAGCGCCGAGTCGCTCACCAGTATAAGTTGGTAGCCATACTGTACAGCAAGCATGGCCAAGGCGAGCCCAAAATTCCCCGAAGACGCCTCGCAAATGCTGGCACCTGTTTTCAATAACCCTTGCTCCACGGCCCGTTCTAGGATGAACCGGGCAGGAAGAAGCTTCATGAGAAAAAAGCTGGCGCCATACAGGCCATCTCTCAACTCGATGATTCTGGGATTCTCGAAATCCTCAAGGTTGCGCATTAGAGCTCGGCTAACCACTTGTTGCTCCCAGGTCCCAATTCAGTGTCGGAAGATCGAAGGCTCTAAACCTAACTTTCTCAGGTCACGCATCGCTAGATCCATGTTTTCGGTGCTCCTTTGGTTAGCTGGGTCGAACATTAAGCCGACAACTGTCCCGCTGTGGGCAACCTGTACGCCGAGAGCGCCGTAGCGAGTACCAATCGCTTCGATATCGTGCAGGCGGGGTTTTGGGAGGAATCTCTCGTTTATTAGAGCGCTTGCGGTAGCAACTCGCCCAAGCAGACCAACGTCGGAGTCGTTGATCGCTCTACGCATAACACTCCGGAGCGGCCGAAAGACTCCGATCTCAAACGGATTATATTGAGCCGGCTTGAATAAGAGAGTGTCAACAGTTTGGCTGGGAGTTGTGTCTACGCTGATGACGTCGATCGGCGGAAGCGGGTTTCTGAACGACTCTATCACAAATCCTTCGCGATGCGCGAAGAGCACCGCTTGCTGTGAAAACAGCGTCGAATCGCATGCTGTCTCCGCGCTTACTGCAATTTCCATTACGCGATCAGGTGTTGATTGGAGGTCCAGGTAATTGAGAACGGCCAAGATGCTGGCCAGCACATCCGCGGTGGATGAGCCCATGCCGCGCCCAATAGGGATGTTGCTTTCTATAGTCAGATGTCCGCCGATTGTGATCCGGGCGAATGTCTTGAGCGCGAGCTCCACGGCGCGTTTTGCCTTTTCGCAATGCCGTGGGGTGACGGACAATCTCTCTTCGCCGTTCGTCCTGAATTTCGCCTTCGACTTGAGGTGGCGGCAAGGCAGCGATATCAGGCCGCGATGCAGACGAGCATTTTGGTCCTCAAAAATGCCTTGAACGAGCTCGCCGTGATGACCGATAGCTTCACCGCACCCTTCTGTTGCGCGCATGGTAAACCTCGCCATATAATTGAATACCTGAGTGAGACTTACGTTTGCTGCCCGCGATCAACTCCAGGGCTTGAGGGCGACAAGGGCATGGCTTTTTCTTGGGGTGCAAATTGCGGTTGCTCCTCCCCATACGATGCAAACTGATGCGGACCTGACATTTTCTTTCCTTGTTCGTTCCGTCGATATCAATGCTGCACGACATCAAATCGGTTGGATTTCTACCGCCTCACGACGAAAAGTTTCAAAAATCGTGCCAACTACACAGAAGGAACCCTGAGAAGATAGCTTTCTGTTTCTGTTCAACGGCTTAATGAGAAAGTCTGAGGAAGGCTGTCCGAATAGCACTTGTCACAGACCTAACAAGCACAACAGTAGTGTCGGTCACCGTCATTTGGCCAAGCGGTCGTTTCGGTGGCCCATAGGAATTTCAGATGAGGCTCTTCTCACCCCATCGCTCAACGCCGAACCCGACACTGCTAGGGAGCCGAGCGACATGCCGTGAAACGCGTTTGTGAAGGCCACGGCGCTCCGCGCGGCCGGAATGTTTTCGCGCCAGCGCCTGCGATGCTTCGTTCGCATTTGTGCTGGTCGGCCCAGGAAACGGTAGCGTTTAAGAAAGGTCCATGGGTTTCAGGATCGCATCGACAAACACATCAATGAATTCACTTGCCGCTGTATTCAAGCGCCAAAAGAATGTTCTATAATGTTCTCGCCAACGAGATATCCAATTGCGGGTGAAATAATATTCGGGTTGTGTGTCCGTAGTTGAGTGCGCCCCGGGCCCCACAAGGAATTGAACATAAGGCTTACCGGTCTCGTCCCAGACTGTTGAAGTGGACCCTAATCGCGGGACCACGGGGCCATGAAATTAAGGTGCGATCTGGCCTGCTCCATCGTTTGCGCCGACCGCGAGATGATCCGCTACCAGTCCCGCCGGCCGCCAGCGACGGAGCTGCGCAGCAGGCTGCGACCTGGCCAACGAGCGGCGGCGCTTCGGCTAGGCGGCTAGGCAAGACGAGCGACGCTGGGTCGAAAAGGCCAAGACGACCTATACCCGCTTCGTCGCCGGCTGGAATCCGCGCGGCCCGAAGAAGGCACGCACACATGTCCGCGAATTAGCGAAACCGATGTCCCGTCTTTCTGAAATCCGCAATAAAAGTGCGCGTCCAACGACATTTCACGGATCATACCCAGCCGGGCGGGGCATCGGATCACTCCCGGCGACATCTCGGTATCTGCGTCGACCCCATTTGAATCGACACCATCCCTCCGATACCTCTTCTGGCGAAGAAATATCCCTTGGCCCTCCCCAATCCCGAGCAAGGTCCTCATTCCAGTTGTTCAACCATCTGGGATCAAACATCGTCTCCACATAACGAACGCCGTGGTCTGGGAAAATGGTCAGAACGTGCTGCGAAGGCTCCTGAGCTGCACGCCACTCTGCGACAGCAAGAGCGGCACCGCTCGATGGCCCGACAAGCATTCCAGTTCGTCGATGGAAATCGTGGACCTTTTGAACCATTTTCGGAATAGGTACCCAATGAATTTCGTCGCAGAGTTCAAAATTCACATTGCCCATGGGAATTCCTGCTCCCATCGCGAGAATTTGTTCGAACGTTCCCCTGCACATCTTGCTGATCCGCGTGGCCTGGGCACCAAAAATCACGCTTCGGTTGTGGTCGACAGCAATTACTTCTAAATCGGGGTTCTCGCGTTGCAAGATGGATGCAATTCCAAAGAGCGATCCCCCGCTACCGACCGTACCAACCACTGAATGAATTTTTGGCTGTGTCAGGAGGGCTCGCTCGGCAATCGGTCTATAAGAGAGAGAATTCAACGGGTTCGTGTACTGTTGCGGCCAAAAACTGTCGGGCATTGATGAGCGTAACTCGGACAACACCTCCAGACGCGCTTGCTGAATCCCACCTTCGCAATTATTGCTGGCGTGAACCGTATGCAGGGCTGCGCCCAAATTCTCCAGTCTCCAGCGAACGATTTGCGACGTTGGCCCAGTAACAAGCGTCAGGCGCAGGTTATATAAAGAACACAGGATAGATAGAGCTAAGGCGAACGTGCCGGAACTGCTTTCAATAACATGGCCGCCCACTCGCAACTGTCCGCTCGCCAGTGCAGTATCGAGAATGTGCTTCGCGGGTGTAAATTTCATCAGGTCGAATTTCGCGGCGACGAGATTATGCGCGACTTGTACGAATTTCGGGAAGGAAAGCTCTTCGATGACGTTCGCACCAAACGATTTTGCGGGTACATCCATGATTCGATTGCCTCACTTTAGGACTTTGAAATAGCGAAACGGTAGAACTACTGCCTTACGCGCCGTCTTGTTCGTTTTACACCGCTGCAGGCCGACGGTTCTTCACCTCCCGAGTGAATTGGGCCAGCGACGATGCCGGAGCGTGGAGGCAAATTGGCACTTGGCATTCCGCCCTTCGCTCCTTCCGTTGCGATGCTGTGAAGTAGTGCCGGTAGACAGCTCTCGCAGCTCTGTCCTGAATGATTCAAATCTCATGCCAATTCGGATTGATCGAGCTGGAGAAAGTGAGATGTGATTGCATTTCAACTATTTAGCCTGTCTTGTACACGACGGTGCGTTTGAAGGATTGGCTGATGCGCGTGCGACTCCCGCCATTTTGTTCCATCAGTCGTGGCCGGCCATCGCCAGCCCCCAGTCCACAGCCTTGTTTGTCGTGAACTACTACTCGCGTCGATTTGGCTGACTTGATGACCGGGACACGTTCGGGGAAAAGCAGCAGTCGTCGCCCTACTGTCGCCATCCCGCCGGTGCGCTTGCCGAGTATGGTAATTGCCGGAAACTCGTTCGCCAGATCGAGGCGATTCTCATGTTCAGCAAAGGGTCGCAACACTTCCAGGCGGTGCGCCCAGGAAGCCGGTGTGGCATTCCGCGCTACTCCTTAACCCAGGCGAGCACGGCGCCGTCGTGAGTGGGCCGACATGTCAGTCAGATCCGCGGTCTCCTTTCCGAGCAGGTATCGTCATCGCCGACGACATCGCGCAGCTGCACCGCCGCCTCGCTGAGATTGTCGGGGGCAGCGATGACGGGCCCAGCGATCTGGTCCGGTCGCTGATAATCGAATTGCAGGCGGAAAATGGTCGAGCTCTATCCGCTCATCGCCGTCTCTGGCCGGCGAATACGGGACGTCTTCCGCAACAGCGAGCACTTACAGAGCCTGAGCAGGATCGAGGGTATTGGCCGATGACGGCGACAGCGTTGATCGCGGCGGTTCGGACCGAATCGGTTTCAAGAATGGCCGCCAGTTTGTGGCATGGCTGGGCCTCGTGCCGAAGCAGCGATCGAGTACCAATCCTCGGCGACAATCAGCTTTTACCCGGCGACGCCTGCGCTGTTGCGGCGAGGGGAGGGCTTGCAGATTGTGGCTATTCGCCAAGGGTCGGAAAAGGTTTGATCGACCAATCGATTAAGTCGACGCCACGCTGAAGTGCAATCTCGGTCTCGGCAAGGCTCGGTGAAGCGGCGATGACATGTCCGATCATGTCGCGGTAATCGCCTTTCCTGACGATCGGCGTCTTCGGTCCAACATACAATTTGACCTCGGCGACACCTAATACAGCAGCCGCCCTGTCGCCATTGATCGAGTCGAGGATGCCATCGCGATCAGGAACTAGAAACCGCGCGGCCGCAGTGTGCGAATGCCTTCTGCGCAAATCCCATTCCTCGCCGATGACAAGCTTGATGTGCTCGGTAATGAGATCGACACCGTAGGCCAACTTAACCAGTTGAGGAGTGGGCGCACCAGGGAGACGCGGATTGACTTCAATGACGACTGGGCCGCGCTTCGTCCACCGGAATTCAACATTCGTTGGCCCCCAGCCAAGGTCGAGAGCTCGCAAACAGCTCAGCGAAACATCGGCGATACGTTTATGCTCCTCATCAGCCAGCGGGGCCGGAAAGCTCACCCCATGAAAGACGAAATGCGGCGGGGGGCCGAAGTCAGCGGGCGCAATCCCAACGACTTCATTTCCCATTATCTCGGCGCCATATTGTGGGCCTTGTGCGAATTCCTCGACCAGTATCCTTGGCGAAGTCCGCCATATGTGCTTCCCGCTTAATAGATAGGCCGTATGTTCGGCTAACTCATCGAGATTGCGGCACAATCGGACACCACTGCTGCCGCTACCCACGACTGGCTTCAGAACCACCGGCAGGCCGATCTCCGCGGCAGAGCTTTCTACGTCCGCCGCATTCGCTGCCAAGCGATAGGCAGGTATTGGAACGCCAGCCTCGGCGAGGAGCTGACGTTGAACTAATTTATCGCAGCATCGTTCGATGGATACGGGATTCGGCCCCGGTAGATCGAGTACCGGCAGAGCTTGCCAACTGTCGCATAGACCGTCTCCTGGGCGCTGGTAATGCCAGCAATGTTATAGGTCGCGCGCAGCCGGGAACATTCGCTGATCAGCGCATCGAGATTGTCAGTATCGACGCGGATTGCCTCAATATTTTCCGCCGCAAGATAGTCGTACCCGGCTGGATCTGCCGACAAGAAAATTGGATGAAGACCCAGACGCTGGGCCGCTTGGACGTATGGCAGACCATTACCCCTTGTGCCTTCAACCAGTATGAGCGCTCTTTTTGCCATTGGCGTTGACCTCCGTTGCATGGCGTGCGGCAGTCGTGAACTTACCATTCTCAGCGACTTGCGGTTGTAAAGGTTCTGTAAAGTTATTTGAAAACTTGGCTAGCCAGTCGGAAACTCGATTTGCCCTCGTTTTGGACTGAACGAGTAGCGATCGTGAGGGGCCCCGTTCGGCGAACAATTTACGGCTGTAAGGGCCTATTGATTCGACCGGTGGCGATTCTATTGTCTGCACGCGGGTGAGCTTATCGATGAGGCGGGGAAAGCGGCCGTCGAGGCGGGCGAGCGCCAGATCCTCGAACAGACGGGGCACGCGCGCGTAGAGAACGGAATGATCGAGCCTTGCCGTCTGACGACCGAAGGCGCGGCCAACCATGACTTGCCTTTGCCGGTCTGGCCGGAGCGCTGCGAGCGGCGGACATGGCTGGCGGCCGCGGGTTCGGCAGGATGGTGGTGTCGTAAGGCTCGGCCATCGCCGCAAAGGTCGCGTTCAGCGTCGGCTAACAAGCGCCCCGTCGCCGTGATCGGCAACGCCGTCCGCGGGCCGCGTCCACACCGGTTCCGCAGGGACAAATCCGACGAGCTCCGCCACGCGATCAAGGCACTCGGCAAACCTGCGTCTGACCATCCTTTGTCTGATCCTCTATACATTCCGCCCGACCAACTTGCGCATGTCCATGTGGGAGTCAGCGGATTGGGCATCTTGAGTTTATCACTATGATATGTAACCCACATTGAGCGTCCAAGCCTGCTGGGGAGGGCTTCGGGAGGTGTCGTCGCCTCGCAACTCCGAAGGCTTCGCGGCAGCTCGGGTTCATTCGCCGATTGCCAGAAAAGCCGTTCGACCGGCTCGCCGCCGTTCTGATCGACAACCGTTTTCGAGTTATGCGTGGCGCGGTCATTCGATATGAGGTCGTCCAGCCTCTCGCCTCCTATGTGGACAGCGTGAAGGCCTGGCGATTCATCCTGCGGGAATCGGTGTGGGACCTGCCGGGTGTGACCGATGTAACGGCAGAGCTGCAAAGGCCGAACAGGCAATCTAGGAGGACGCATGAGTGCTTGGCTGATTCAAGGATACGATGGACTGGAGCTGATGTTCCAGCGGCGGTTCTCGCCGGTGTTCAGCGAGCGCGAAATTGCAGCTCTGCTACAGCGACTTGCCGCCCGCGATCTGTCGGTCGCCGAAGTTTTGAACGCATCGCTGCGTCGCTCGATGAAGGAGTACAGCCCATTCTTGGAAGTGAAACGGGAGTCGGGTCCAAGAGTTGTCTTGTCGTGCGGCGAAATCCCCATTACATCGCGAGCATGCCACACCGATGTGGAACTAAGTAAGGATCTCGACCATCGAACGCGGGATGAAGCTGCGCGCTTCATCCCCCGTGATCCTGCCGTCGTCGACCAGCTTCATGACTGAGTGCGCAAGCGGCCGGGCAATGATCTTGCTCGACTTCATGCCTTCCTTCAGGAGCTGACGGACGACAGCGGACCAACCGTCGATCGGCTTGTCCAGGAACCGGTCGCGAACGTCGTCGTCAAAGACCAGGAATTCCCGCACGGCATAGCGCCGCGAGCCGTCGGTCGTGCGGATCAGGTGCTGGACGATGAAAATCTGCAAGGAGCTGATCAGGTCGAACGCCCTCGATGCCTGTTCCTCGGGCGGGAACTCCATCGCCATGCGTCTCAGGCCTTCGGCAACAGAAGGGGCATGGGTGGTCGTATTGACGATGTGCCCCTGAATGCTGGCGGCAATACAGCCGCTCATGGAACCGCGATCGCGCGCTTCACCGACGTTTATGATCGCCGGCGCCCGGCGCAAGGAAGACCAAATGCCCGTCGCAAAATTCGGAAGATCACGGCCCTCGCCGATCTCAGTCTGGCCGATAAAGCTCGGGCAATCTCCCTGCTCGCTGAGGATATCGGCAAAGGTGAATTCGATTGGCGCCTGAAAGTCCACGATCTTCCGGGGATTCCTGGAGTTCTCCAGGTGCATCCGCGTAATGGCCGCCATCGTGGTCGATTTGCCGTGGCCCGTAGCGCCCGCGATCACGATGATTCCGGACTTCGGGCTGAGAAACGGCCGCAATTCATGCTCGAACTGGACATCGTCTAGGGTCGGCGTTTTCGCCGGTAGGGATCGAAGGGTCAGCTCGATCCCTGCCCCGCCGTTTTTTCTGATCGGCGTGGCATTCACGCGGAACCGATGTCGCTCATGCCGGCTCACCTGCACTTCATAGGAGAAGTCGAGGCAACGGCCCTGGCGCAGAATGCTCGGTGCATCGCTCGATCGCCAGATGTAGGACAGCAGCAAGTCCACCTCCGATCGGAGGAGGATCCGCTTGGTGCCGTAATGCTGGCGTGAGTTGATCTGGATGCGCGGCCGTGCCTCTGATTGGATGGTGATGTCAGATGCACCGCGTTTAGCCGCGCCGACAATGAAGGTGTCGAAGATCTCCGGCGCCGTGTCGAACCGTATCGGCTCCTCTTTGAGAACCGGCACGAAGG
Source organism: Mesorhizobium sp. M4B.F.Ca.ET.143.01.1.1 (assembly GCF_004792275.1). Classification (NCBI taxonomy): domain Bacteria; kingdom Pseudomonadati; phylum Pseudomonadota; class Alphaproteobacteria; order Hyphomicrobiales; family Phyllobacteriaceae; genus Mesorhizobium; species Mesorhizobium sp. M4B.F.Ca.ET.143.01.1.1. The sequence continues at coordinate 41,724 of NZ_SRSR01000015.1, forward strand.
AGGCGGTTGTCGAGAATTCAGACTGATCAAGCAGAGATTCGTCGATCATCGCCATTAGGGCCTATTGAAACGCCACCACAGCGCAACGACGACCACGGCGACCATCAGGGTCAGGATGGCAATCAGAGCGCCAAAAGTTTCCTCGCGACTACGCAAGCCGATCGGATCGGCTGGATCAGCCGCGGCTGTCTGACGGTTGGTCGAATAATCCCATTGAATATCCGACATTATTTCGTCACCTCGAACCGGCGTGTGATCGGCTTCCAACGCCCCGGATCGGAAACGAAGGTTGCTGCGTTTTCGATCTTCACGCGGCGCTGCCCGATAAACAACTCGTCAGGTGTGCCCTTCGCGCGAACCTCGCTCGACGACACGACCAGGCTCCTGATCAGCCCCGCATCGACCAGACGCCGATACTCGATCATCCCAACATAGTCCCTGCGCAGGAGGTTCATGTTCTCTTTAAGCGCTTCCTCGGCCTGCATGCGGCCTTGGCGCCAGCCCTCCGCCATATACCGGTCCCAGATCTTCCGCTCTTCCTTGTCCGACGGCAGGAATTGGTCCGAAGGGTCGGATGCCTTGTCCACGCCCATGACCAGATAATCGCGCCAGGTCGGCACGACGCCGACGAGCCGGCCGGGCCTCTCAATACGGTAGTATTCATCCGCGGCGACGCTCTCACGGCCGCCCTTGGTGATCGTGATGGCCTCTTTCGCTCTGCTGACGACAGGAGGCACGACATACCCGGCTTCCTTGGGCGCTTTGTAGACGATATCGTTGTAATTGAATTCCTGCGACAGTCGCGACGATTGCGCCTCGAGCTCCCGCAAGATCTCCCAGGAGCGCCGCTCGTAAGCAGCCTGTGCCGAATAAGCGAGCGCCGCCTCGCGCAACGCGGAATAACGTTCCGTATCGACGGCGTTTGCACCGGTCCCGCTGCGCGTCCTGCGGGCAAACTGCTCATAAGTGAGCGGTGCGGCGGACCCTTGCGTGAGATTGTCCACGCCCCCAACAACGGGCGGCGGAGGCGGCTCCTCGGGATTTTGCGTCGTGGCGCAACCGGCCAAAGCGACGGAAACGGATAAAGCGGCAAAGATCGAACGGAACTGCGTCATAGGGTGGTGTCGTCCAGATGAGGAACCGGGCTCTTTTCCGGCCGGGCATAGTGGATCGTCATGACGCGCTGGACCTGATCGATTTCCAGCCACGCGCGTCCTTTCCCTTGGCCGAAAGCCTCCCGCAAGAGACTGACCAGAGTCATGTCCGCCCAATGCACGGAAACCATGATTGGAGATCCCGACCGCTCTCCGTCGGCGCGAACGGCATAACCAGCCATGCGAGCGGCCTTCCGGGTTACGTCGTCGAGAGTGCCGTTCCACCCGGCATCGACCGGCTGCAACAGCTCTTGGCCAGCGACTTCGGGATGTAGCTTGAGAGTATTCCTGGCAAACGGCTCGATTGCGCGCGGATAGAGGGAAGCATATCGCTTCTCTTCATTCACATCCTCTAATGAGGCATCGATATATTTCCTGACCGACAGTGTGTTGAAATTATCGGTCTTGTCCGCACAGGCACTCGTTAGGAGTGCCAGTGCCACAATCACTGAGTACCGCATCAAGAAGTCGCCCTGTCGTTTATCATCGACAGGCGATCAAAAGACTGATCACCCTCTCCACCCCAGTCCTACCCAAATCGCGAGATTTTGCAATATACAGCATAACGAAAAACGTGCTTCTTTTGCCACAATCTCAGTGCGAGATGTCCTGATCCCTTCGCTTTCCCAGGTTGTGTTGCCACTCATGGCTTATCTGGACGCTATGGGCCCGTTGCGCAGCCTGAACGGAAGTCACGATCTGCTCGGCCCGCTTGAAGCCTGCGGCGAAAGCCTCGATTCGTTGCTGATCGGCACTCGGCATTGCCTGCGCCAACCGGTCACGGTCAAGCTCATGTGAACCGGCCGCACCGAAGCGCTCTCGCACCGTTGCGACAAAGCTGCGCAGCTCCGCGAATGCTTGGCTTTCGTCGGCCGCGCGTACGAGCATAGCCAGCCGATCTGCCGGCGTTTGCTCGATGCGCCCGACAAGAGCGCGCGCCGCCGGCGACAAATCGTTGACGGGCTCCTGCATCAGCGTCCGGAACTGCTGCTCATCGCGCGTGAGATCATTTCTGAGCGTTGCGCGAACCTGGCCGTAGTCCTGCAACGCAGAGACTGCCAGGGGAACGGCCGCAATCGCCTTTTCGCGCGCGCTGTCGTTGCGGCCGAAGAAGTTCCGACTACCTTTGAGATCACCAAGGGAAGCCGGATCCTCGCGTATGGCCTGAGATAATTGCGGGACCGGAACACGCTCAAGGTCGATCCGGGTCCGCATCGTCGAAAGCACGGCTTCCGGCTGCTGCCAGACCGCGGCGACGACCGTCTCGAGGCGGCGCATTGCCGCCTGCATGGCAGATCGAGATTCCATACGCGCCGCCACGGCCGCTTCGACGCTCTCGCGCCAATCGGTTACCGCCGCAATAAGCGGCTTCTCAGGTGTCGCGAACATGGCCTGCTTCCTCTCATATTCGTCTATGACCAGCCGCTCTTTCGCATCAGTAACAAGAAGCCGCGCCGCCTCGAGCCGTATCAGATCGTGAGCGGCCTTTTGCCCCGCATGGACCAAAGGCCAGTTCTCGATAAAGGCCTGACGTACAGGCTCTGGTATGAGCGACCGAGCGCGGTCGCGACTATCAGCATTGATGTCCGGGCCAATTGAAACGATCGTTGCCTGCGGCACGATCGCTGCGATTTCACGGTTAAAGCGCTCAAGGTCGCTCGCTGTCGATCCGTCCTGCATCTCGAACGCGAGATTGGTGAACCACCGTCGGCGGGCGCGATCGGTATCGGCCATCTCCGCGTGATTGAGATTGTGTTCAAGCCTGGAAAGGGCCTGCCTTACAGCGGTCGTCAATTCAGGGAAGACGACCGCCGGCGCAGCCTGCTTCTGCTCCGGCCGTGGCTGCTGGCCCGGGGCCTGACTGGCCGCGTTTTCCATGCGCCGTTCCGGTCGGATCGTGTGGGCGAATTTCGCGCCAAGAGCCTCCAGGCGCCCGACGGCATGATTGAAACGTTCGCGCAGCGCCGCGAGCTGTTGGCGAAACATTTCGCTGATTTCGGAAAGCGACGGGAAGCCCCTGCGCTCGGCAAATTCGCGAACACTCTGCTGATAGTCATCCAGGTGCTCGTACGCGAGTGTCGTATCCTTCATCCGCTCACGAGAGAGCACGCTGACCAGTTTGTCGATCGACGCAAACTCGTCGGCACCTGCATAGAGAGTTGCCGTTTCACGATGTCGGCTCATCGCCACATAGGCCATGTGCGCGTCCATAGTGCGGCTCGCCAGGACATGGACACGATCAACCGTCGCGCCCTGGCTTTTATGGATCGTTGCCGCATAGCCATAGTCGATATTGGCGAAGTCGTTCTGTGCGACGATCACACTCAGGCCGTCAGACAAGCCCACTACAAGCCGCCCGCGCCTCGCTTCCTCGACCGTGCCGAACGAGCCGTTCTCGACACCAAGCCCCCGGCTTTTTTCGAGAAACACGATCCGATCGCCAACGGCGAATTGCCGCTGTCCTCGTGCCGTCCGGAAAGCGTGCTCGTCCTGCAGTCCGCCCTGTTGCTTGATCACCGATCGCGCCGCCATATTGAGCGCCAGCACGTCGGCATTGCGATGCGCCAGCATCAAGACATCAACGCCGGCTTCCCAATCCTGCCGCCAATTGCCGACGAGCGCACCGCGGGCGGTTTCGTTGTCATTCTCGAGCAGCACAAGATCATGGTCGATATAGCGGCTGAGCGCGGCCGCGGCCTCACCACGACCGAATTCGATAGTCGCATTCTGCATCCATTCTTCGCGCTGGCGACGCACGCCGGTTAGCTCGATATATCCCGCATCGTTGGCGATCGCGCGGAATGCGGCGCCAGCCTCGATCGGCTGCAACTGACGCGCATCACCTAGGAGAATGAGTTTCGCACCGGCCCACTCCACGGCCGTAACAAAGCGCTGCATTTGGGCCGATCCGACCATGCCGGCTTCATCAAGAACGAACACGTCGCCCGCCTCCAATTGGCGAAGTCCGTTCTTCCAGGAGGCCTCCCATGACGCGAGAGTGCGGGACTCGATCCCGGCACTTGTCTGTAATCCGACCGCCGCCTTGCCTGCCAAGGCGCCACCAACGACGCGACGGCCTTCGGCCTCATAGACCGCTCGCACGGCGTTCATGACCGTTGATTTTCCCGCACCTGCGTAACCGACCATCACGGCCACGCTAAGAGACTCGGTCAGCCGGGATATCCCCATTCTCTGTTCAGGATCGAAACTGAACTCGGCCTCTTTCTCGACTTCGCCGATGACCTTCGTCGCCTGCTGTCCGTCAACAGAAAAATCGCCCCGGGCGACAAGAGCCCGAGCCGAAGTGATCATGTTGCGCTCTGTATCAAGAACCTCCGTCGTCGTGTATTTCGGCCGTTCGAGCATCTTATTGGTCATCGGGTCGAAGATCGGCGGTGAGATCATCACCTGATTTTCGAGCGTGCCTACGCGGAAATAGAGCGCCTGAAAGTCCCCATAGCTGTCCGTATAGCGATGGACTACGCGCGCAACGTCGCGCTCATCGAAAACGGACTTTTCCGCCGTGATCAGCTTAAGAATGATGGAAGGATCATTCATGACCTGTTGGCGTCGTCTCGCTTCAATCTCGTCGTTGATCTCGATGCGATCCGACTTTGCGCCACGCCGGTCCATGCCCTCGGCAGTCGGGCCTCGGTGCATCGTCGGCTCGATCTCAATTCCCTGCTCTCTATAGGACCGATGATCCACCCGCACATCGACCCCATGAGTGGCCAGATGGTGGTTTTGGACATCGGCCCATGCTTCCCTGAGCGCGGGAATAAGCTCTTTATCTCCAGCGAATTGACGGTAGAGCGCATGACCGTTCTTTGAGAACTTCGGCTCACCATTCTCGTCAAGAGCCCGATTATTTTTCGCTCCGAACCCCTCTTCCGTGAGAGGGCGAAGCGCGGTCATGATGTGGACATGCGGGTTTCCCTTGATGTCGTGGTAAGCCCAATCGGCGACAATCCCCTTCATCGAGAAATTCTCGTCGACGAATTCACGTACCAGCGCGATGTTCTTTTCTCGCGTTAGCTCGACCGGGAGACCAAGTGTCATTTCCCGTGCGAGCTGAGAATCCTTACGTGTCTCGAAGGCCTCGACACGATTCCAGAATGCCTCGGACGCCTGGACGGTTGGGAACGCCGCCAGCTCCTGCGCCCACTGTGGCGCGTTGGCCGGCAGCGCCAGCTCACTGTGAACATTCCCGCGCTTGTTCGAGAAATCGTGGGAGCGTCCGTAGGTCTCGTTCGTCATGGCGGCGCAATGCCGATAGGCGGCCGCGGCGACCGCGCTTTGCCCGGCCGCCCGACTAAGAACCTGGGCATGGAGATGGAAAATCGCCATGCCCACACCGATAGCAAAGCAAGTATCGACTTGTCGATACATAAGTGCGCTTAGAAATCGGGCGCTGCGCGGCCCGATCCGGGACTTAGCACTGCGTTGGCTCCGCCAACTCTTCTTTTCCAGATGGTTCGGGTTCTGCTCGCGCTGGTTTCAACTTGCTCCTTCTTGCCGTCTCTGACGTGCACCATTAACAATGCTGCGGTGTTCACATTGCAATGGCGGTCATCTGTGGCTCGCACTACGAAGGTTTCGAAGATCCAGGAGGAAATCGCCAAGCTGCAAGAGCAACTGAGGGCGGCTCAGGCGAAAGAAGCGGAACGGCTTGGCGATTTGGCCGTGAAGGCCGGTCTCTCCGATCTCGATGTTTCCGATCGCGATTTGCTCAAGGCTTTGAAAGAGGTTGCCGACCGATTTCGCAAAGCACCCGCTCAATGAGTGTGGTCGAATTGCTCTGACCCTGTCGAAGCGACAACGGGAGTATCGTGACCGAATGGCAGCCAATCGACAGAAGGACGCTCATGAGAAGATCCTGCTCGGCGGCCTCGTCGTCAAAGCAGGATTGCGTGACGAAAATCGCGCCTTCCTTATGGGCGTACTGCTGACGGCGGCTGAACAGAAGGACAACGAAAAGCTCCGAGAGGCGATGATCGAAAAGGGCCGGAGGGCTTTTGAGAAATGATACGGAACCCACCGGAGCCGCCGTATAAGCTTCTCCTGCTGGCTGCTGTCGGTGTTGCGCTCATGACGCCGGTCTTTTGGTACATTCGCTTCGTCCGATTCGCGTGGCCCACCGTTCACGGCGAAGCGCGCCAACTGAGTTTGTCGCAAGCTTGGGACTGCCTCGCGATCTGGAAGTTTGGCGCGTGCCGTGCTCATCTTGAAGCGATCGGGACGCCCCTCGCCTCGGCTGCGATGCGCAACCAGATGTGGGTGATCGCTCCGCTTGTTGCCGCAGTGGCCTTGCTTGGTATTTGTGCCTACCTGAGATGGTTTGTCATACAGCGCCGCGTCATCATTTCCGGCATGGTGGTCGAGGGAATGGACACGCTGCTGAAAGCGGGCGCCCATGAACAGAAGAATAACCGCTATGCCAAAACACGCGGCATTCATATGTTCAATGGGTGGCATTATACGCTACAACGTGAGACCAATCATACCTTCATCCTTGGCGCTCCAGGCGGCGGCAAAACCGTCACGTTTCGAAGGATGATCGGCTCCGTTGTGGCCCGCGGCGACAAGGCGATCATCTTCGACGAAAAGGGCGATTACACGCGGATCGTGCCGCCTTCCGTCCGCGACGGGAAGGAGATCCCGCCTCTTCTGATTGCTCCACAGGATGATCGATCGGCCGTGTGGGATATCGCGGCCGATCTTGTCGTTTCGCAAGATGCGGTCGAGCTCGCGCAGCGCATCATTCCAGACAACGGCCATCCGTTCTTCACCCAAAGCGCGCGTGCGGTTCTTGCCGGCTGCGCGATCAAGCTTATGGCAGAAAAGCCCAACACTTGGACTTGGCTCGATCTTCTGAATGAGACGCGCCAGGATCAGGAGCAATTGCTGCGCATCATGCTCAAATATCAGCGCGGCGCCGACATTTTCCTGACGGCCGATTATAAGCAGGTAATGTCAACGCTCGGCCAGCTCGAAACGAATATGCGGTTGCTTGAAATGCTCGCAACCGCGTGGCCGACCTATGAAGGCCGTCAGCGCTTTCGGTTGCGCGAATGGCTCGTCAACAAGACCGATCAGCGGACGGTCATCATCCAGCATTCGGGGCGCTACGCCGAACTTTCCGATGGCTGGATATCCGCGCTCTACGCTGTGGCCGTTTCGACGGTGACCGATAGCAATCTGCTCTCGGACAACGATCTCCGCCGCCTCTGGTTCTTTCTCGACGAGTGGGGCCAGTTGCCCGAAATTCGGGATTTCGAGCGCTTCGTCACCCTTGGCCGATCCAAGGGCGTGTGTGCGGTTCTCGGGCTGCAGGATCTCTCGCAGATCGCCAAGAATTACGGGCAGGAAGTGCTCGATATCCTCATGGCCTCGGTTGGAACCAAGATCATCACGCGCATCAACTTCGGCCCGACGGCTGAACGCATGGAACGCGACTTGGGCGAAACCACCTTCTACGAATATCGTCGCGATATGATGTCCGATCGATCGGTGAAGTGGATCAAGGAAACCCACGCTGCCAACCCGATCGAGCGCTCCGAATTCGACACAATGCTAGGCGTTGACGACAAGGGCGTGTTGGCCTTCGTGACCGGCGTCGGCAAGAACGTCTATCACGTCAAATTCCCGTTCGCCGACGATGGCAGGGATCATCGTCCGTCGAACGTTCCGGCCGCATGGACGTACACGTTCAAGCCGACCGGAACCTTCACCAGTGACGCCGATATCGACCTCTATGTGAAGGCGGTCCTCGGCAACAAGACGCCGCCACCTCGCGGCGCTTTGCCGGCCGGAGCAGCCGACCAGGAGGACGAGCTGCCGCTGGAAGAAGCCTTCAACGCGGCTGCAAAGGAGGCGCGCGAAAACGCCGATGCAGGACCGAATCCGGACTCGTCCGGAAAGGGAACTGCATCGGTTGATCTATTCGAAAATTACCGTTGATAGGTGCCGCGGCATTGCTTTAGATCAAAGCTAAACACGCCGAAATGGTCGGCAAAACTATCTTCGCGATCCTGATCGTCGCGATCTATGGGATTTGCCGCATAGTTCAGGTGGGCATTTTGCCTGCCGGCTAGCCGAATGGCACGATCCTGGTCGCGGGCGGCGTCCTTTCCGCCATAGCGGCCTTTGCCGACATGCGAGCAATCGAAAGCGGCGCGGGCCGGAGCTGGGGCAAGGCGTTATCGGGGTTCGGCGGGCTGATCCCATATGCTTACGCACTATACGTGATGGGCTATGTGGGGCTTTGATCTCTCGTCCAGCTTTTGACCGTCGAGTTCACCGTGACGGGACTGCTTCTTGGTATCATCGGCAGCTTGCTTGGATACCGCATCCTAAACACCTTCAACGACATCACAGAACTCGGCAACGCGCAGCATGCGGCCGAAAACGATAAAATTGAAGTCCGCAACGTAGCTGCCCGCCAGCGAGCCGGCGGGCAGCGCGAATCAATCAGACGGGATACCGCTCTTAGTGGTAGGCCACGAGCTCGGAGGCAACGCGGACGTCGATCGCGGGAAGCTTGACCACGTCCCCTTTTTCGTCCTTCATGATCAGCATCTTCGGACTGTAAGCATACACCCCGTTATAGTTGACGCGGTAGATAACTCCGATCTTTTGCCAACGTTTTTTCGCCCTAGCGACTGTATCTCGGAAAACCTGGAGTTTCGCCGCCATCTCGTCGTTTGTTGGTGCCGTGCCATCTGAGCGTGGATTCATCACCATCTCCCGGATCATAGCCGGCCAATGCTTGTTCTTTGGTGGTGGATTCTCAGATAGCTCATTCAACCATGCAAGATTTACTCCCGCTTGACCGGGTTTAATCTTGTCTGGATCAGGCGGGCCGTCAAACGTCACAACCCTTATTTTTCCTTTCATCTTCTCCGCCAGTGTGTTGGTTCCCAGATTCGACTTTATTTGGTTCGCTTATATTTGTACTATTATGCAAGGAACGCACCCTAACCGATAACATTTTCGCGGGGGGAGTCAACGCATTTGCCGCATCCAGCAAAATGGAATCACATTGATAAATCGCGGAAAATCATCGTCAAATTCGCCCTCTGAAAGGAGTTTTCTTCCCTCTGGCCGCAGATTTCCATCTGGAGCGACATGCCGGTAAAGGGTTGATCGCGTGATCCCTCATTCCTAACATGGTTCCGAAATCTTGGTTTATGGTTGCCCCATCGCGTCCATAGCCAGGCGGGGCTTCGCGCTCGTCATCTTGGGTGACCGTCCGCCTACCCTTCCTCGTGCCCGGGCGGCCGACAGTCCCGCAACTGTCCGCTCGATCGTCAGGTCTCACTCATACTCGGCCAGCGCCGCGAAGATGCCGAACACCATTCGCCCAGCCGACGTTGTCGTGTCGATCGACGCGCCGTGCCCGGTTAGCACCTCAAAACCGATGCCCCGCGTCGTCAGGTCGTGCACCGTGCTAACCAAATTGCGCAGATCACGGCCGAGACGATCCAGTTTCCAGACCACGAGCGTATCGCCAGGGCGCAAGGCTTTCTCACACATGGCAAAGCCCGGCCGGTCATCGCGCTTACCGGACGCCATATCCTCATAGATGTTGTTGATTTCGACGCCCGCCCTGACGAGGCTGTCACGCTGCAGGTCCAGGCTCTGCGAGCCGTCCACCTTCGAAACACGCATGTAGCCGATCAGCATTCAGATTCAAAAGCTCGGACAACAATCGGTGCCTGTCAGTTTCAGAAGACACCTTCATTGACGATCGTTGTTTCACAACAGTTTTCGGCAGCATACTGACGTGCTGATCTTCGGAAGACGTCTTCAGTAAACGGCTTCTTTACCAGAAGTGCTGTTCATTGGGAGGCATGTCGACCAGAAGTCCCCTTCAGCAGCCGGCGGCTGCGAGCACCCATATAGACCCCGAAGCATGGGCGAATGCCGTGCCGGAACGGGGAACGCTGACGCTTTCGGAGCGCGCCTGGATTGAGGCGAAGCGGCGGGCAACTGTGATCGTGCCGCTTGCCGCATCCGATCGTATTCCTTCCGTTGTTGCCCGTGCTGCCAGTGAGGAGTTAGGCCTGTCTGAACGATCGATCTACGCTCTCGTTCGGCGTTATCGGCGCGCGGGCGGCCTCCTTTCCTCGCTCGCACCGCAGAGCTCGCCCGGTGGCCGGGGCAAGGCTCGCCTGTCGCGAGCGGCGGAGCAGATCATCGCGGATGCGATTCGGGACGAATACCTGACCCGACAGAAGAAGCGTGCCGAGGCCGTGGTGCGGGCGGTACGTGAGCGCGCCATAGCCGCGGGCATTACGCCGCCAGCGGCGAATACGGTGCGGGCACGGGTCGGGGCAGTCAAGGCTGAACTCGCGGCGCGTCGCCGCGACGGCGCGCGTTCGGCCGCCGCTCGCCGGCTCGCCCCATCAGCGGGAATGACGCCGTTGGCTGTACGGCCGATGGCGGTTCTGCAGATCGATCATACTCCGGTCGATCTGATCCTGGTCGACGATGCATACCGCAAATCCGTCGGCCGTCCCTGGCTGACAGTTGCGATCGACGTCATGAGCCGCTGCATTGCCGGCTTTCTCGTCTCGTTCGATCCGCCCTGCGCCACCAGCGTTGGCCTGTGCCTCACCCATGCCGCGTTGCCCAAGGATGGGTATTTGCGTCACCTCGGCATCGAAGGATTTGACTGGCCCGTCGAGGGCAAGCCGGAGCGGCTCTACGTCGACAATGCAGCGGAGTTTCATGCCGATGCACTTACTCGAGGCTGCGAACAGCACGGCATCGAGCTCGATTATCGGCCGGTCGCTACGCCGCATTTCGGCGGGATTGTGGAACGGCTGATCGGCACCCTCATGATGATGGTGCATGAACTGCCCGGAACCACCTTTTCCAATCCTGCCGAACGCGGTGAATATGACAGCGACGCGACCGCCTGTCTCACGCTCGCCGAACTGGAACGCTGGCTCGCGCTCGCGATCGTCGGGCGCTATCATAATGAAGTTCACGACGGCATCGACGAACCGCCGCTAACGCGATGGCGCCGTGGCGTCTCAGCATCCGGATCGGCATGCCCGGTGAGCGATCCACGCGCGTTCCTGGTCGACTTCCTACCCGTCCTTCGCCGTCCGGTGACGCGTGAGGGAGTCCGCGCCGACCACATTGCCTACTACAGCGATGCGTTGCGCCCGTTTATCGCTGCACGGGAGAGCTTGCCTTCGTTCGTGATCCGGCGCGACCCACGTGATCTCTCTCGCATCTTCCTGCTCGACCCGGAGGACAATACTTATATCGAGGTGGCGTGCGCCCGTCAGGAACGGCCGAGCATTACCCTTTTCGAGCACCGGCAAGCGGTCGCCCGGCTCAAAGCCGAAGGATTGGCCCAAGTGGATGAAGAGGCGATATTTCGGGCCGTCGCCGAACAGCGCGAGGTCGCCCGGACCGCAGCTGCGCGGACACGTTCGGCTCGGCGCAGGATAGCGCGTACCGAACAGATATTGGCCGCCGCCCCGCCTGCCCGGGACGTTCCCACCTCCGCAAAGTTGTCACGGGAGCAAAAGAGCGACGACAATTTGGTCGCCGTCACCCAGCTCTATCCCGTAACGCGATGGTGAGGAAACGGCCATGACGCACGAAGATCTTGGTCATCTGCTGGTCGACGCCCAGCGTATCGCAGCGTTGCCGGATGATACGCGCCTCGATTTCATCGAGGCAGGCGAATGCTGGATCGGCTATCCACGCGCGGAAGCCATTTTGACGCGTCTTCACAAGGTCTTCGTTTATGGACCGAACCGCGTGCGGCCACCCAACGTGCTCCTCGTCGCGCCGAGCAATAACGGAAAGTCGACGCTCATAGAGCGCTTTCGGCGCGACCATGATGCTCCGCCCGACGCCGGAGACGACGCCGAAGCGGAAGTGATGCCAGTCGTGGTGGTCCAGATGCCCACTGAGCCAACCGTTTCGCGGTTCTATGCCGTCTTGCTCGATGAACTCGGCGCACCTTCGATACGCCGGATCGGCAGAGGCGCGCGCAAGCATGATCTGGAACGCCTTGCCCTTGATATTCTGAAGAGCGTCGGGACGCGCGTTCTGGTCATTGATGAACTTCACAATCTGCTTGCCGGACGCCGGGATGACCGGCTCGAATTCCTCAACCTGCTCCGTTATCTCGGTAACGCCTTGCGCATCCCGATCGTCGGCGCGGGTACTCGCGACGCCCATTTTGCGATCCGGACCGATCCGCAGCTCGAGAACCGTTTCGAGCCGCTCGCGCTGCCGTTATGGGAGCCTGGCGCGGAGACAGCGACCTTGATCGCCAGCTTCACGGCCTCGCTTCCTTTGCGTCGCCCCTCGCCAGACCTGTGCCGGGCCGGAACCTTACGAGGCATCATCGAGCGCACCGGCGGCACCATTGGCGAGATACTGACGCTGATGCGAGCGGCCGCGGTGATCGCGATAGAGAGTGGAGAAGAGGCGATTACACCCGCCACGCTTGAGGGGGCCGCCTATCTCGGACCCGACGAACGTCGTTTCAGGCTTGAGCACGATCTGCCTCGTAGTGCTGCCGCCTGATGAAAGCACGACGCTTGCCTCTTCACCCTCGGCCGCTCCCGCACGAGGCGCTTTCTTCTTGGATTTGCCGCCTGGCAGCGGCTTACAGAATGAGCCCGCACCGTTTCATCGAAGCCGCGCTGTCGCCTAGTGTAAATCTCGGGATCCTCGATAACAATCCTGAGAACGGACTTGTTGATCGGCTGTCGGAACGCACTGGCGTGCCGATCGAGCGCGTGCGCGCCATGACGCTTTCCGGCTACGGCAGCATGCTCATGGGAGGCCCTGCTGAGCAGTTTACCGAATATGTTTGCCAGTTCGCCAGTCTTGCTCCCGCGGCCCCTCGGCGTGAGAGCCCGGTTGCCGGCCTCACCCCGGACTGGCGACCCTGGGTCTGTCACGACCTTCTCGATGACTATCCCCGCTCGTGTCGGCAATGCCTGGCCACGGATCAAATTCCATATACGCGCATTCACTGACGGGCGGCCTGGCTGATGAGTTGCCCCTTGCATGGCGAGATGCCGGAACCAATCTATCAGGGGACCGAAGATCCGGCCACCTCCTATGAATGGATGCCGGCGCGTCCGGCCGCCGCCGAACTCCTCGCTCTCGACCGGCTGACCCTCGCGGCCGTGACGACGGGCACGGTTGATCTTCCCTCGGGCGATCGGGTCCACGCCGGCATATGGCTGAGGACCATGCGGACGCTGACCGATGAGATAACCCGGCCCGCAGCACTCCTGCGACGTGGCGGCTATGACCGCATCACCCGGCTCTGGCGCGACGCAGGGCGCCAATTCCACTGCAGCCTTGGACGTCTGGTGCCGTTCGAGGCCATGCTCCCGAGCGGCGCGAACTCGTCTTGACCATAACCAGCCTGGCGGTTTCAGCCCTGTTCACCGGGAAGCTCACGGCGATCGAAGAAAACGCTTCCACCATACTGAGGCCGCCACCTCGCATGGACCTGCCGGATCTCATATCGCCTCGACCGCCCAGGCAGCGTTGGCCACGTGTACCCTGGTGGGACAATTGGATCGCCGAGGCAAGGCGTGACCCCCATATGGCGTGGCGCGTGCGAACGCTCCTCAATCTGTCGGCAGGCCGGCATGAGCGGGCGGAGATGGACAGCTATCTCGAAATGATAGGCGTCCCGATCGTGACGAGCCCGCCAAATGTGCATGCTGCCGCCTGAGATAACGACAAACAAGTGATTGTCGTCACTTTACAAGGCAGACTTCGGGAGCGTCGTTTCAGCCCCGCTTTTTATGCGGCAAACCCTGTCGGATTGTGGCAGTGTACGAGAACGTCTAATTCGAGGTTTATCGTACATGCTGATTGGCTACATGCGTGTTTCATCTGCGGACGAACGTCAATCGGTCAACCTGCAACGTGATGCGCTCATCGCCGCCGGTGTTGACGAACGTCATCTGCATCAGGATAGAGCCTCCGGCGCTCGCGACGATCGTCCGGGGCTAAAGGCTTGCATGAAGGAGCTACGATCCGGCGACATCCTGGTGGTGTGGAAGCTCGATCGCCTCGGACGTTCCCTTTCACATCTGATCCGGATCGTCGACGAGATGAAGGAGCGTGGCGTCGCTTTCCGCTCGCTGACCGAGCAGATGGATACCACCACGCCCCATGGGGAATTTCTGTTCAACATCTTTGGCTCACTCGCTCAGTACGAGCGGGCCTTGATAACGGAGCGGGTGACCGCAGGCCTAGCAGCCGCCCGACGGCGCGGGCGTAAAGGTGGTCGGCCACCCGCGCTGGACTCCGAGAAGATCGAACAGATCATCGCAGCTCTTGACGGAGGCGCCAGCAAGGCCTCGGTATGTCGCAGCTTCAAGGTGCCGCGATCGACACTCATCGACACACTGGAGCGCGTTGGTTGGACCGGGGCCGGAACAGACGCGCCAAAAGCCAAGCGCGTCGCCGTAAGAAAACAGTCTGCTTGACCTACTGAAGACGTCTTCTGGTCACTACTGAAATCGTCTTCTGAAATCGACAGCCCAAATGGGTGGTCTTTTGGCGCATGGCCAAATAGACTCGCTCTTTCAATTAATGAGCTAGGCCCGTAAGCTACGCGCATTGAGGTATATCTAAATGAGCCGAGAGTGCACGTCCCCGAACCGTTCGCGCAGCCGATCCATCAGTCCGGCATGAAAGCCCTATCGGGACACGTACAGCGTGCTGCACAAACATACCACCGGCCGATGTTCCAGTGCTTCGCGATGAAGTCGCTCGGCGATCGTTCTCTGGCTCCAAGGTTAAGCAAGCCGTTTCGGTAGACCTAAAGAATCGAGCTTAGTTGCTCTGCCCAACCTTTTTGATGTACTCGATCGGATGGGGTGCGAAAACGCGGCTTGGCATGTTCAGGCCAATTGCCGCACCTATTTCCGTTGCGAAGGTGGTGCAGTCGCTGAAGCCTAGCATGTAGTTCCCGGACGACTTCCATCTTTCGAATACCGTCCTTGCCTTCTCGTAAGCATCCGAGTTCACCGAGACGATGACCACATAATCCGGCTTCTCCCTTGAGTCGTCGAATATCTGCCCCGGCGACAACCCGAAGACTGCTTCGTATTTGGTCTTATCGGCTTGCGGATAGAAGCCTACGACCTGCTGGACAGTCATGTTCGCTGCGCTGTCCCCCTTATTCCAGATCACGAAGGCGTGGCCGAGATCGCCGTCCTGCGCAGCAAGCGAAACCGCGTATTCGGTGCTCTCGGAGCGGACTTTCTTATCAATGGATTTCTTTTCGGCAGCGATGGATGGCACTGTGGAAACTGCTAGCAGCAGCGCTGCAAGGTTTACAGTGAAACTACGCATGTATAGCCTCCAGTGATCCTGTCATTCTATGCGTCCGCCTCAGAATGAGATTCCTTTTAGGGTCGCTGCATCTGCATCATGTCCGGTCTGTTGGCTCTCGAGGGACTTGTATCTGGGAAGCACCGCGGCGGCGGTCTTTTGGGTTGACCGCGAGCCACAGCGTTCTTGTCATGCCGCGTATAAGGATCGCTGTCTTTTCATCACCAAGTTTTGTGAGCGCTACAGCCAGATCTGCCGGAAGATCTCGAGCTCTTGCAGTGCGGCTTTCGTCGCATCTCTGTCCGACTCTGTCCCCGTGCTTCAGCTTTCTCTGCCGCCGCAACTGCTGCCACTTCGAGATCCATCGACGGCCGCGTTGTTCTTTTTGCCCAAGGCTGGGGCGCAACGATGTGCCGGCCCATCCGTCGGGCTCCGAGAGATTCGACAGGTTGTGAGATGCCGGGAGATTCCAATAGGCGCAGAGTAGCATCGGTGATCCAATTTCCGATCGCCCAACGAGCCAGCTCAAGGGCAAAGCACGGCTAATATTCGTGGTCTTTTCCGTCCGCGCACCAAGTCGCATCGCACTTTTCTGCAGGAGGACTACCACACACTGCCGAGAATGTGGAATTGGGTGCAAAATTGAAGTCCACGCTTTGGCCTTTTTGCAAACTCTGCGCCCCATGCCCCGAAGCACCGCCATCACCGTAACATGCAAAAACATAGAGAACTGTGTCGCACGTTTTGTTAGTTATTTTGGATTGCCCTCCAACACATGTATTCGCTGCTTGGACTGGTCCGGCCGAAATGCCAAGTCCAACCAGGACGCCAGCTGTTACGAACAAGGCCACTCTGCTCAAAAATAAAACGCTTAGTATTTTCGACATGCATGGCTCCTATTTTCCTAGATTTCTTTCCACGATATCCGCCTTTCCTAGGTGCTGTCAACTCGGCAGAAGACCACCCGAGACTAATACTTAAATTTAATCACGAATAGTGCTGTAGTAAATTTCGACAGCCTGTTCGGTTGTGAGGAGATCCGCGCCTCTAATCTAATTACGACAACTCAAGGAACGGCACTCTGGCACTGAAGCGTGGGCCTGATGTCACAAAGGTCGTCCTGTCGAACATCTTGTCGAGCGTGACCGGCTCTTCACGATAGGACGCCGGCATGCGGAGATCGATCTCCTCGAGATAGATGACCATCTGGCCTTTGCCCAGTTCGCCCAGCGCGGAACCCGACAGATCGAAACTGTGTTTCCAGATCAGGTCGGGGTCGCCGTCCACATTCGCCTCCGGCATTTCCAACGGCAGATCCTCTTCGGGGAAGGAAGCAGACCATCCGTCCAGATTGACCGGCCTGCGGATGCGGTCGCCGGCATCGCCGCTTTCGTGGAACACGCTCGCCCGGATTTTCGGCAATTTCAGCCTGTCGAAGTTCTGCTTCCAGCCAACCTGCTTTTCGGCCGTTTCCGCAGGCAGGTCGTCGAAGTTGAGTTCCCTGATGCCGCGCGAGGCCCGCCCTGAAACCTCGATCGTCACTTTGCGGCTGGCTGCGAGCGCCGGGGCTTTCAACAGTTCCACGTTGACGCTTACTTTCCGCTTCGGCAAAAGCTGCATGTGCAGGGCGATAGGCTCGGACGTCGTCAGGTCCGGCGAAATCGCATTTTCCTGATAGCGTACGAGACCGAAGCGGACGAACGGCTCTGAGGCGCGATTGGCCCTGAGGTCGACATCGACATACCACTCCTCGCGGTCGAGGTCGAAGCACGGCTCGTAGGTCAGCAGAGAAACGGCAAGGAACTCGCGTTTTTCATTTTCCGGCGCCTTCTGCTTTTCGTCATCCTTGTTTGGCGGAGCGGCCTTCGGAATGGGCATACGTGCTTCCCCAACAAATTTCGGCCGGTGCGGATTGGATTCCGCATCGGTGGTGGGGGGCGATACGTCATCGCCTGGCTTTGAACCGGCGGAATTGTCCGGCAATGGAATGTCGGCGAACGCATTGGGCGGAATGAAGTTGCCCTCCTGAATGCTCTTGTCGAGACGGATGGGATCTCCTCCCCATCTCGTGAGATAGGCGCCGGCCGCTCCCAGATCGCGGTCCTGGAAATCTTTGAGCTCCATCGTTCGGCCGCCGTTCAGGACGAGGTTGTTATCGAGTTTCTGCCAGTTGAGCTGGTCATACCGTGGCGGCCACAGGACGATGCCGAGACGCTCGCCCTCGCCTGAACTGAACCAGCCGCGGCCCAGATAAATACGCGCCAGCGCGTGGCGCTCCACGACATGCTCGATTGTCGTCTTGCCCGCAACCGGCGTGGCCGAGCGCCGGAAGACGAAGGAAGGCTCTGGCTTGCGGGCGTCCGGAGAGGCAGGCGCCTTGGTCGACTTGATCCACAGCTCGATGGGTGTGGCCGCCCGCGTCGCCTGATCGACGCGCCTGAGGGGCTGGCGGCGGAACAACGTCTGCTCCTTCCCCTGTATATAGGTCGGCGCCGTTTCGAAGGCTGCCGCGCCCCGCGAAACCGCGACGAGATCCAGGGTCAGCTTGCGGGCAAGCGTGTCCTTGAAAACATGCGGACGCTGTATCTGCAGCGCTCTTTTCCGATTGGTCCTGTCGACGCCGTTGGGAGGCATGGCGACCGACTCCTCGATCGATGTCCCGTTGATCACGGCGGCAAACAGGGGCAGCAGCGAAACCTCCGTCATCCGCGCCCCCTCCTTCGGCAAGGTGAAGACTTCTGGCATGCAGGCATCAGCGTTCACCGGCTGCAGCGGACCGATGGCGTCGGTCGAAGGCAAGTTCCCGACGCTCAGCAAGGTCACCGGCTCGCGCGGCAGCGTTACCCTGCCATCCTCGGCGACGGCGAAGCCGACGACATCTGCGGGCATCGCATAGGCGTCGGCGCCGTTGGGCGTGGTAACGACAGGCCACCTACCGGACCGCCTGGAAATCAGGCTGCGGCCCCTGTCCGGCGCGTCGAGCTGGAAGCCATTGGTGGCCACGGTGGTGGCGATGACCTGGAAGGACTTGATCAAATCGAGGTCGACCTTCAACTTGCCGTCGATAATGAGGTCTGTTGCGTCCTGTTCATCGATATTCTTGCCGGGGGCGTTGTCGCAAACCGACGTATCCTGCGTACGGATCGACCGGGGCTTGGGGTCGTCTGAAAGCCAGTCGATGGTCTTGGATAGCG
Source organism: Mesorhizobium sp. M4B.F.Ca.ET.143.01.1.1 (assembly GCF_004792275.1). Classification (NCBI taxonomy): domain Bacteria; kingdom Pseudomonadati; phylum Pseudomonadota; class Alphaproteobacteria; order Hyphomicrobiales; family Phyllobacteriaceae; genus Mesorhizobium; species Mesorhizobium sp. M4B.F.Ca.ET.143.01.1.1. The sequence continues at coordinate 60,415 of NZ_SRSR01000015.1, forward strand.
GCTTGTTGAGCGCGTGATGGACACGAAGGCTCTTGACCTCGGCGATTTCCTCGACCGGCCATTTTGACTTCATGGCTTTGAGCAGCGACTCGGCGACCTTGCGCCGATAGCCGGGGACAGGGATCTGCTGTCCGGCCAACCCGGTCAGGCTGTCCGAACCGCCAGGAGTGCAGTCGGCAATCACCGAGTCTCCGCAGATGGCCTTCAGTCGTTTCCGCGCATCCTCATCTCCGGCAGCGGCGCTTAGCTGCATCGCCATCGTCTCGGGCACCGAGAACCTGTCGGCAAGCGTGGCGGCATCCGGCAGGCAGCTCACTTCGAGGTCGAAATCCTCGCCCTGATACAACGTGATCTCTACGAACTGGACGCGGGCGCGTCTCATATCCTTGGCCGGAATTTTGCCGGCGATATCCATCGAGGTCAGTTGCGGCGCTTTCGCAATATCGGAGATCGAACGTGGCCGAGACAGGCGGACTCCCGCGACGCGAACCACCTTCACCGCCAAAGGCAGTGCGTGGGGATAGTTGCTCGCCTGATAGAGTGGAACCGCCAGCGCCCCATCGAGATACTTGTCGCTGCCCTTTATCTTTGCCCGCATGCTGTATTCAGCAATGGCGGGGTCCGGGAGATAACCGACCTCGCCGTTCTGGGTCGTGTTCTGGCCGCCGGGTTCGAAGACCGGAATGCCGCGCGGCGTGCCGTCCTTCACGGGAAAGACGGTTCGCGGATAGATGACGCCCTCGTCGTCAAGCGAATCGCGCCGCGTGCTGACCGCGACCGGGAACCCGCTCGGCCTTTCGCGCTCGTCCTCAGCGGTGACGGCATTGCCGTGATTCTTGCGCGGCGTGTAGCTGACGTCGCGCAGGCCCCCCTTGCGGATATCGGCGGCATTCGGATTGTCCAGCCTGCCATGAGCCGTGACGAGCTGGTGCGGCGCCTCCGGCGCGACGAAAACGCGGATCGTTTCCGTCGGGTTGGCGCGGACGTCCTTCCCGACATATTCGCCCTTGATATCGTCCGGAAGCTGGATTTCCGCGACCTTCGAATCCTCATCGTTCCACGAGCGGACGATCGCCTGGTCGACCAGTTCATATCCCATCTGCTTGAACCGATAATCGGCAAGATGCCGGGGCAGTAGAAGGATAGGGGCGCTGATGGACTCGTGTCGCAGATACCGCCGAGGCGCGACCGCCTTGACATAGTGCCCGTCCTTCATGACGTGCTTCTCGGCGGGGACGACCGTCCCGTGTGTGCTTGGGGTGGACAAAGACGGTGAGCCGCCGCCCAGGAACATGGAGCGGAAGCGGAACACATAAGGTACGCCGAAGCGAAGCGGAGGAGGACGCAAGCCGGCTTCGCCGGCGGCAGACCCCGGTAGATCGAGTATTCGATCGAAAGGCAGGCCGCTGGATATCGATTCGTTGCTCGGGCGGCCATCGGTGAGGACGCTCACCGGTGTGCCGTCCCATAGAAATATGGCCTCCTCAGCCACCGCTTCGAATTCGGAAATCTCGGCGTTGCCCGAAGTCTTCGGGACGAAGCGCGCCGCGGTCTGGAATGAGGTTTCCTCCAGCAGGCCCTTGCTGTTGGTCTTCGTCCCCATCAGCGCGTAGAGCACCGACTCGACGAGCTTGTCGTTCTTGCCGAAATCCAGGTCGACGAAGCGATGCATAAGACTCCGCCAGACAAGCGCATCGAGCAGCTTGTTCGCGGAGGCAACGGCCACGTCGACACGCCGCCCTATCGTCAATTCCTCGGCATGAAGGACGACAACGGATTCCTCCTCGCGAAGTTTGTCACGGTTGATGTCAGCGAGGGCGATATCGCGGGCGATCTGTTCGGACCTGCCACGATCCAGGATCGTGAAGCCCCCGGTTCGATGGGCTTCGCCGCGGTCGCGTCCGAGTGTCTTGGAATCTACTGATCGGCGGATGTCCAGTGAAGCGAGTTCGTAGCGCGGTCCGTACTCAGTTGTGGCGCCGAGCTTCCAGATGCCGTCCGACTGCTCCACGAGGTGCGCCTGCCTGTTTTCCTGCCCGGGCGCTTTCGTGTCGAACACAGAGACTGGCCAGAAACCCTGCTTGTGGAGCTTCGCGGCGGTCGCCACCTGACCCGTCGCGGACGCGCCGCCGTCTGCCGAAACCGCAAGATGCAGCCGGAGCTCCGAGCCGGGAGCGGCAATGGAGCCGAGGGATGCGATTTTTTCGTCGATCGGCGCTTCGAAATCGAAGGCCAGGCCGAAGAGGCGCGACAGAATCGGGTCGCCTTGCATCGCGAAATAGACGCCCCGCATCGCCATCAGCGCCGCCGTCTTTGCATCATCTTTCAAGGCTTGATCGTCGACGACAGGTGGAATGATCGCGCCTCTACCCTCGGTGCTTTCGTCCTTCTTGCCGACGAGTTCAGGGCGACGCTGCAGCCAGCCGCCATATTCCTGCGTGGCCCGCCGTGTCTGGCGCGCGGATTCGCCATCGCCTTCCCGCGGGTGCTGGGGATCGATCACGTCGGCAGCCTCTGGAATCAGATAAGGTCGGAGAGGCGCTCCATTTGCGATTCCAAGGGCCTTGTCATCGTTGAGAGCCTCCTTGATCTTGTCGTAGGCATCCTTGGAATAGGCGCGCTCTGTCCTGGTGGCATTGATGGCCGCAGCGAAGCGGTCGACTGCCGAGCCGACAGCCCCGAGGTCTTCCTTGCGCTCATCGAGCACGGAGAACGGCCCCGCATACTGCTTTGCAAGCACCCGGGCGGCGCGCACGGTCTCCTCTTCCACGGCCAGGTCGCTCTGCCTGACTGGCAAAACCGCGCCCACCGTCAATTTATCTTCGGACGCCGGCCGGTGCACGGCGATGGAGCCGTCTGGCGCGAGCGTGCTCCTTGCCAGTTCCTCGTCCCCCTTTTCGATTTGCTCAGGCGTGCCCGTGGTGCCCGAATAACTGCCTTTCAGATCGGCCTTGTGCTTCGAACCCTTGAGCGATTGGGCAATGTCCTCTGCGAGTTCTTCCCAACTCGCGCCAGGTTCGGTCAGCGCTTTCTTCCATAGGTCGTTGATTTTCAGCCAATCGCCGCGCCGCGGCTCGGCAGCAGCGGCACCTTCGTCCATTCTGGTTCGGCGATCTCGGGAATATCGCCTCCGATCTTGCGGACCCAAAGCATCAGTCCGCCGTCCGGAAACGGCGAGTTGCCATCCCGCAATCCTTGCGCCATGGCGCTCGGCCAGTTCTCCAGTTCGAACGCCCCGGCATCGCTGCTCTGCTGGGGCGTCGCGATCACCGTCAGGCGCAGGGTCTTTTCATCCTTGAGGCCGTTGGCCACCGCGCGGAACAGCGGCTTGACCCTGGAACCACTCATCACATGAACTCCTTGGTCAGATTGGTGTCGAAGTACGTTGCGTAGGTTTTCCAGTCGCGCGCCTGGTCGGCGGCCCTGATCAGGATTGCCGAGGCAGCGGGCGCAAAAGGAGCAGTCGTGGAGGTCGAGCCGGTCGTAATGAAATCGACATCCGCGTCGAGCGCGGCGAAGCGCGTCTTCCCGCCGGACAATGACGCCTGCTTGCCGAGCGCATTCTCCTTTTTGTACGCGGTGATCGAATAGTCATAGTCGGCGATGCCGAGAGAGAACGAGAACGAATAGATTGCCTCGCCATACATCTCACCGCCCGCCGCGGTTCCCAGCCTGACGTAGAGCGACGTCGCGAAGTGAAATATCCAGACGCTGGCTGAACCGCCCGCGAAGAACGTGCCGTATAGTTCGGTCGTCTTCCTGCCATCGCTCTTGATGACGCGCACGAAGACGCCGACCTGGATGCGGCAGCTTGCCTGGAACGGACCGTACCCGATGGCCGCACCGCCGCCATATTCGAACGAGGCCTCGAATCCCCTGACCCCGTCGGCGGCGGCGAAGATAGCGAAGTAACCCGAGCCGACAAAGGGGAAGACGCCCATGGTGAACGGGGAAAGCCGACGTCCAAGCGATACTTTGAACAGCGATTCCTCGTTGCCGAAGGGGAGTTCGGCCGACACATTCAGCGAGACGTTGAAGAAGGAGGTCGCGCCGATGCCGATCGTCCCCAGATTGATACCGTATCCGACCTCGATGCCGGCGGTGCGGGTCATTGGCTGGATGAAGACGCCGTTGCCATCCTTGGGCGAGAGGTAGCTTTGCAGCTTCTGTGCGAATTCCAGGTCGCGGCCGATCACGAAGTCCTGGTAGACGACATCGAAGCGCGGACTGGTGTTGTTGGTCACGGTGAAGGCCGCGCCACCGAATTTGAGCCGCAGCGCGTCAACCACGCCGCCGATCAGGTAGATTTCGAACGGCCCGAGGCTCGCCGTGGCGCTGAAATCGGACCTCTGTTTCAAGAGGTCGATGGTCGCGCGCAGGGTGATGCCGAAGGGCGACCCCGGAAGCGGCCGGAAGATCGCCTGTGCGCCGGGGTCCTTGTCGACCGTCGAATTGAAGTCATAGCTGAGATTGATCTTGGTCGGTATCAGGCTGGAGATCGCATCCTCGATCTGGTCGCGGAAGGCTCCGAAGTCGATCGCGTCAAGCACGTCGCCGCGCATGAGGTCCTTGGCCATGTCGTCGGCCTGCGACAGGATCACCAGCGGTGCCGCCGTCCTGGCTGACCAGCCATTCAGAAACGCCACGACGCGGCGACGGTGGCCTTGCTCCAGCTTGCCGTCGTCAATCGCCGCAACGTCCTCTGCCACGCTGGCCTCCTGCGCCAGCCGGTCGCAATCCGTCATCGGATTGACGGACGTTGCATCGTCCACTTTGCACTGGTCGAGACTTTCGTTCTCGTCGCGGGCCAGCACCTGGACCGGTGTAACGAGCAGCGCCTTGCGCGCCGCGTCGCTGAAGACTGGAACGCTCTCGGCCAGTTCGAGCAGGTCGTTGCGCTGCTTCTTGAGCTCGGCATAAGCAGCATTGACGACAGAAAAGGCGCCGGTCGAAAGCAGTGCCTTTTCTGCCTCCTGCCGAAGCTTTTCGGGCGCGCCCGTCACGCGCTCCTCGAGCATGCGCCACTCGCGGATGACGCCGGTCTCGGCGTTTCTCAGCGCCACTTCGACGGCATGATAGCTGTTGGCAGCATCGTCCGGATTGAACAGCTTCAGGATCTTGACCTTGGCGCCGTCGGGACCGACCTCAGCGTCGACGAAATCCTTGAGGGTGGAGAGGTTGGCTGGCACGGTGGAACCGTCGAAGCTGAGCAGCTTCTTCTTGAGTTGGACGACCGCAGCGGTCAGCGCCTGCATTTCCTTGCTAAGGTCGAAGCCGAAACTCGAGGCGACCGCCGCCAGTTTTGGCAAAGCTTGCTCGACCTGCTCGACGGCGCCGGCCGCACCGAAAGCCGACTTTCCGATGAGCCCGAGCGCGAAGTTGGTGACCGTTGTAAGCTGGGCCACGATCTCCTTTTCAGCCTTGTCGATTGCAGCCTTGGCTGTCGTGATCGCCTGCCTGACATCGTCGGCGATGCCCTCAAGCTGGTTCTTGTCCAGAAACGTCTGGAGAACTGCCACCCCGCCGCCGATTATCCCGCCGGCTTTCAGGACAAGCTGGTTGCCTGGCTCTTTTGCAAACTGCGACAAGCGCTTGACGATGGTCTCCAGCCTGTTGCCAAGGCTTTGGCCGAGCTGGCGGAGCCGGCGCATGAAATCGCCGAGCGCCGTCTGCAATGAACGCACAGTCTTCGGATCGGGATCGGGGAAGTTCTGCAACCCACGGGTCAGGACGACGATATCGACAATATCGCCGTAGAGGCCTTCCAGATCGGTGATCAGGCAGTCCTTTCTGTCAAGTTTTTCGCCTTGGACGAGAAACCGGACCGCCGCGATGAAGTTCAGGAGACCATCTGCCCCGAGCCCGGTTTCGCCAGCCTTCTTGGCGGCGTCGTCGATCTTCCCCCTGTTGTTTTCAATCAGCGACTTGAGTTTGTCGAGAGAAGTGTCCGCGCTTGCCGCAGGATCGATGAGTTTGTCCAGTTCGCCTATTTGCCTGCCGATTGCCGCGAGCAATTCATTGCTGGCCACAACGGTAGCCGAGTTCTGAAGGCTGTATATCGGCAGCGGGCCTGGCGTTTTGGGCACATAGGCAGGGGCACTCAGAACATCGACCGCTAGACGTTCCTTGGCGAGAACCGCGCCCTCGCCGTTGTTCGGAACAATCGCGAAGACATTATCCTTGAAGACGGCCCTCGCCTGGGTAACGATTTCCGTCACCAATTTCTGCTCGACACCATCGACCTCGGCCTTCACCGCGGCGATGTCGATGCCGAGCACGTTCTGCGCAAACGAACCGCTGGCTCTCAGGATCGTCTCGCTGTCGCCTCCTTCGATCGCCTTTGCGAACGCCTTGCCCTCGCGGATGGTGACGTTGAGCCGGTCGATGCCGGTGACGACGGCGTTCAGCTCGTCTGGGTACTGGCCGGCGACGTCGAAGACGGCACCCAGTACCCGCTTTTCGAGCTGGTCCGCGTAGCTGTCGAGTATCGCATTCAGTTGCTTGACGGCATCCTTGACCGCTACCTCGGCGCCGGTCGCCGCCGTGTCGAGCGCCTTCTTGGTTTGGGCGATTGCTTCCCCGGCGCTTGCCTTGACCGCATCGCAATAGGTTTTGAGGCCTTCCTCGATTGCCGGTACAGGATCTTCGCCGCGGAACACCTTGGCGAGCGCGCTGGTCAACGTCGATTTGAGCGCATCCGCCGACGTCTTCCTTAGGTCAAGGATGAGCGTGTCGGCGATACCGCCTTCCCTGGAAGTTGCATCCCAAAAATCCTTGGCGGTGGTCTCTACGTCGACAATCAGCAGCTTCGTCAGTGCGCGAAGGTCCGGAGGCAAAGATGCCAACGGCATGAGGTTGGCGAGTTCGGACGCACCTTTGCTGTCTGCAACGCTTCGATTGGAGCTGTCGGCAAGCTTCTCGAATATCCAGTTCGTGACATATTCGGCGGCTTTGTCGGGCGCGGCCTGGACGAACTGCTCGACGAACGTTTTGAAGCTGTCGGCAAGACCTTGGACCTCTTTCAGTATGGCTTCGAGCGAAGCGATTTTTTCGCGCAGGTTGGCGGTAACAGCCTCTTCCAAACGTTCGATCGGGTTGGACGCGATGATCGCTAGGCCGCGGATGAGTTCCTTGGCCGCGGCATGGACGGCAGCAAGCTTGGGGATGAGGCTTGCCGCGTCTTCGGTCGCCAGCGCATCGTCGAGCGATTTTTCCAGCTTGCCGAGTCCGCTGTCCACTTCCGGATAGATGGATTTGAGGCTGAGCGGACTTTTTTCGCCGAGCTCTTTCAACCCTTTCTGCAGATCGGAGGAGGTGTCTGCCACCTTTTGGTCGAAGAGATCCCATTCACGGCGCAACAGCGCAACTGCCTCGCGCAGAGGCACCAGAACCCGGCTGCGTATATCGCCACTCAACTCGTCGGCCTCGCGAAGCGCCGCCGTGCCGAATTCCTGCAGTTCCTTGAGAACCGGGACGCTGTCGAACGACAGGCCCAGCAGCCGCATCAGATGCTTGAGCTTGACGGTGCCCAAGAGCTTGGCGTCCATGCTGAAGAAGGAGCTGATCTGCTTGATAGCCTCCGACGCCTGCCCCATGGCACCATAGGGATCCTGATCTTCTTCGTTTTCTTTGGGAGGTTCCGGGGTCGGTTTCCGCTCGACCGCGCCATTGAAATAAGCCGCCAGCGAAAAAAGCACGCCGCGTTGCACAAACTCCCGGAGTTTGCTCTCGCTCGGCTTGCCGCTGTCATACTGCAAGGGATCGCTTGGCGCGCTTTGCCCCGGCGCCGTGCTCCACCATGTCGCCTCGTCGCCGCCGAGGGGCCCTTTGCTGCGGCTGATGGCGACGATGTTGGAGTTGGGGCGCGCAATGCCGCCGGAACGGTCGCCACTGTTGCCCATGTCGAGCGGATACATGTTGCGCAAGACCAGGAAAACTTCCTGCGGGTTGGCGTCCTTTCCTGCCGGCTTCGCATACCCCTTGGGCGGCTCCTCTCCGGGGAACCCAAAGAGGACGTAGTGGCCGTCATACTGGACCTCGACGCGCGCCTGCCTGCCGCCGCTCATGCGCTCGACCTGGCCGAGCCTGATCTTGGCGAACTCCATCGCTGGATAGAAGGGTGGCTGGCTCGCGCCTTCCAGCACGCCTGTCGTGACGAAATTGTCCTCCGCCTCCAGCTGGCCCGCCCAGCTATCGCTGCTGGCGGACAGGAGGCGGCCTTGCGACCGCACGACGATCTGCTCAGTCTCGAACTGCGCCTCGCCGCTCTTGCTGTTCGGCGCGTAGTCGATCTTGCGCCCGGCCAGCCGGAGCGTGCGGGTATAGGGCGGCCGCAGCGTGCCCGGCTGCACATCAGCCTCCGGCACGAGGCTGTTGTAGTAGTCGCACGCGGCTTTCAAAGAATGAGCGGACGTCGCTGCGATGTTGTCGAGGAACAGCATCGGCAGTTCGGTCGGCGCGCCGTCAATGGTTACTGGGAAGCGAAACACTCCTTGGTCCGTGACGTCCGTGCGTGGCCAGAATGCTAGGCCGGGGCCCTGGTCCAGCCAGATTTTTCCGCTGAGGCTGACCGGGTGGTTCTTGTCCAAATCGCCGTCGATCGGGAAGGTCGGGTCAAGGATATCCGGCGTCTTGTCCGCCGTCAGCCGCACCTTCTTTGCGCACCACAAGCGCCCGCCATGCGGCTGGCCCATGGCCCCGTAAAGCTTTTCGGGATCCGCCATGCGCAGGAACATGCGCTGCCGCAGGATAGCCTTGATGCCGTGGCCCTCGACGCGCAGGAACATGCGCTCGGTCAATTTGACGAACGACGCCTTGTGGCCGAGCGGCAGGAGATAGCCCTTGTAGACCACCTCGGTGCGGATATCGCGTCCAAGCACGATGTCCTGCTGCAAGGTGTCGATGGAGAAGCCTTCGAAGATCTTGCGGCCGAATATGTCATTCGCCCCAGCGGACGGCTTGAACGCCGTTTCGTGGAGGAGCGAGCCGCCCAGCGCCGTCAGCGACAAGGCCTTGACGTCCAGCGGCACAGGCTTGTGCAGAGCCTGGTCGTCAGTCGCGTCCAGCAGCACGAATCTTTCCCCGGGTTCGATCTGGCCGGATTCTGCGATCAGGCCGCCGCCTTTCTCGGGGTCATTGTCCTTGCCCGGCAGGCGCTTGCCAATAACCGGCAGGCCATAGGCCGAGGTCAGCAGGACGAGCTGGTGCCGATCGAACGCGTCGAGCGATGTCCGGAAATAGGTATAGTCGCCTTTTGGAAGATCCTTGCGGACCCTCATGCGCTCCATGAGCCAGCGCGCCAGCCGCGAGCCTGCAAATTTGGGCGCGGCAATCTCCGTGAGAGTCTGGCTTTCGAGCTGTTCGAGTCCGATGAACCAAGGCGCATAGGGGCCGCGTGGAGGCGGGCCTTCTCCGGGCAGTCTCGGAATTGATTCGAGTCTGCGCGGCGCGAGCGCCGTGGTGCGCAGGTCCGGCGAGGACACGGCGCGCACCCATGGGTTCTCCCCTTGCGTCGCGAGCCGCACAGACCAGAGGTCGTATGGATATTCGTTGGTGAGCGGGTTTCCGGCGACCGAAGCGCCGTTCTCGAGCTCGGGCAACGCCTCGTTGGCGGCTGGTACGGGGGTGGGTAAAGTCTTGTCGGGACTGAACACCTCTTTTGGCATCCGCCGATTTGTGTACCACACCGCATCCTGCGCCGTGGACAGGATCAGGCGCGACGGCAGTTCGATGGCCGTTTCGAAGTCCAGCGGCTCTCCAGGGAACGGACGGTCGTGGCCGTCTTCGAGCGACGCGACGCGCTCGCTCTTGAGTGCGGCGCGCACTTCGGCCATGCGCGCTTCACCATTGGTCGGCGCTTCGGTGAAGCCCTGGAAGCGCATCATCGCCTGGTCGCTCGGGTTCACAGCCCGGTTGCCCGGACGCGGCAGCGTGCCGGATGGCAGGGTCTGGAACAGTTTGCGCGCACGTTTCGTCACGGCGGGCTCGAACCGCGACCATTCGGTCAGGCCCTCGAAGGTGAAGGGAATGGGCCTGAACCGCGTGTTGCCCGCGCCGGAGACGGCGAGGCCGTCCCCGCTGCTGGGCATCGTGCCGGCCTCGCGCGCGTCGACGCCGATCTGCGCCTCGCCATTCACGCGGAACGCCAGGCGACTCGGGCCGGACAACCTTGCGCCCATGAGCTTGTCCAGCGGATCCTTGCCCAGCGCACGGTTGAGGAAGGCGTCGACGATCCTGTCGTATCGCGGCCTGATGTCGCCGTAGGTCTTTGGCCGGTTGTTGTCGATCAAGTATTCGACCTGCATCCAGGAGTTCTGATCGAGCTGCGGAATGCCGCCCGGAATGGCCGAAGGGTCGCCCGTAACGGATTCCCGCCAGAAGGCGCGGAAGACGCCGTAGAGGGGCTCGAGCGACTCGAGCAGCGCCTCGTTGCGCAACGCGTTTGCAAAGTTCTCCTGCTCGCCGGACAGCGTGATGTCTTCGAGCCGCTTCGTCAGCGGCCCAGCGACCTGCGCCTTTACGCGCTCCAGCATGTCCTGAAGGCTTTTCAGGACGCCCGCTCTGCCCTTCTCCCGCATCAGCCTGCGCGCGACGCCCATGGCGTCCGGGTCGAGGGCGAACGGGCCGATATAGACATATTGATCGGCCGGCGGGCGCCAATCTTTCGGCAACTTCGCGATCTCGCCGGGCAAGCCGTCTGCAATCTCGTGGAACGGGCCTTGCGGCCCCTCCTCGTCCTCCTTCTTTTTCTTGGCGTGCTGGACCTTCTTTCGGTATTCTGTCCGGGCCTGCTCATCCGTGATGCTTGCAAGATGATCCAGGATCTGCTGGCGCGAGCCCTTGATGGGTTCTTTTTCCGGATCTTCCTTTTCTTGCAGGACGTCGAGATCGATATCGGGCAATTGCGGGGTTTCCGGAAGAAACACCGCCTCCTCCATGACGTGCTGCGGGTCGAATTCCGCCACGAGGATCGGACGGCTGTCCTGGACCGCGCCGTCCTCACCGACGCGCACCCTGGCGTCATCCCGGGCGGGCCGGATGCTCGGATTCGGATCGTAATGCAGCAGCAGATCGTGGAAGCGTAGACGCACCTTCATCAGGTCGTAGTCGCGGGCGCAGGTCAGCGTTGCGCGGGAAAGATCGATCACCGCCAGCGGCTGCGCGAGCGTCGAGGGAGCGCCCGTCCACACAAAACTGGTCGACAGGGAGCGCGGATATTCGCCTCCGGACAGTTCCTGGATCGGCGCACCGTCCTCGAAGGCGAGACGGAGTTCCGTCCGCCGGAAGGCCAGCCTGCTAAAGCTGGCGTCCGGCAATGCGGTTGCAACGCCGAGGAGCGTCAGATCGACATGGATGCGCCTAAGACGCGAGTCGCCCGGGCTCGACAGCTCGCGGTCGGCCAGCGCGTGGATCGAGGCCTCGGGTACGCCGCCGCGATCGCCGTTCGCGGCCTGGAAGAAGGGCGCCAGCCGGTTGCGGTCCTGCTCCTCGGCTTTTGGCTCTTCCTCGCCGACCTTGGGAGGCTCGCAGACATCGTCCCCGGACTTCTTGGCTGCGGCTTCGTCCTTCTTGTCCGTAGCCTCAGCCGGCTCTTTGGAGTCTTTGTCCTTCTCCAAATCGAGACGCAGGACGGGCTTGTCGATGCGCAGGGGTCCGATCGGGGAGTCAATCGTTCCTGGCCCGCCGAACGCCTTTTCTTGCCCTTCCTTGTTTGGGTCCGCTTTTCCGGTGGGGTCAGACGCCGCCTTTTCCGGTACTCCAGGCAGCATAATCAGGGGTTCGCCTGCGCCGTTCGTATTACCCCACAGCACCGTGCGCAGGACGCGCTTCAAGCCGTTCGCGCCTGGAGTGGTAGTCTGCGCGATGGTCAAGCCGTTCACCGCAACGCGGTCCACGAGCGCCGCCTCGCCGGAACGAATCGCCACGACCGCCGCCGTCAGACTGAGCGCGCACACCGCCTGGGATTGCGCCGGCAAGAAAGTCGCCGCGCCGACGATGACATCGAGCCTCGCCGTCCTACCCTCTGGCAGCCTTACTCCGAGATGGTGACCTCCGGCATTGCCATGGCGGTATATGCCGTCCGTTGCCGCCAGCGACAGGCTCTCCGACGTCGCTTCTCCGGAAAAATAAATGATGTCTCGCGGGGAGCGCGCCGTTGTCTCGCCAGCCGCCACCCCACCAGCGCCGCCGTCTTCCTGATCGGATTTCTGCTCCTTGAGCCGCCGCCAGGCGAAGCTCAGGCTGGACGACCTGATCTTTCCCTCATGCGCGAGCAGCCTCGCCGAGTCAAGCGCCTCGACATGCCAAATGAGATGCCGGTCGAGGGACACGTCGAAGACGCTTTTCGACGGCGCGGCTGCGGTGACCAGGTGGCCGAACGTGACCTGCAGCGTCTTGCCGACCCGGCCGGCCTCCACAAATTCGGCGGGGCGCAGCCGGCTCGCCAGCGATGTCGGCTTTCCGTTGGTCAGGGCCTTGTCCGGCTGCTTTTCCGTTTCGCCGATGAAGCGCCCGAGCTCAACGGAGCTGCTACTGACGATCGCCTCGGTGCTGCCGCTGGACCTCAGCCACAGATCCGTCTCGTAGGCTATCTTCCAGCGCGGTCCGAGTCGCGTGAACCGGAAAGCGACATAACCGGCCTTGTTGACCTTGCCACCCTTGCTGGTCGGCGTCTTGCCATCGGGGTCCTGCCAGGTGAAACGCAGACCGTATTGAACGCGCCTGACATAGAGGACTCGCTCATAGGCATTTTTAGCATCGACTGGACGGGCGTCCGGCTGACCCATGTCGAAAAATGCGTCCTTGCCGAACGCCGCCGCAGGCACGTCCCACACGCATGCGACGCAACGGACCTCGGAGAGCACCTCCGTGGACTTGCCAGCCTTCTTGACGAAGTCCTTATATACGTCGACCTTGATCTCGCGAACGGAAACGGAGGACTGGTTCTCGGAGATGACCAGTTCGAGATCGTACCAGCTCGAACTGTATTCCGCCTCGGCGGATGCGACGCCCGAATAGAGAACAGCGGGAGAAGCAACCAGCCCGCCAAGCAACGCGCGTCGCGTCAGTCTGGGGTTGGCAACCTCCTGCCAACCAACAGGCAAACTCCCATGCAGCGGCGATCCGCTGCCATCGAGCAAACAGGCCAAGACATCCCCCCTTTTGGCCGTCGCGACAGCAGTCGCCGACCTTGTTTATGCAAGTTGATGCACCCGCTGGTACTCGTCAATACGAATTCTTCGCAAATGGAAAGTCATTGAACATTTTTTCATTGCTTTCTTGGCAGTCTAAAGCATACTGCTTCTACAAGAAAGAAGAGGGTAGCTGCGCAGCAGTGCGCCACCCTGTTTTATTTTGTTGCGCAGACCAGCGGTGTGCGAGCTGGAGTAGCAGGGCGGAAGGCCGCGACAGTAATCCGTTGCGCCACGAGCAGTCAGTTGGCAGCATTTCCACAAGACGCGGGTAGTGGACTGAAATAACCATGGGATCATTTAGTGCTTGGCATTGGCTGATCGTCCTTGCCGTCATCATGTTGCTCTTCGGACGAGGCCGTATCTCGGCGCTCCTGGCCGATATAGGAAAAGGCATTGGTGGCTTTCGCCGCGAGGCGCGCGAACTTTCGAGCGGCCAGGACGCGCCGCGCAGAGTCCCAGTTGCTGTGGCCTCGCCGGCTCCTGTCCATCCCGGAGGGGATCCGGCCGCAAGCAACGACGGGGCGTTGGCAGACGGGCCGTTGTCCGCGTCCCAACCCCCAGGGGCTAAGTGGATGCCGGCAACCTGGTCAAATCCGAGTAGGTAGCTTACTCCTTCTCACATCGACGGCGCGAAAAGTGATGCGCACAGCTATGATTGCCGCGGTTGCATGCTTGAGTCTCGGTGCGAGCACCCTCAAGGCTTTCGCCCAGTGTTACTGCGGTCCGGACTTTTGCCAGTCAGATCCACGTGTAGGAATTGCATTGGAATCGAAGAAGGCAGAACTTAGGAATGCAGGTTGCCCGGATCGACTGACTGCCCCGGTCGACAGTGGCGACCAATGCGTGGCGCGGTCTCGCCGGCTGCAGTGCAAGTCAGGTCAAGCGGGTGTGGGCGGAATATCAGCGTGAAAATCCGAAAGGAATTAGCGCTGCCGACAAATAGCGTGAACCCAGCCGTATAGGGGGCGACCCCAGATTCATCACTTTCGTGTCGTGACGCCTACCAGAGAATTTGCTGGTGAACTGACCGGCCAACGCCAAACTCATGCTCGCCGGGCCGACTTGTCAGCAGACGAGAGAAACCGCTCAACGGCCGCGCCTTAGTAACCGCTTCAAGCTCAAGCCGGCCAACAAAATGTAAGGCGGCATGGCGAGCGAATAGTGACCACAGTTTAATTCCAAAATATTTGGCCTAGCCCCGGCGTCCCTCAGCCTCTGCATGAACCTCTCGGATAGCTCTAGCAACACCACTTTGTCTCTCTTAGCCAACACAACCTGAAGATCGAGATCAGGCCGTGCCAAACTATGCGCGTAATTCTCCAAGTTAAGTGGACCCCAGGCCCTTCTGAGATCGGTCAGCTCAATCTCAGGCTCAAGGCTATCGCGTATCGATCGTGTCGCCCGGCCCGTCCAAACCATATCCGCTAGACTCCCCGCCGTCAGAAACAACGAGGCTTTTGACACAGCCAAGTCGTGTGCCGCGACGATGGCCGCAACCCAGGAACCTAAGCTCATTCCGAGAACCGAAATCTCTCGATAGCCTTCGCTTTTCAACCAACGTATGAGTTTTCGCCCATCCAACACTGCCTGCCTTACAGATTGGATCGTTCGACCGAGATTAGGGCTAAGCATATAGTCGGCGTGCACGGAGCCGGGACGGCTGCGTTCGAAGTGATAAGGCATAGCAATCTCGACAACCGTGATACCACGCTGCGAGAAAAAGTTGGCAATCTGACGATTCCGGGCGCTTGCATTCCAATGGTGAAAAATCACCATCGACTGATCGAACGACCCGCTTTCTGTGATTTTCGCCGAGACGACATTGTTCTGTTCGATTTCAGTAGAAATGTCCGATGGAAATTTGAGCCACCCATCTAGCCTTTCAAAACCCTGATCACTCACACTCGGCTCATCGAAAAAGGTTGGATCAGCCACGGCTTGGTCCGCAAGGGCACAGAATTCCTCGATACTTGTTATCTTCTTCGCACCTGGAAAGGCGCGTTCCGCGTCAAGGACGAAATCCGTTGGTTTCTTCCCTTCCTCTCCGCGAAGGGCCCGGCGTTCGTCCCAACGATCGAGCCAACTATGAAACACTCTAATTGTTTCCTAACTCGCTCGCTCGCCAGCGGCCTAATCCTGGATCGAACAGGCCGTATAGTGCGACTAGCACTGAAATGGCCAGAAGGGTGGAAAAGCCGGCAAACGCGTCGATCAACAAGTAGCTGACAACAAGTAACGCCACGACCGCCGACATCTTCCACAAAGGCGCAAGAAATCGACCTCCGACACCTAATCGGATGGAGCCGTACAGAAATACAAAACAGGTCGAAATAACGATAAGAAGGCTGCTGTAATGCGTCGGCATACGATAGCGGAACCCGGTGCTCACATCATCGCGACCTTGGAACATCGAAGACATATCGCCGACCAACCACGCCACGATATTCTCACCACTGGATGCCAGATAAGAGCTTTGGACCTTCATCCATATGGCGACCAGAACCCCCAAAACAGTACACCGAAAAACCCCACGCATCACTGTGAGGCCGGCTTCATTGAGCTCTTGCTGATGATCAATATGCGGCAGCTTCTTCAATCCGTCTCCAATTCTCCAAAGATCATGAACAACCGTATAGAGCAAAATGAGACCTGCGAAGAAAAGATAAAACACCAGGCACATGTATAGGTAAGCGAGCCCCGTAAAAACGACTGTTTCTGGGGCAGATATGACCTCAGGACGCACAAGAGCTATTTTTCCCCAATCTATGGCATAGTTGCCACCGCCCTTCATCAACGGGATCAAGGACACGCCGATCCATTGAAAAAGACCCGCGAACAGCAAGCAAATCAAAAAAACCGACCAATATGTGTACGAGGAAGCGTCAACGTTGCGCAACCAGGCGTCGTCGCTTTCCACCTGATCGCCCTGCGCTGCGAGCTTTCTGCGCCCCTCACTTTTCCAGAAGACCAGCAACTCTATAACGAAGAAGAAAAACAGCGGTAAGAACACCATAAAGTCGAGTGTCCAATTCGCTGCCCAAAGGAATCCAACCTGCTTAACGAGCCCGTCCGCTCGCTCGTAGGTGACGTTGTGGATACCAATGATGTACGACAAAAAGCCGAGGGCGGTCATGCCGGCAAACACCGACGCCGGTAAATTCAGGGGAGATCCGTGACTAAAAAACGCCTCCGATTTCCTCGCCAAACTAAAACGCCGCCTCGGCCCCTTGGCGTCAGTATCCCGTGTCGGCTCTGCCGGGGAGTCTGTCTCGTCATCGAATGTCGCAGTCAGCGCCGTATCTGGAATCTCCTGTGCAACGCTGCTTCCGGCTCTCTTCCATTCTCGTCTCTTGGCCGATAACCGCGATTGCGCCGCACTAAGCTCCATCTGCCATTCGCTGGTTGCCACCGGATCATCGCACCCAAAAACCCTCGCCAGCCAACGAATATTGGCAGTGCTAATTCCCTTCTCGTTCTCTTGAAACCAAAGCTGCACCGTTCGCAGATCGACCCCAATTCGGTTGGAATCGATCTGTGAAATCGCCTCTGCGAGAAGCTCTGGCGTCCATGGGCCTGCAGGGAACCCGTCCTTGCCTAATGGCCTACCAGCACCCGCCGCGGCCAACCGCTTGAATATTTCTTTGAAATCACTTTCGTCCCCCGGCGGAGGGAGAAATATTTTTCCATTCTTAATCAATGGCTTACAGGCGCTGCTTTCGTTTCGTTTCGTATCCTATCGTGCTCTCGTCCTTGATCAACGTTTTTATCAACTCGATTTGGCCGGGGTGGCAGGGGCGGAGTGTGCCCGCATGAGGAATGAAGCCATGCTGAGCCTAGGAAAATCTTCAAATGACCTATCCGGAGACAACCATTTCACTCGGCAGAATCGCACGGCGATTAATGCTGAGGCGCGGCTCGGCACACTGGCCGACATAACCGAACGACATGTCGCAGCTCAAAGAGTGGCCAAAGCGTTGCGAGAGGCTGAGAAGGGGCCCGGGGCTGGCGACGTGATCGCGTTGGACGAGGCCGCGGCGCGGCGCGACGTGATTGCGTATCAGCCCGCCGATCACCAGGAATCCATCGGGAAGCTGGTATACATCGCGGCATATTTGATCGCGAGGCGGGAGCGTCTCGAGGAACAGGAAATGGCGACGGTTATGGAGATGGCGGCGCCTTTTGGGTGAGGTGATCGGCCATCATGGGGGTGAACAAGCCCGTTGAAAAGCGGGCTTCTTCATGCCACACGCGCTTGCGGTCAAAGTCGATCTGCTCTTCCGTGGATCAACCTGATCGCACCGGCTTGCACGGCACCGGTCAAGCATCCCCAAATCAAAGCGGCTATGAAGTTCCAGCCGAAAAGCAGGGCAATGACGAGGCAGATCAGACCTGTCGCACAGACTGTGGCGTAGTCGAGCAGTTCGTCTTCCATTTTCAGCAACACCTGTTTTCGTCGGTCTCGCCGTTTAAAAACGGCGGCGGAGGCCGGCTAGTTGATGGTAGCGATCCATTCTCCGGATGCGTCTTTGGCAAACCCGACGACGCGATCCAGAGGCTGAGCCTGTGGTGACATCTTGATTGATGTCATGCACGAAACCCCGGGGCCGCTGCTGTTCTTGTCGCACTGGCCGAGAGCAAGCGAGATCTCGGGCATGTTGTTGCGGTCCCAAACGAGCGGCGAAGCTTGCTGTGCCTTCCGGAAAGCGGCAAGAGCTTCATCCTCCGTCGGCGCTTCGACGATCGGGGCTTGCCGAACAGGGCACAGAGAAGGATCGGCAGAAATAGCCGCTGTGAGTTCGGCCTTAGAAAGTGCCTGTGCTTCGACGCTGGGCATCGCAAGCCATGTGCCTCCAGCGCCGGCTAACAAGCCAACGGTGGCGGCAATCGCGAGAAGTGCGTTTTGGTTCACGCTAGAAAAATCCTCACCTAAAGATTCAAATTGAACCAGTGGCGTTGTTTTACACCTTGGTCGTTCGGGATGTCGAAATACCAGGGATCGGCGCGGCGGGGACGCATTGACGAAATTTCTTTGGTGCAGCTATTGCTTCCGTTGTCGCTGTCACGACCAGCGCGACGAACGGGAATAGTGAGGCCATTTTTGTCGGCCTGGCTGTTAAACCTCGATTTGCAGACATTCACGGTCTTGACGCACTGATCGGGGACGCGGCGATTGCCTTCCTTGCCCCGCTCGCTATAGTCGACCTTCGAGCCTTCGGGGCAGTCTGCGTACTCTTGGCGGCCAGGTTCTCCAGCCTTTGCTTCGTGGCAAATCGGCCAAGAGAAGCCTGGCTTCGCCATGGCGCGAATAAGTTTCGTCATTGGCGGAACGCAGTAGGAGACGCCATGCCAGGACGGACTTTGCGAGGCAGCACAGAGCAGTACTTGGCAACCCCAGGAGGCATCTTGAGCCTTGGCGGCGGTAGCAGGCAGGATAGCGACGGCTGCTAGGCCGGCTGCCGCATAAAGCAGGTTTTTCATGTCAGGTGGTCCTCTCGATGGTGACTGCCGGTGTCGCCCGATCGACCTGGAGATTGTCGACGGGTAGGGCGGGCTGCGCTCGATCGCCGGCGGCATAAATGATGGCGGCGATGATCGCGAAGGCTGAGAACCAGAAGATCCCTATGCGGAACAGAAGCAGCTGGTTGGGTATGTCCCGGCACAGTGGCGGGAAAGCAAAGAGCCCAACCAGAAAGCTGTCGAATGCGAGGTTGCGTTGACTTTGAAAAAGGATCGACACGGCGAGCAGTAGCACGGCAAAGGGGCCATGCACCCACCAGATTCGTGAGGAAAGGACGATCAGCGCGAACGATATCGGAATGGCAAGCAATAAGCTCGCCAAGGGATCGTTTGCGATGGCGTTCGCAATATGGGCGAAGTCTGGCAACTATCGATCTGCCCTCTTCGGTTTTTTGCGAGCGTCGGCGAAGGGAGGCGAAATTTCGCTTTCCCGTTCTGCAATAAGATTGAAGTCAGCGATCGGCCGGCGATCTAAGGTCTTGTCCACGGCCTTCCGTCGCCACTCGTTCATGTCGAGAACATAAGTCGCCCACATGCCGTAACGTGCCGCCATGGCGTGACGCTGATAGGTGATGTACTGGCCGTTGTAGGGATAAGGGGTTGCGACCCGCGCCCAGCCGACGCGGAGCATTTCGAGTGCGAGATCGCGGCCCGTCACGACGCATCGGGCCAATGGCACGCCATCATCGCCATAGGCGAGAACGGTGCATTCGACGGATTTATTGCCGACGGTTCGTTTAAGCCAGGCTTTGGCGAATGGGCCGCAAGGGACCGGAGGCGGTGCTTTGACACGCTCGCGGTCCTCCCATTTCGGATTGAGCGCCCATTGGGGCAGCTCGCAAGCATCGATGTCTGCGAGACGAACTTGCTGAGCGAATTGCGGATACCAGAGGGTACGACCGTCCATGACGGCGACGCGCCCTTTGAAGACGGGATAGACGGGAGCGGGCACAACTGCGCGCGGCTCATAGCGGACTCGAGCCGGGCTCCTGATGACGTCAGCTGAAATCGCGGGGGTCGCGATACCTACTGCAACAATGGCCATAGCGACGATGGTTTTGTTCATTGTTTCGCTTTCTTGGCACGCTCATTGGCCGATCGACTCAGAAGGACGGCCGGATGCTGGACGTCTTCGAACCGCCACAAGCCAGCCCGCCTTTCGCGGGCGTCCTGTTCGGCAACGGCATAGGGAGGATGAAAGGGGAGGCCTTCGGCATTGAGCGAAGCGAAGGCATAGCCGCTTGTGATCATCATTGTGGCCAGGTCGAGCCGGTCTTTACCAACCGTGGCGTAACAGACGACATAGGAAAATTCGGCCGTCTTGGCGACGGGCGCACACACCGGTTTCGTGTCTTTGATATAGGCGGCGAAGACGGCTAGCGATGCGTCGCCACAGTCGCGCTTTTGGCCTCTCTTGTCGGTGTAGGGCGTACCACGTAGGCAGGACTGGATGCCGAAGAGGCGGTATTTCTGTCCGTCTGAAACCCACGTATCGCCGGTTTCGAGCGTCACGCCTGGCTGAAGGTCGAAATAGCCGGCCGGGGCGGCGGATGTTGCCGCCGGAGGCAGCACGACACTGAGAAGGGTGAGAAGCCGTCTCATTGTGCTTTCACCCGTGGGTCGGACCACATGCCGTATGATCCCGCCTTGCCGATTTCTTCGGCCTTGGCGAGATCCGGCCGGACGTATGTTCCGTCCGGCTTCTTGGCGAGCCGAAGCGCTCCCAGCGACAAAAGCTGCTCCTCGAACATGTCTACAGTGTCGAGGCTGCCGGGGTAGTTGTAGTAGCCGTAGCAGGTCGCATTCTGCTTCGCGGCGTTTTGCTCACTCACAAACGCCCGGCAGAAAACCACCTTCGGGCTTTTCAACATGATCTGAAGCTGCTCTTGGGCGAATATTGAGCACGCCCCGGCAAAGTCTTCCTTGCGGTTGACCATCTCGCCCTGACACGGCTCCAGCCCGAAAAGATGCAGCGTTGTTTTTTCATCAACGCGAAAGTCTGTCGGGGAGACGGCCTTGTAACCAGCCTCAGACGCATAGCCCGTGCGGTCCACGACCTTACCGGAACCGTCGTAATACTCGATGACCAGCACCGTCTTGCCCGGTGCAGCTAGTGACTTGATGTAGTCCTTGTTGATGTCCTCCACGGACAAAGCCGGTGTTGCCATGACGCAACTAGCGAGTGCTGCAATGATGGTACGTTTCATTTTCTAGCCCTAACCATCCTGGTGACATTTGATTCCCCGCGAGAGGGGGGTTTAAGTATGGCGCAAAAACTTGTATCACTACACCAAATCGGTATCATGCAACTACGAACTTAATCGGTTTTCGTTGCAATCTCAACACCGCAAGTTAGGCGGGGGACGATGATCAGAAGGGCTAGAATTGACGGTGCTTCGCGATTGGCTGTGATGGCGGGCGCTATAGGCTTGACTGCGGTCGGACCGCTAGCGTCTACGGCTCAGGAATCGCAGAAACAAGCCGCTTTTATTACGAATATGCCAGCTTCGGCGTCGGTCAATGACGCTTCGATCAGCGCTATTTTCGCAAACCGGTGGGGTAAGGCAAGCGGCGAATTCGTGCTCGGTTCTGATGGTGTGGTCGCACCCGAAACGGAATCTTCCTCAGAGGCCGATCAAGATAACCCTATTGATAACGTAGGACTTGGTTATGCATCCGAAGGAGATATCAGAAATATTACCGATATGAGTAAGTCCACGACTGGTGCGATTACCCATAATGGTGTGGCCGTGCCGGCAAGCACAAACACGGCAAACGTGCATGAATGTGGACCGTCCCCGCTAAGCCCCCCGGAAATCAAGAGCTTAATCGTCGAAACGGCACGTCGACATAAGGTCGATGAAGTTTTCGCCACAGCCATTGCCTGGGCTGAAAGCGAATTTGACCAGACCCGCAATTCCGACAAGGGCGCACGCGGCCCAATGCAGCTAATGCCCGGCACTGCAACACGCTTCGGTGTCGAAGACGTTTGCGATCCCGCGCAGAACATCGAAGGCGGCATGAAGTACCTGCGCGAGCTGCTCGACGAGTTTCAAAATCCCCTTCTGGCAGCGGCTGCCTACAACAGCGGGGAGCACCGCATTTATGAGCATGGCGGCATCCCACCGTTCAAGGAGACGGTCGGGTACGTCGCCAAGGTGGTGAATTACCAGCTCGGTCTGGCAATGCCGACAGCTACGACAAAGACCACGGCGGCCGCCCCTGCGGCGGTCGCTGATGCGGGTGATGACGGCGACGCCGGCGTCATTGCCGTGACGAAAACCGGCAAGTTTGTCGGCGGTGTGATGCACTTTTGAAGGAGAGAAGGCATGAAGTGCTTTGCGGATAAGGGTACGGGGATTAGCGCCCTGAAGCTGGCGGCCTTGCTCGGGCTGGCGGCGACAATTCAGCTGGCGGGCGCCGACCTGGCGCTTGCGCAAGGTAGCGGCGGTGGAAGCGGAGCCTTTGCACCGCTGCAAACTGTCGTCCAAATGATCGTCGATTTCATTACCGGTCCGTTCGGCCGGTTGTTGGCGATTATCGCCGTGATTGGTCTTGGCTTCCTGGCCTTCGCCGGCCGTCTGTCATGGTTCACGGCTGGAGCCGTGATCGTGGGTATCGGTCTCGTGTTCGGCGCTCCAGCGATCGTCGACGAAATGATCGCAGCCGTCGGTCAGTAAGATGGCTGAGTACGAGGACGAAAAGCCAGCCTTGACGGCGTTAGTGATCGGCCTAACCCGATCGCCAACGTTTTGGGGCATCCCCTACATGGCGTTCATGATCATCGTCGGGGTGACCGTGATCGGTTGGTTGGCGACCAATCGCCTGTGGGCGCTGCTGGTCGCACCCATCAGCTATCTCGTTCTCTTTTCTCTTTGCGCCTGGGACAGCAGGATTTTGGACGTGCTGCAGGTGGCGTCGCGGATGACGCCTCGCACCCGGAACAAAACCTTTTGGGGCACCAATTCCTACGGACCGTAACCGATGCTGAAAGTCGTCAGAGAAGAGCTTGGATTTGGAAAGGTCGCTCATAATGAGCGGCCTATGTCCACACATATCCCGTACCTACGGCACGTGTCCGATACGGTGATAGGGCTGGAAAACGGCTCCTTGCTGAGCGTCATCAAGCTGGACGGCCTGTTTTTCCAGACGGAGGACCAGGCCGAACTCAACATGCGTTCCGTCGTGCAAAACACGATGATCCGGGCGCTTGGCTCAAGCCGCTTTTCGCTTTGGTCGACCGTCATCCGTCGTGAGGTCGAGACGGAGATTGGCGGCGCGTTCGACGAACCGTTCTGCGAGTTGCTGAACAGACGCTACATGGACCAATTGCGCGAGAAGCGCATGTTCACGAACGAAATCTACCTGACCATCGTGCGGTCAGGGATGCGTGGCGCTCTCGGTATTGGTGATACGGTCAAAAAGCTGCTTGATCGCGCCAACCGAGAAGTGCGGAGCCAGCAAACACGCGAGGATGTCACCGAGATCGAGGAGCTGATCTCCAACATCACGCGCGAACTCCAGAAGTACGGCGCTCGCGCGCTGGGGATCGCCTATCGCGACAAGGAGCCGTATTCTGAACCGTGTGAGTTTTTCAACACGATCCTGACCTGTGGCGTGCCGCGCAAGATGCGATTGCCGCGCATGGGCATACGAAACTTCGTCGGAACATCGCGGCTGCACTTCAGCAAGCGGACAATGCAGGCTCAGGCTGCGGTCGACGAAGAAAGCCGTTTCGGCGCTCTGCTGTCGGTGAAGGAATATCCGCCGTTCACCGGGCCGGGCATGCTCGACGGGCTGTTGCAGGTCAACCATGAATTCATCCTGACGCAGTCCTTCACAATCGCAGACAAGCCGATCGCACAGGAGCGCATCACTCGCCTGCAACGGCAAATCCAGGCGTCGGATGAGGCCGGAAGTTCGGTCGAGAAGGATATCGATTACGCGCTCAATAGTCTGATGAACCAAGAAGCGGTTTTCGGCTTCCACCATCTCACGCTGTTGTGCCTGTCCCGCGATCTGCAGGGCGTCAGCAAGTCGGTGTCTGAGCTTGGGGCCTGCCTCACTGACATGAATATCAATTGGCTGCGCGAGGACGTGAACCTTGAAGCCGGTTTTTGGGCGCAGTTGCCGGGAAATCGCAGCTACATCGCCCGCAAGGCGATGTTGTCGAGCGCCAATTTCTCCGGCCTCTCGTCGATGCACAATTTCGCAACGGGGCGGATCGACGGCAACCATTGGGGCCTGCCAATCACCATTCTCGAAACCACGTCGCAAACGCCGTACTGGTTCAATTTCCATCAGCGCGACATCGGCCACTTCTTGGTGACCGGTCCGACCGGTTCGGGCAAGACGGTGGCAATGACCTTCCTGCTCGCCCAAGCAATGCGCGTCAATCCGACCCCGAAAGCCGTGTTCTTCGACAAAGACCGCGGCGCCGAAATCTTCGTGCGCGCGATTGGCGGTTCCTATGAAGTCCTGTCACCTGAGACGCCGACCGGTTTCAACCCGCTTCAGCTCGAAAACACCGGTCCCAACCGCGAATTCCTGATGCGGCTCCTGAAAGCCATGCTGCGGTCCAGCGACCGCCGCGACTTCGCACAGGAAGACGAAGACACACTTGAGAAGGCGCTTACGCGCCTGATGCAAGAGCCGGCGGCTGAACGAAACCTGCCGAATCTGTCCGGCCTGCTCGTCGGCCGTTCGCGTGCTGACGCCAACGATCTGCATTCCCGCCTTCGGCCTTGGATCGACGGCGAAAAGGCCTGGCTGTTCAACGCACAGCACGACGTCCTGTCATTCTCGGGACAGAGTGTTTTCGGCTTCGATATGACCAGCATCCTCGGCAATGAAGAACTGCGGACGCCGGCGCTGATGTACCTCTATCACCGCCTAGACGAACTGCTGAACGGTGATCCGGTCATGTTCTTCATGGACGAGGGCTGGCAGCTACTGCAGGACGAGACATTCAGCAATTTCATCGTCGACAAGATGAAGACCATCCGCAAGCTCAACGGCATTGTGGGCTTCGGAACACAATCTGCGGCCGACATCGCGAAGGCCAAGGCTTCGCACACCCTGATCGAACAGTCGGCAACGAACATCCACTTCCCGAACCCTCGCGCCGATGAAGAGAGCTACATCAAGCGATTTGGCCTGACGGTGAAGGAATTCAACTTCATCAAAAACACCCCGCCGGAGAAGCGCACTTTTCTCGTGAAGCACGGCAATGACTCGGTCATTGCCCGGCTCGATCTGTCGTCCATGCCCGACATGGTGAAGGTTCTTTCGGGCCGCAAGAAGACAATCGAGGAATGCGCCGCTCTACGGGAAAAGTACGGCGATGAGCCGGAAAACTGGCTGGCTGAATTCTGCGGATTGGAGAGGGGTCAATGAAGAAAAGTCCTGCTCTGTGGCTGATGATAACAGCGCTTGCCGCGCCCGCTCCTGCATGGGCCGGGGGCGTCCCTGTCATTGATGGCGCAAACCTGACGGAAAAGACGGTCCGGAAGGATAAGACGAATGACATCGAAAAGGTCGATAAGGACCGACACTCGATCAACACGAGCGTCACATGTTCGATGTACCGGAAAGGCCGAAAGGACGATCCGGTGGCAGCTGCCAACGCTAATCCGGAGATTGCGGGGTTGGTAAAACGTGTTGCGCGCGAAGAAGGCGTTGATGAAAATCTGTTCATGGCTCTCGTCTACCAGGAGAGCCGTTTCAACCCTTGTGCCAAATCTGAGGCGGGCGCCATCGGCTTGTCGCAGTTGATGCCGGGGACTGCCGGCGATCTCGGCGTTAATCCCTACAATATCGAACAGAACCTGAGTGGCGGCGCGCGCTATCTGAAACAGCAGCTCAAGCGCTTTGGCGGCAACACGAACCTTGCCCTGGCCGCCTATAACGCCGGTCATGGCAATGTCCAGAAGTACGGCGGCATTCCGCCATTCAAGGAAACACAGGGTTACGTCAAAACGATCACCCAACAGTGGTTGCCGGCATTCGGCGGGTCGAACGGGGCCAACATTCCGCTGAACTATGGCGGCGGCGACAGCGCCTACACAGGCATGCGGGATTCGACGATCAACGCCATGGCAACCAGTCAGGCCACGCAGGAGAGCACCGGCAATGTGGCGTCCTGGCTGCAACAGCTGGGCGGTCTCAACGCCGGCACCATTCAGGAAAGTTGGGACCACAATTCGGGCGCCCGCAACGCCAATCTGGAGATGATAAACCAGGTCATCCTACTCGGAACGACCATGGCGGACCTGTTCAACTCGCGGAACACCTCGCAGACAAGTGAGGTGTCGGGATCGTCGCAGTCCGCCGACGTCAAGAAAAAGGACGACGAAAAACCGCGCGAAACGACGGGCATTTGCGACCCGCGCACCGGGCTCGAATGGAGCCCGATCGAAGAAGCCTGCGTGCAGAAGCGCGAACGCGAGGCCAACGTAAAACTTCAGCTGCAGCCCCAATAGGAGAACTACAATGAAGCGCTACATTCTCACTGCGTGCTCGATGCTCCTTGCATCGGCGGCATCGGCCCAGGTGCCGGTTATCGACAACGCGAACTTCAAGATCGCCAAGGAGACGTCGGTCACCACCGACAAGATCCTGAACACCAACAAGGACATTCTGACGACAGTCACGGATACTTTGAAGGCGGTTACGGGCGATCGAGGCAGCGAATCCGGCCATATGCAAAACCTTGCCGTGGGCAATGGTTTCAGCGTCGCAACCATGCCGTCCTTCGATAGCCTGATGTCGGGCGGCGTGCCGAATTTTGGCGGGATCGGCGGCGATATTTCTCAAGTCGCCTCCACCTTCATCAACGGCCTCCAACTGGTCAAAAGCCTGTCCGGCAAGGCAAACAGCGGTTTTTCCAGCGACAAGTCATATGAGGAGCTGGTTTCTACCGTTCTTGGTGTCGCCGCCTTGGTCAATGGCTCGCAAAAGGCTGTGACAACGCGCCGGAGCGCGTTCGAACAGGCCGGGCAGAGCATCGGCAAGGCCCAGGACATCAAGGGCTCGATCGACCAGAACACACAGCTTCAGGTGCAAGCCGGCCTGACGATCAACGAACTCGTCGGCGTGATGAACGGTGCCGTCTCCTCGCTGCAGGCCGACAATCAACGCCGTTTGACCGATATTTCCAATTCAAAGAAGGCGCTCACCTACAGTGGCAACTAAGACCATCAAAACTGCCAAATTGCTGTCGGTCATCGTGATCGCAGCCGGCATCGCCGGCTGCGGCACGGTCAAAGAAAAGACGGCTCCCTGTAAGCGACCCGCCAACCTAACGTCCTATGCCGCTGATCCTCGCCAGGAATGCGGCCGGATGGCGTCTATCAACGGCGACCCGTCGGCGGCCTTCGCGGCGATTGACGCGATGGTGGCGGAATAAAGGACAGTGGGCAAAAATGCAGGACTTCTTGGGCGATCTGCTAGACAGGATTGAGCAGTCAGGGGCGAATTTTTCTGAACGTGCATACGGCATTGTCAGCGGCGAGATCATGCCGCTGCTCAACATCATGTTTCTCGCCTATGTCGCCTATTACGGCCTCCAACTCTTCATGGGAACGTCGCGGGTCAGCGTGGCCGATGTCATCGGCCGCATCGTTCGCATGATGGTGATCCTGATCCTCATCAGCCAGTGGAGCCATTTCAACACGTTCTTCTATTCCTGGCTGAACGACACGCCCGAAGACGTAGGCCGCGCGATCCTGACCGCCACAGGCACCGGCATAACCGAGCCAACAAACGGCCTTTCCATGATCTGGCGCACCGCCAATGAAGCGGCATCCGCGTTTGCGGAACAGTCGGGCTATTTCTCGGTCTTGCCGTCGATGGTCGGCTTCCTGATCATGCTTTGCGTCGCCGTCTTCATCGCCGTCGCACTGGCGATCCTGCTACTAGCAAAGGTTATGATGTGGGTGCTGATCGGCACGGCACCAATCTTCATCGCCTGCATGCTATTCGAGCAGACGCGAAATCTCGGAGTTTCGTGGTTCCAACAGGTGCTTCTCTACGCGCTCATCCCGCTTTTCGTCTATGTCGTGGCCGCTTTCCTGATCGCTGCGATGGACCCTGAGCTGACCAAAGTCTCCAACGCGGCCAGTCAACGCCGGCTTCAGCTCAGCGATATCTCGGCGTTCCTGCTGCTGTGCTGCGCCGGCGCGTTCGTCCTCATCAATATTCAGGTTCTCGCGCAGGGCATTGTCGGTGGCGTCGCCGCCGGCATTGGCAATGTGGCGCGGGCTGTTGGACGCTTCAGCGGAGTGACCGCGTCGATGAAAGCCGTCGATGTCGCGCGCGGGGCTGCCGGCTTCGTCGGCACTGCCGGCATGCAGGCTCGCGATCGCACACATGCCGGCATGCTCAGCAACATCCGCGACGCCAACGCCAGGGCGGCGATGCAGAACCGAATAAGCAACAACAGCATGCCGCGCTGAGGTGCTTTTGAGAGTAACTAAGGGCTAGATCGAAAATGTCAGATTCAAAAGAGACCGCACTACGGACCTATTTCCAAGACGGCGATCGTTGGGAATATGAGATCGCAAAAAAGGCCAAGCGATCGCGCGGACTCGCCTGGTTCGTGACGATCATTTTCGGGGCGATCACGCTGCTAGCGCTCGCGGCACTGGTGCTGCTGGTTCCGTTGAAGAGCTTCGAACCGTATGTCGTCGTGGTCGACAAAAATACCGGCTATCTGGAGGTCAAAAGCGGTCTGACTAGGCCTGCCAACCTCACCGAACAAAAAGCGGTCACCCAGGCCAATGTCGTGCGCTATATCCGCGCTC
The DNA here is from genome assembly GCF_004792275.1 of Mesorhizobium sp. M4B.F.Ca.ET.143.01.1.1. Lineage (NCBI taxonomy): Bacteria > Pseudomonadati > Pseudomonadota > Alphaproteobacteria > Hyphomicrobiales > Phyllobacteriaceae > Mesorhizobium > Mesorhizobium sp. M4B.F.Ca.ET.143.01.1.1. Next base: position 88,928 of record NZ_SRSR01000015.1, read on the forward strand.
GCGAAGGCTATGACCCCTACGAGATCGAACAAAACTTCGGCATTTCCGCCTTGTTGTCGACCGGCGATGCCGCGCGGGAGTTGCAGGAGCTTTATAGCGCCGCCAATTCGAATAACCCCGCAAAAGTCTACGGAAAAAACAAGCGGGTTTCGGTGGACATCAAATCGGTGGCGGTCACTGAGCCGAGCGATCCTAGTCAACCGCCGTCGACGGCTCTTGTCCGTTTCTCAACGACGGAAAAATCCGATACGGATTCCATCACGCGGCACTACATTTCGGTCGTGCGTTTCCGCTACACCGACACCCCCACTGAAAATCAGTGGCTTTTTGAAAATCCCCTCGGCTTCCAGGTCTTCAGCTACCGCCGCGACCAGGAGACGGTGACCCCAGGAGGTGAGGGATGATGAAACACCTCCTGTTTTCGGCGGCGTTCATCGCCGCGATCATGAATCACGCCCATGCGGCTCAGTCTCCACGCCCGGGCAACCTCGACGGTCGCGTTACGAGCGTTGTCTATCAGCCCAACAACGTCGTGACTGTCAACGCGACTTACGGCATTTCGACTATGATCATTTTCGATGAAGATGAACGTTTCGAGACCATTTCGCTTGGCGATACGGAGAGTTGGCAGGTTGCCCCTGCCGAGAAGGGCAACATCCTGTTTGTGAAGCCGATCGCCAAGAACGTCACCACAAATATGAATGTCGTTACGACGAAGAGGATCTATTTCATCGAGCTTCACGACAATCCGCCTGCCGCCGGCAAAAAGGTCTTCGGCGTCAGGTTTGTCTACCCGGAAAAGGACCTCAATGCGGCGCTGCGCAAGGAAGCTGAGTACCGCGCAGCCAATCCGAATATCTCGAACATCGACAAGGCAAACGTCAACATCGACTATTCGTTTTCGGGTGACGCTAACCTGAAGCCGTCGATGGTTTTCGATGACGGCAAGAAGACCTTTTTCAAATTCACCGGGCGTGTGCCGGCGATTTTCGCCGTGCAGTCGGATTTTTCCGAAACACTGCGCAACTTCCGCAAGGAAGGGGAATACCTCGTCCTTGATGGTGTCGCGACCCAATACACGCTGCGCGATGGCAATCAATGGACGTGCATCTTCAACCTTCGGAAGCCTGATTTCGGCGCTCCGGATCCTGATGTCCTCGGTCCGGCTCCTGATCGCGTCGCCAAAAAGCGCTGGAGGAGCGGCAACAAATGAACCGGACACCTGAGCTTGAGGCCATGATGTTGGCCGACGACACGGCCGTCAGCAACAAGAACGCAAAGCGCAACCCGCTCCTCGGCGGAGCAGCCTTGCTTATTGGCGGCGTCGTGGCAGCCTACTTCGTCCTTGCAACGCCGACGGAAACAGCTCGCGGCACAACCGAAGGCGACGAAGAATTCCGAACCACGACGTTCCGGCCACCGTCGTTCGTCCGCGAGGAAGAAAAGCCCGAACCGCAACCTAAACCTGACGTGATCAACATCCCGCCGCCTCCGGAGCCGGTACAGGAAAGGGTCGACACGACCACATTTAACGTGCCCCCTCCGCCTGAAGTCGTCCAGGCACCGCCCACGGACCCGGCAGCTGCGCCGCCGCCTGAAGAATTTCCGGAGCGCTATAGGTCCAAGCTGATATCGTTGGATACGGCTCGCGAGGAGGAGGGCGCCGGCGGCCTCGGTGGCGCCGACGGCAACGGTTTGAGTGTTGCGGGCGAGGACCGAAACAGCAAATTCCTCGCGGCGGCGTCGAGCCTGGCTGATCGGTCGGCAAGGGCAAAGCAGATCAAACGCATCGACGCGCTGGTGCCTGAAGGCACCCTAATCCCGGGCATTCTGGAGACCGCGATCGTCAGCGATCTTCCGGGCCAAATTCGCGCGATCACATCTCAGGATGTCTATTCGTTTGACGGGCGGCGCGTCCTGATTCCGACTGGAACCCGGCTGATCGGCGAATATCAGTCCGATGTTGTCAGGGGTCAGAAACGCATTTTCGTCATCTGGACCAGGCTTCTCCGCGATGACGGTGTGTCCGTTCGCCTCAACTCCATCGGCACCGACAGCCTTGGCCGCTCCGGATTGACCGGCCGTGTCGACAACAAATGGCGGGAGCGGTTCGGTTCCGCAATTGTGCTGTCAATTGTCGGGGCAGGAGCTAGCTACCTCACCGGCTATGGAAGCGATGAAGCTTTCGGCCAAGATAATGATGAAGCCAAGCGTGGCGAGGAACTGGCGCGCGACACGATCGCGCAAACGTTCAGCGATATGGCTAACCAGGCTTTGAGCGAAAATCTGCGCATCCCGCCCACCATCAGTGTCAGCCAGGGCGAACGCATCTTCGTCTACGTGCGCCAGGATCTCGATTTCAGCGCCATGTATGACGATCCCGTTACAGAAGCGATGAAGGAAATACAACGTGAACGTCGCGGTCAGTAACAAGGGCCGATCGGCCACCAATCCCTATTACTTCCTTGATCGGGCACTCGAACCGATCCGCGGCTTTCTTGACGATCCGCGTGTAGTCGAAATCTCCGTGAACAGGCCGGGCCATGTCTATGTGGAACGGCTGGGCTCCGATCATATGGAGCTTCACGAAATTAAGCCGCTCACGGCCTCTGAAATTGAAAATATAGGGGAGCGCGTGGCCGGCGCAACGAACCAGTTCATCAGCCGCGCCAAGCCCATTCTAAGTGCGGCCCTCCCGACTGGCGAGCGTATTCAGATCGTGCTGCCTCCCGCCGCGCCGGAAGGCGGCTCGATCTCGATCCGAAAGCAGGTCGTGAACAATTTCACGCTCGAGGAGTACCGCGATAGCGGCTCACTGGATAAAGTCTCGGTCGCAGTCGGCGGACTGAGCGACATCGACCGGGAGCTGATCGCGCACCTTCGGGCGAGCCGTATCTATGATTTCATCCATACGGCGATCACCAAGCGCGTGTCGATTTTAATCAGCGGCGGCACCTCGTCGGGCAAGACCACATTCCTCAACGCATGCCTGAAAAGCGTCGATCCGCATGAGCGGATACTGACGCTCGAGGACACGCGCGAGCTATTTCCGCCTCAGCCGAACAAGGTGCATCTGATTGCCTCCAAGGGCGACCAGGGTACCGCAGACGTGACGATCCAAAACCTGTTGGAAGCGTCGCTTCGGATGCGACCGGACCGACTCTTCGTCGGTGAAATTCGTGGCGCCGAAGCCTTCTCCTTCCTGCGCGCCATCAACACCGGCCATCCGGGCAGCATGTCGACGGTGCATGCCGACACGCCGATGGGCGCCTATGAACAGCTCGCCATGATGATGCAGCAAGCCGGCATGTCGTCGGGTTACTCCAAGCAGGATCTCATGTCCTACATTCAAATGGTCATCCCAATTGTTATCCAGTTGCGCCGCGATGGCGGAAAACGGGGCGTTTCCGAAATCTTCTTTGCCCGAGACGAGACATGAACAAGGGCTATCAGGCCTTCTATCTTCTCTTCTGCGCCGGAATCGTCTTCGCCGTCTGGACCCTCGCTTACGGACTTGGCTTGCAGCTCGTCTATAAGGACGGCCGAATTCTCGAAACGACGATCACCACCAATCCTTTCGCGCCTGTTCAACAGTTCTGGCTCTACAAGCGCAGCCCTACGCTGCAGCAGGTCGCGCTCGTTGCGCTCCTGCCGAGCCTGTTCGCCGGCGGCCTGGCAGCCTACCTTGGCTTGAAATCGCCAAGCAACCCGCTTGGTGACGCCGCTTTTCAGGACATTGCCGCTTTGCGACGCGGCAGATGGTTCCGCAAGCAGGGGCACATTTTCGGCCGCCTCGGACGCAAAATCCTCCGCTCAAAAGATGAACGTCACCATCTCATCATCGGTCCAACTCGATCCGGTAAGGGTGCTGGCTACGTCATCCCCAACGCCCTCATGCACGAAGGCTCGATGATCGTTACCGATCTCAAGGGCGAAGTCTTCAAGGCCACGGCCGGATATCGCCGCCGCAAGGGCAGCCAGGTCTTTCTATTCGCGCCGGGATCGGAAGCTACCAACCGCTACAATCCGCTCGACTTCGTGCGCCAGGAGCGCGGCACGCGGACGACGGATATACAGAACATGGCGAGCATCCTAGTCCCCCAGAACACCGAATCCGAGAATTCCGTATGGCAGGCCACGGCGCAACAAGTGATGGCGGGCGCTATCAGCTACGTGCTGGAAAGCTCGCACTATAAGGGCCGGCGCAATCTTGGCGAGGTCAATTCGTTCTTCAACAGCGGCGTCGATCTACAGGCGCTGATGAAGTTCATCAAATCGAAAGAGCCGTACCTTTCCAAATTCACCATGGAAAGCTTCAACGCCTATCTCGCGCTGTCAGAACGGGCAGCCGCCTCTGCCTTGCTCGATATTCAGAAGGCCATGCGGCCCTTCAAAAACGAGCGCATCGTTGCCGCTACGAACGTAACCGATATGGATTTGCGGGCGCTCAAGCGCCGGCCGATCTCGATCTATCTCGCGCCGAACATCACCGACATCACGCTTCTACGCCCGCTCCTGACGCTGTTCGTGCAACAGACCATGGACATTCTCACCCTAGAGCACGACACCTATTCCCTGCCGGTCTATTTCCTGCTCGACGAATTCCGACAGTTGAAGAAGATGGACGAGATCATGACAAAGCTGCCCTACGTGGCCGGCTACAACATCAAACTCGCCTTCATCATCCAGGACCTCAAGAACCTCGACGAAATCTATGGCGAGACCTCCCGCCACTCGCTGCTTGGTAATTGCGGCTATCAGCTCGTGCTTGGCGCCAACGACCAGGCAACGGCCGAATATGCCTCTCGTGCGCTCGGCAAGCGCACAATTCGCTATCAGTCGGAATCGCGTACCATTGAGCTTTTTGGCCTGCCTCGACGGACGAAGGTCGAACAAATTCGCGAACGCGATCTGATGATGCCGCAAGAAATCCGGCAGATGCCGGAAAGAAAAATGATCCTACTCATCGAAGGCCAGCGGCCGATCTTCGGTGAGAAGCTGCGATTTTTCGAGACACAGCCCTTCAAGGCTGCAGAGGTTTTCTCACAAGCGCACGTGCCGGAAGTCCCATCCGTCGAATACCTGCCCGTCAAACCGGTACCGGCGTTGACAGAAGCGTATGCAGGCGACAGCAAGCCAACCGTCGAGACGGTCCAAGACCTGGCACCGGCGAAGGCGCAAGCAACCTCCTCGACCGCCGACGACAAACAGCCGGAATCGGATTTCGGACGGCCGGCTAGTTCTTCCGCTCGTGTTGTCAACCGCAAGGCGATCGATGCACGAAAAAAACCAACCACGAGCGATTCCGGCGCCGGCGCCGAAACGTCGAAACGCGACGTTGCGGCAATCGAGGAGCGCATTAAGACGGTTGAAGAGAGATTGAAACCTAGCGCGGAACGGCTGAAGGCGACCGTTGCGCAGAAAGTCGAAAAGCTCGGTGACCGCTCCCCGACAAAACGAAAGAATTATCTGGATATATTTTCAGCGACGGTTCCTGATCCCGTCGACGTTGGCCTGGCCGCCGAAGCTTAAGTGTAGCGAACCGCAATCATCCGACGTTCGGACTGCAAACATCCACGGATTCTCGACCGAATTATTTGCGAGCATCGGGCCTGCTTGGACCACAATATCTGAGAACGGGACCAGATTAAATGAGAACGAGCTGCAATCATCGGGTCTCGACCACATTATGTGAGAATGAGAATTCTCCCGATAATTGTATCGGCTTGAGATCATCGGCGCTTGGGCGCGAGATCATCGCGATTTCTGGCTCAGATTATTTGAGAACATAAATCCGGCTCGGCTCAGATTAAATGAGAATGGGCTCGAACTGTCCGCGACGCGCTCACATTGCTGAGACCAGACGCCAGAGTGTGAGACTGAGCGCAGTTCCCCACCGCAAAAGCCTTGATCCTCCGGTTATTCTCGCGCAGGTTGTCGCCGATCAAGTCCGACTAAGGCAGGTGAGAGATGGCAAACTGCGGACGATCATTGCTCTTGGGATTGCTCCTCGCAGGGCTTCAACCGACGAACGTGATTGCCGCGGGGCCAGAAGCCTGTACGGCGATACGGGATGCGGCTTCTCAAACAATGGAAGCCGCGCGCGTTCGAATGAGGCAGGTATTGCAGTTGAGCGACGGTGGAGAGGTACAGCGCGAATGGCGGCTCATCGATGATCGCCGATACAGAAAGCAGGGCAACGCTGCTTGGGTCGAGGATAAACGCCCCAACGATTGGATACAGATGCGCGGCAACGAAATTTCGAACTGCAAGCGTGCTGACCAGGAGGTGATCGATGGTGTTGCCGCCACGGTCTGGACATATTCGCGTGACGTTGAAGGCGAGCGCGGCACGGTGAAGATGTGGGTTGACAAAACGTCGTCGCGGATTTTGCGAACCGATGTCGAATTTGAGCCGGGCAAATCCCGATATCGGCGATCAGATAGTCGGTTCGACTATAGCAACGACATAGAACGTCCGGGCGCTTAACATGGTTTGTGGGTGGTTCTCTTCATTCATAGGGCGCATTGCTATCGTGGGAGGCGCGCTGGCTGGCATCTGCTGGAGTGCACACGCGTCGGATGACTTTAAGCCTCAATGGCGAGAAGATCGGATCAAGCTGAGGATCACGGCGCCGGCCGAGTGCGCGCAATTTGCGCTCGAAGGACTGGTGCGACGCACCGTGTTGCGCATCGCTATGCGTTCTCGACAAGGATCATCCGCATGTGGCTGTATGAGAATGCAGTACGTCGTTCGGGCAAAGCCGTCGACCGGTGTCGCATCGGATGCCGGGGACGCGGCCACATCGCCCGGGTGGAGTGCATCGCGCCGAGGTCAGACCGTTGCCCAAGGCTCCTTCATGGCACTCAGGGATGTAGATCATCTTGACATTGTATTGCCGCGTAAACCATCGTTCAAAAACCCATGGCTTGAAGTCTCGATCGGCTGCTTCTCAGTCTCGCCGGACTTTTAAAGTACGACAGTGCCAGCCCTTCTAGAGAAGCATTCTCCGCCAGCGCACAGCCCGAAAGGGGCAGATTTTGAGGGAACTTGCTTATGCGCACGCGCCGTATTGTCCACCGCCGGCGACGAGGTCCTCTGTGAGGGCTGCATTATTGGAGGTTCGACGTTTCGATGGCCGAAGGACGAAACCAAGAGATTTTGGAGCGGCGACGCGCTGGCGAAACATTTGCAGCCATCGCAAGGGATTTTGGTATTTCTCAACCAAGAGTGCGCCAGGTTTTCGAACGTGAGGAAAAGCGAGAGCTGCGGCGACGGGAGTTGGCCGAGGCTGATCGTCGCCCGGATCAGCCCAATCCATTGCAATTGGAGCCAAGATTGCGAGCAATGCTCGCTGAGTTCTACGGGAAAGCGGATTTCACACCGGATGACATCGAGGCGCTAGAATTTTCGCGTAGCAATTTTGCCTGTATCGGCTTTAACGCTGCAGATTGGCGGACTCTCGTGAAGTGGATGGCGCTCGCAGGCAAGAAGCCGATTGCGCCTCATAGATGGACAGTTGCAGAGTGGCTTGAACATGATGCGCGCAAACCGGGCAAGCGTCGGTGAGCCGAAGTGCCCGGCCGCCAGCGGGACGCGATCGCGGCGTGGCGCTATCGTTTCTGTAAACATGAGTGGTTCCAGCGTTCCGGCAAGGCACGACGGCCATGTAAGTGAAAGACGACCGCGGCCTACAATTCGCCAATCTGGTCGGGCTGCGCATTCTTTCGCGGACATCAGCCGAACGTGCGTTCGACATTATCCAGCCGAAAATCTGGAGGGGACCGAGCGACCAGAGCTCGTGGTACGGGCTGAAGGTGTTCTCCCTTGAAAAGAGAACGGCACCTTCGACTGACCGGCCCGGAGCCTCCAACGGATCGTTCTGCCTCATGATCAAAGTGCAGATCATTCCCTCAGGCTACGGATTTCGGACTCGATCTGCCGAGCTGCGCGGCGGTTCAGTATGACGACAAAAACGGCCAAGGCGAAGGTCAGACCTCCTCCGACAAGCGCAAAGATCGGACGCTCGGGATTTGCCATCCAGTATCCGAGATAACTCACGACGAACCCGGGCACCATCGGCCCGACATACCAGGCCCAGGCGGAGCGAAGAAGGTCGCGCTCCCGCTCCAACCGCAGCATCAGATGGTCTATCCCGCTTGCCGCCATATCGGCGCCGGCGCGCGTGCTCTTCCTGAAGATCTGCAGCCCCACGATCACCATGCCGAGCGCCAGCGTCGCAAATCCTGCCGCCAGCACCCAATGAGCTACGGTGCGGGCGGCGAGGAAGGTCACTACGCTCATGACCAGCAGAAATGCTGCGGCTATACCTCCGGCGACATATTCCAAGGTGTTGCGACGCCTTATGGTCCGGCTCAGAGCGGCATGTCGCTTCTTGATCTCGTCGAGACTGATGACCGCGGTCGTCACGGGCTGTTCCTTCCATGAATGTCGGGATCGGTCGCTCATGGCGTTGCCTCCAGATTGAGCTGGCCAGCCAGAAGGCGTTTGATGCGGCTGATGCGGGTCGCCACGGCGCCTGCTGAAAGACCGGAGACCTCGGCGATGGTTACGGCGCTCTCGTCTTCCAGGTAGAGGATCATCACTTGCCGGTCGATCGGCTGCAGGCGGTGGAGCATTGCGTGGATCTGCGCCAGCGCCAGCTTGTCTGAGACCTCCATCTCCGGAGTGGGACGCGGGTCCGCAGCAATCTCTGCCGCGCACTGATCGAGGCTGATCATGCCTTTCCGGCGTCGGGCTCGCCCGACATGATCGGCGGCCACGTTGTGTGCCACGCGATAGACCCAGGTGCGCAGCGAGCAGCGTCCGTCGAAAGACCTCAGGCTGCGCCAGACCTGAAGATGGATGTCCTGCACAAGATCCTGCCGCTCGGCGGGATCGGATTCATATCCCGCCGCCAGCCGCGCCAGCGCGCCGCCCAGCAGTTCCACCGCAAGCGTGTAGCGTTGATCGACGTCTTCTGGCACAGCCGGCTCGGCCTCGCCTCTCTTACCTTGGCGCACCATGGTCATCTTCAGATAGTCGTGCCGAGGCGGAACTTCTTACACGCGGCCCGAAGCCGGCGCTCATTCCCGAGCGCAAGATGTTGGCCACGCGCGATGATCGCGGTTCGCCCATTCTCATTTAAAGTGAGCCGAGGCGCTTCGGTAGTCGCAAATAATCCGAGCCGAAAACGCGATGATCTCGCGCCCAAGCGCGGATCTCAAGCCGCTACAGATAATTCAAGAGGATGCGAGTGTCTGGAAACCAGTCTCTTTCCCTGAAAGCAAGACGTTGAAATTCGGACAGGGATGCGAGACGAATTTGTCGAGCGACTTCGGTGTGACTTTGATCAGTGCCAAATAACGATCAAAGTCACAAAAAACCTGTCGCAAAAGTCAGGTGCGAAAGTCAGGGTTGCGCGACTGACTTTTGCGACACCTCGCAGCCAGAATCCGGGCCGCCGCGCTCCCAGATAGGACAGCAGCTACAACGAGTGAACTTTACCGTGATCGCCGAGAATGAAAGCCGCCGAGTCCAGCGCCAAACCCCAACCCGACCGCCATTCCGACCGCCATGCTGTCAAAGAGAATTTCGCCTAACACCAATCCGACCATGATGCCGACGGCTATGTACGCGCCTATCATCATGTCGGCCAATCTGGCGGGCGGGTGTGGCGAGAGTTAGGCGTCCCGAGCTTGGACCTGACGGTGGTGGTCACGGCGGGTCTCTATGACAACCCCTCTCTCCAATCTGTTGTCAGAGACGTTGTGCTGCGCCGCTACGCTTTACCGTCCGCGCTCACATCTTGATCAGCCAGAAACCGCTCCCTTTGCTACCATCAGCAAGTGCCAATTAGCGCTGATAGTCAGTGCCAAATAACGATCAAAGTCACAACTTCGGTGGGAAAATTCATGCCGGAACGGTGTGTTGGAAACGACCGTTTGGCAGGCACAGGCATTCGCAGATATGGTGGCGCCCCGCTCTCCGGCCGGACATATGAGGAATGGTACCCGATGCTGCCGCAGCTCACCCTCAATCGCGCGTTCATGGTGGATTTCTCGGCGGCCGAGCCGCCCTGCTTTGCGCTCGGCATGGTCGCGGTAGACGGCAAAGAGACTGGCTTTCTGGCGATGCGCCCGAAGGAGGCCATACCGCGCCATATCACGGACCAAGGGTTTCAGTTCGGCCACGCGCTATATGGCACCAGCCAGGCCGTGTTGGCGCAATTCGTCTTCCGCTTCTACGGTCATGCGCTCTATCAAGCATTGGTCAATCCGGCGCTGCCGATGGTGCAAATCATCCTGACGACCATGATCGCGAGTGGAGACTATTTCTTCTTCGCTCTCAATCCCAGCGGCCAGGTTACTGCTTTCCGCTCCGAGATCGATGCGCACAATATCGCGGGCATGCGCGACAACCTGCCGGCGATGCAGGCTGCCACGACCTCCCATCACGAATATGAGCAAGGCGTGCGCGCTTTCGCGCGCAATCCGGCACCGGAAGGAACACTGATGAACTGGGCCTGCCGGGACAATCCGGACTATCTCGATCTGGTGAACAACGTCGCCACGCTGAACCGCGCTGGCGCATAGTCGCAGTTATTCCGGTCGAGCCGCGATGTTTGCAGCCCGGTCGCAAATAATGTGGTTTCATTCGTGGATTATCCGGTCGAAGCCGCCCGGATATTCGCACTTAATGTGGTCCGAAAATAGCCGATGTTTGCGGTTTCGCCGCATTTCGTTTGCGGTCCGCTACACTTAAGAGCTTCCTGGCGGCCAGCTTCCTCTAGAAGGGGTGAGAACAAGAGCTGCTCGAAACCGTACGCTAAGGTGAGCCCAGTGCCGATGCTGCGCCACTTCGGCATAACGTGACAGTTGACAATTAGACAGTGGACTGTCACTAAAATGGCATGCCCACTACAAACCACTATTACAACGCCGCTCAGCTCGCCCAACTGACGGGCGTCTCCGAGCGAACCGTACGATACTACGTGCGCGAGAAGCTTATAGACCCACCGGCTGGTCGAGGCCGGGGAAGCCATTTCGACAATCACCATTTGGCGCAACTGAGATGCGTGCGGATGCTGCAAGACGGTGGAATGGGCCACGCCGACATCCGGACACACCGCCAATCCATAGAAAATCTTCTGGCAAAACGCGGCATCCCGATCGAGGAAGCCGAAAGCGCCTGGGGCAATTTCAGCGCCCAATCGGCCGAATTTCAAAAAATCATCGCGGGAATGGGGACCCCGCCGGCTACCGAACTGGTCACCAGAATCCGTGTTGCCGACGGCATCTGTCTTCTGATCGACCATCCCGTTCGCCTGCCACCGCCGGAGAAGCTGGCGCTCGCAGTCAATGCGGTTCGCACCGCCTTTGCGGTGCCCGCAGACACGGACGAGCTTGGTACCGAAGCTGGCAAGATTGTCTGATACCGCAGATTGAATGCAGAGGGGGTATCATGAACAATTTCCAGATGGATGCCGGCAGGGGAAGCTTCCAGTTCTCCGATCCCGCGGCAGGCACTCGGCAGTCAATGCGGGTATTCTATTTTCGACCAACATCTGGCGCTCAAAACGCCCGCATTGTCATCGCCATGCATGGGCTCGATCGCGCGGCATCAGACTTCCGGGATGTGCTGGTCAGACAGGCGGACCAGCACGGGATGATCGTTCTGGTGCCCGAATTCGACAGCGAGGCATTTCCGGACGTCTATGCCTATAACTATGGAAACGTGAGATCGGGGCCGGACGCAGCCGTCGCAACTCGAGACCGTTGGTCCTTTGGAATTGTCGACCGGTTGTTCCGGCATGTGTGCGACGGGGTTGGATCTGAACGCACGACGTTTGGAATGTTCGGCAACTCTGCCGGCTCGCAGTTCGTCTTGAGGTATCTGGCACTGACGGACGCAACGGCTGTTAAACGAGCTGTCGCATCTAACAGCGGCATTTACATGCTGCCGGATCTCGATGTCGAATATCCGAGCGGCTTGGGTGGACTCGATCTCGATCAAGCCTCGTTGCGTCGGTATTTCGCCAGGAAACTGACGATATTGCTGGGAGAAGCGGATTCCGACAGCACCGCATTCGATCTGCCTCGCGACAAAGAAGCATTAACACAAGGACCACATCGCCTGGCCCGGGGTCTTTGGCATTTTGATCTCTGTAAGCGGATCGCAGATCGCCTTGGAGACCCTCTTGCCTGGACGCTTCGGACAGTCCCGGGCGCGGGGCACGTCGATCAGCAAATTTTCGACACCGCTCTCGATGTCCTCGCCGGAGGATAATAGACAAGATGTACGTGACGATCTCGCGATGGGGATCAGCGTGTCGTCTTTATCCAGGAAATTCGCGACCAGCCGGCAGACCATCATGCGGATCCGCGATGAAGGTTCACGTCCCCGTTCGGGCTTAACGTACGATTTGGAGCAGCTCTTGTTCCGACCCCTAGAACGGCCAAAAGCTGGCGATGAACGCGGCGGTCTCGCCGCCCCACTGCACAATCGAGTGATACCAGCCGACAACCGTCTCATAAGCGATCTGGATCACGCCAAGCGCGAAAACAAAGCAGATGACCACGCCAAGACCCTTGCCGAAGCCTTCATCGCCCTTCGGGTCGTTGGTCTGGATTACATAGTCCTGCCGGTTGTTCAGCATCGTGCTCACTTAACGCTCGCGATCGTCGCGGTCTCGTTCCTTCCGTTCAATTTCCTCGCGCTCCAGCTCTTCAAGCCGCGGTATATGCTGCTGTGCTGGGTCGGTGCGCGTCGTCTCTCCGCCGCGCTGTGTTGCTTCCTTCTCCTTGTTTAGCCGATCCTGAAGGCGATTTGTAGCGTCTTCCGTTGATGCGAGTTCGTGCGCCTCTCGGGCGTCCGGCTCGTTCGTTGGTCGCTCTGCATCATGGCGAAGATCGCGTTGCTGTTCTCCTGTGGCGTCGACATTCGCCGGCGTCTTGTCCTTCTCCCCTTCCGACCGCGCGCGGTCCTCCGCCTCCACCTCCTCTTTACTCGGCCATGGCTTTTCACGGTCGGGCTCTTGCGAGCGGCGGAAATAATATTCATTGTCGGCGCGTGTCACTCTGTTGGCAAACTCCCGCAGTGACTGATCCGATTGAAGGATGGCATTTTGCCCTCGTTGCGGCGATTTTTCCGGCCGCGCGGCGTCATTCTTCTCGGCCTCCTCGATGGCGCGCATGAGGTCAGGATCGTCTCGCTCGGCCACTTCACGTATATAGGTGTTGCCCTCGATCGCGAGCTGCGCCGCGCGGCCGATCGCCTCTTCCAACGCTTGTTCGCCCCGCTGTCTCATCCGGTCGGTCTCCTGCCGCTCCTCTTCGCTCACCTCACGATAGCGATAACTGCCGGTTTCAGAGTCCTGCTCCGGTTCGACCTTTTCCAGGTCGACCAGCATGTTTGCCCTGGCTTCGATCTCGATCAGCACTTCATTCGCGGCCTCAACGGCCGCCGCGCCATGCTTGGCGATCGCGGCGTTCAACTGCTCCGCTTCAACGTCGCGCTCAGCGGTGGGAAGCATCTCTTCCCTGCCCTGCCCTTCCATCGCCTCGTTTCGCTGCTCATGCAGCGCCATTAGGTCGCGACGCTGATTGACGTGATCACGCGCCAGGTTGGCAACCTCATCAAAATCGTTCCGGTCATCAGGTCCAACACTTCTTTCAAGCTTGAACAGCGCCTTTTCGACCTGCTTTTCATAAGTCTCAAATTCAGCCCTGGATGTTTCGCGCACGTCCTGACCCTCCAATACGAGCTTTTGCAATGTTACCAGATTGGCGCGGAATTTTGAGCCGAAATCTGCATGCACCACATTTGGTGTAGCTTCCGCCTGACCTGCTGAAAGGCTTGCTGTCAATTGGTCCCGCTGCTGTTCTGCGTAGGCGACGATCCATTGATCACCGCTGGCGAGCGCGATTTTCAGCCAACTCTGCGTTGCCTTTATGGCATACTCCCGGCTTCTTTCGGCCTTCGCCAGACTTCTCCGGCCGCCCCGCTTGGCGTCGTACCGTCCCTGTGCCGCCTCGCTGGTCCCGACGTGCTCGGTCCGCCCTTCCCTGCTCACCGGCCTCACCTGATTGCGGGTAAAGGCGGGCGGACTGGCGAACTCGCGACGATCGGTCATCTCCATCGCTATTCCCTGCGCCCGGGCCATCTGCGCCATCGTGGCCCGCCACTCCCGAAACACCTGAGGGGTCGTCTCGATCCGATCGCCCGATTCCGATCGCATCGTGATAATCGCGTGCGCATGGACATGGGGCCGCTTGCCCCCATCCCCTTCTTCCTTCGGATCATTGGCCGGATCATGCATGGCAAACACATAGCGATGGCCGGCGAACTGCTCGGCAAGGAAGTCGCGTGCAGCGTTTTCAAACGCCTCGACATTCGTACCGGCCCGGGCCGACATGATCAGGTGCATCACGTCGCGGCCCTTGCGGCTGTGCAGATCACCGCGCCATTCCTTTTGCACCAGGTCGCCAGCATGTTTTTCGTCACCGAGGACTTGGCCGCGGTCGTCGCGAACGTTGCCGTCATGACGTTCGACCAGGCTCCGCAATCTGCTGGCGCCATGCTCCACACCGTTGCCGTAGCCCTGGAACGAGAACCGCGCAGCCGCATCCTGCGCGGCCGCACTCGCGTCATATCGCGCCTGAATGATGCTGGAGGCCTTGTCGTCGCCAGTCAGCCGCTCTCCCTGCCCGCTTCTGAGCACGACTGCTCCTTGAACCGTCAGCGCGCCGTCGGCCTGGCGCGTGACCGCATAAGCATAGCGTCGATCGCCGAACGCGCTCGTCAAATTGTTCCTGACCAGCTCATGCATCGCCTCGTCTGACGAAACCGCCGCAGTCGCAATCTCTACGGTGAAGCTGCCGATATCGCGGCTCTCTGCGCGGTTCTGGAAAAGATGGTTCCAGTCGCCCCGCAACCGCGCCAGATCCTCGCGGCTACTGATGCGCTCGCCGTTCTCGTTCTCGACGGCGAGGTCGCCGCCGCGCGACACATAGTTCAGCATCGCCCCTACCCTCGCGCCGGCGCCATAGGATGCCATTTTGACAACTGCGGGCTGGCTGCCCAGGGCAACTGCCGCTAGCCGCGCTTCAATTGGACGGGACCCCACTGCTGCCCGCGTCTCGGCCGCGAAGATCGGCTTGGCGGCCGCCCGCCGCATTTTCGGCCGGCTGTCACCGCTGCCACCGGGACCAGCACCACCGTCGCCGCCCAGCGCGGCCAGGGCCTTCAGCCGCCGGCGCATTTCTTCCTCGGCCGACCGCCGCTTTCCACCAAGCGACAATTCATGCAGCAACGCCGCGCGCCGCTGCTCCCATTCGCTGGTGAAGGCGCCGAAGAAAATTTCCAACTACGCCTCCCCTCGCCGCTTGTGACCAGCACGTTTCGATAGCGATCGCAACTCCGTCAAAACGGCCGCTTGGACGCGCTGCACGTTGCCTAGATTGATGTCGAGCTCGCTCGGGTGAACGCTCTTGCCGCTGTTAATCGATCGCGCCACCTGGTTCAGGTTCACGCCGATCGCCCGCATGTCCTCCAGCAGCAGCGCCATGACGAGCCGATCATCCTTAGTCAGGATCGGTCGTACGCCGGCGCCTTCGAGGATCAGCGACCGGAAAAATCCCGAAACCGTCATGTCGGCCGCCTTCGCGGCCTTTTCGATCGCCGCATATTCGTCCGCACTGACGCGGGCATGCACCATCCGACCCTTCCGGTCCGGCGCGAGCCGGACCTCGAATTTCGCGTCGTCCATTTGGCCTTGGGCCCCTCTCTCTGGCGCTTGCGGCAGGCATCGAGGGCTGGTTCCTCGATCGTCGGGAAAAATGTCGCACATTTTTCCGTATCCTGCCATCATCAATAGACGTGAAATTCGAATTCATCAAAACCAACTTTTCGAGCGGCCCACATTTCGCTCGTCCACATCGAAACGATGGGCATGGCCTCCGTCCCTGCCCTTTCAAACGCTAAAACGCTCTCCAGGGTTCACCTCCAGGACCGCTTTGTCGGCCTTTGTGTGCCCCTCGTACTCGTCCGCAAGGGACGCTCCGCTCTTCGCCCTGGCGGACTGCGTGCGAGCGTCACAGACGGCCTTCGCGCGGCTCCGGGGTTCACCACAAAGGAAACGGAAGGCCTGCGGCGGCGCTGACGGCCTCTTGGCTAAACGAGGGAAAATTGCGTCGACTGGCGAGGGCACCAGGGTTTGCTCAACGCCACCATTTCACACGACTTGTTCACACGATGTGTTCACATGCCATGACGTTATGATGTGAAAGTAAGATGTGGTTGAAGTATCACATCAGTGAGGCTTGGATCGCATCGTGTAAAACGCCTTGCGAAACCAAGCACTCACTTCGTTAGGAAATGCTGTTGCCCAAGAGGATGCATGAGCGTGGCGACGGCCTGCCGCGTTCAAGCTTTGAAGACGGCAAAAGAGGGATCGAACATGCCTCGAAGGATCTGCGCGATCAGCGGAAAAGGCGGCGCCGGAAAGACGACGGTCATTATCCTCGTTGCCGGCGAGTACGCTATTCATGGAAAGAAGGTTCTTCTGATCGATGCCGACCCGCGCCAGAACCTCGCCGAATGGTGGAAGCGATGTGAGGCCAAGGACAATCTTCCGGCCAATATCGAGCTCCACAGCGCGGCAACGCAGCGAAGCATTGAAACCGCGCTCGCCGAACAGGACGGCGTCTACGACGTAATCCTTATGGATTCACCGGGCGTCGACAGCGTCATCCGCGATACGATCATCCGCAACGCCGACCTGGTGCTGACGCCAATTCAGCCGAACCAGGATGAAATCAAGGCGGCCGGCGAAGCCGCCACCATCACGGCGGATATTGGCGACAGGGAAGGACGCACGATTCCGCACCTCAACGTGGTGACGCGCATCGCCCTTCCGGGGCGCGTTCTCGAGGCTTACAGGCTGATCCGTCCGTTCATCGCCAATCTTCGCGACAATGGCTATGAATCGACGTTAATGGATACCGAGCTCACCGAACGCAATTGCTACCGCGAAATCCGTAACGGCCTCGGCACCTTGCAGATGCTCGAGCTGACCGACCCGGTCATGAAAGGTCGCGCGGAGATCGCGGCGTTTGTGGCCGAGCTCGATCGCCATCTCGCGGCAAACCGGGAAAAGGTGGGAAATGTCTAAACCAGGCAAACTGTCCGTCTCTGACTTTCCGATCGCACCGCGACGGCCGAAGCCGGCCACATCCAAAGCCACAATGAACCCAGCCTCTTTGTCGGAAGAGGCAGAGGCGCGAACGGCTGCACCGGAACCAACAGCGGCGCCGGCTTCAGAAGCGGATGCGACAAGAGAACGGCCGCGGCGCGGTCTGCCGAACCCGAGCGGTGAAGAGCGCAAGAGCAAGTCGGTCGAACGTGCTCTGGCTCAGGAGGAGGGACGCTATCGCCTGCGCGACCTGAAACGAGGGCACACGCGAGAAGCCAAGCACTACGTCAATTGCCCGCTGGACTACGACACCAAGATGCGACTGCAAAAGGCCGCCTTCGACAACGACATCAAGATGACTGTGATCATCAAGGCGGCCATCGACCAGTTTCTCCGCGACAACGGCTACTGAGAATGACGAGCCGCGGCTTCCTATTTGGAATAGCCATCGGCACCGTCATCGGCACCTACGCCGCGCCTATGCTCGGCCGGCAGAGCATAGGCCTTCGCGAGACATCGCAGGCCTTTTTGTCTATCGTCAAAGGCACTGACCGCATACCCGATAAGGTTACGTGGCCGACCAGTGAACACGCGAAATTGGAACTCTTCCGCATATCCAAATGGGATATATCCAAGCACGGTGATGGATCGACGGTTAGTGTGAAGCGGTGTATAAGTATTGATGAATATTCGATAGCTTGCGAACTATCGGCGCATCTTGGTTGGATCGATGGTGAAAAATTCGTGGAATCAGTGTTCAAGGGCGGGCCAGACCGTTGGACAATGGTCGCAGCAAAGAACCGCTAGGGCCCTTGCAAACCGTACCGCCCGTATAATCACCGATCACTCCAAGAGGTCGGAGGACTATCCGTGCACAGCAGCTTCGGCCGACCTCCAATCCCCCAAAATGATACGGGAAAAAGCTAGTTCTGGGGATTGGAACTAGCGCTGAGTCTAACAAAATTGGTACATAGTGCCGCCCTGTGGGCGGTTTTTCATTTGGAGGGATGGGTCCGTGACGCGCGATATGAACACCTATAAAAGTGCAAAGGGACTGGTGGAAACGACCGATCCTGAGATTGATAAGCCGATTTATCGACGGCCGGGGTTTGACGGCATCACGACCCTGGGCGAGATGGACAAGAAGATCGCGGCCTTTCTTCGCAAGGAGCGCGAGGACGAAGGGCTGACGCGCGCGGATCTCGCGCCTTTGCTTGGCCTGTCAATGCCTGTCTACGGGCGATACGAACGTGCTTTCTCGAAAATGCACGTTACTCGTATGATCCATCTCTGTGAAATCCTAGGCTTCATGCCGATCGAAATGCTTTTTGAGGCTGCTCCTCATCTTTGGGGCCGGACGCCGGAGGAAGCCGAGGATCGTCTTGAACTGGCAAAACTTATGGTGGACTTGCCCCACGACACGACGCGCGATCTCCTCGCCCTGGTTAAGCGCATGGTCTCACACCAGAAGGCGGCCAACGCCGCCACAGCCTCATCAACAACGAAGGACGAAGGCCGCTAAGCGTTTTTGCTACCTCCTTCCACGGCGTGGAGGTGATCGCCGGTGTGCCCTGATCAAGCGTGTTGCCGGCTTAGGAGACAATCGCGCCATCACCCTGCCCGCGCCTCACCCGATCGGCTTTGCGTTCGAAGAAGAGGGCATCGCGTTGTTTAGCGTACTTTCAACGCGATGCCCTCTAAAACGCGTGGCGGCCGGATGCCCGGATGTGAGCTACGAGGAACTGCTTCATGTTGGCCGGCACTTCATCCATCGGGATGCGCTGGAGGCGGCCTGCGGACGTGTTGCCAATGCGACGCTGGCAATCCGCAACACCGCCATCTGGGGCGAAGCCGGCACGGCCTGTGCCTCGGATTCCAAGAAATTCGGCGCCTGGGACGGCAACCTTATGACCGAATGGCATGTCCGCTATGGCGGTCGCGGCGTGATGATCTACTGGCACGTCGAAAAGGGTTCAACCTGCATCTTCTCGCAGCTCAAGCGCTGCTCGTCCTCGGAAGTCGCTTCGATGATCAAGGGCGTGCTGCGGCATTGCACCGACATGGAAATCCAGCGGCAGTATGTCGACAGCCACGGCCAGAGCTCGATCGGCTTTGCCTTCTGCCATCTGCTCGGGTTTGAACTGGCGCCGCGCCTGAAGGCGATCGCCCGGCAGAAGCTGGCGCTGGCGCATGCAGGCCTGCGCGCTGAATTGCCCAACCTGCTTCCCGTTCTTTCAAGCGTCATCAACTGGCAGGAGATCGAGCAGCAATATGACGAGATGGTCAAATATGCCGCCGCCATGCACGGCGGAATAGCCGATCCGGAAGCGATCCTGCGCCACTTCGCCCGCGCCGAGGTGATGCATCCGACCTACAAGGCTCTTGCCGAGCTCGGCCGGGCGATCAAGACGATCTTCCTGTGCCGGTATTTGCGCCACGAGAAATTCCGCCGCGAAATCCACGAAGGCCTGAACGTGGTTGAGAACTGGAACAGCGCCACCAATTTCGTGTTTTTCGGCAAGGGCGGCGAGGTCGCCAGTAACCGGCTCGACGATCAGGAGATATCTGTACTGGCCCTGCATCTGCTGCAGGCGTCGCTGGTCTATGTGAACACGCGCATGATGCAGTCGGTGCTCGCCGAGCCGAAATGGTCGGCGCGGCTGACGCCGGAAGATTATCGCGGCCTGACGCCGCTGATCTACGGGCACGTCAATCCTTATGGCCGCTTCAATCTCGACCTGAACAGCCGGATCGATTTTGAGCAGAAACAAGCGGCGTGAAGCATCGAAGGGAATGGTAGAAATGCCTGTATCTAAGAAGCCCCGAAAGAAGGCAGTGGCGAAATCCAAGAAGCCGGAAAATGACAATGCTCTGCCTCCGATGCCGGACCGGCGCGGCATGGAGGGGTTCATGGCAGGTCTTTTCGGCGGAGGGCGTGGGAGCGACCCGACGGACGCTGCGCAAGACATCATGTATGAGGCTTGGGAAGCTACCAGTCGCAGCAAGCGTATTACGCTGGCCAGGAAAGCGCTTAAAATCTCGCCGTTGTGCGCCGACGCCTATGTGCTGTTGGCCGAAGAAGAGGCGGGGTCTGTCGAGGAAGTGCTGGACTACTACCAGAAGGGCGTCACGGCGGGTGAAGAGGCGCTGGGCCCTGACGGATTTGAGGAATATGCCGGTCGCTTCTGGGGTTTTCTCGAGACGCGCCCCTACATGCGGGCGCGGGCAGGTCTCGCCGCCGTACTCTGGCGGCTTGGTCAGTATCAGAAGGCCATAGACCATTATCAGGCGATGCTCAAGCTCAATCCGAATGACAATCAGGGCATCCGCTACGTGCTGGCCGGGCATTTGCTGGCGCGCGACGATATCAAGGCCCTGAGGAAGCTTCTCAAACAGCACGAAGACGATGGCGCTGCTGCATGGCTCTACACGCGGGCCCTTCTTGCCTTTCGTGAAAACGATCCGGGCGCCGGCAAGCTTGCCGAGGAGGCCTGGCTCGCGAACAGCCATGTGCCTGGCGTCCTTTCCGGCAAGCAGCCTTTGGTTGCTTCCATCGACGGCTATATCACCTTGGGGGGCGAGGATGAGGCAGCGGACTACGTCGAGGAAAACGGCCAGGCCTGGCAGGCCACGCCCGGTGCAGTCGCGTGGCTGGCGGAGGTTACCAAAAAGCTGAAACCACGACGACAACGGCGTAATTGACCGTCCGGAACCGAAGTGCGTGTTCTAATTTGGGTATACCCGGCCTGAACACCCGCCATGAACACGTCGCAACCGGAAAAGCCTGTATATTTTGGGCTTAATCTTCGTTAATGAACAGAGCATCGCGCCGGCACACCCAAAATGAACAGATTGCATGACCCGCATCGGATACGCCCGCACCTCCACCATCGAACAGAACCTCGCCGCGCAGATCGCCGCGCTCAAGGCCGCCGGCTGCGAGGTTATTCGCGAGGAGCAGAAAAGCGGTTCTACGCTGGAAGGCCGTCCACAGCTCAACACAATTCTCGACTTCATTCATGCTGGCGAGACGCTCGTCGTCACCCGGATCGACCGACTGGCCAGGTCGCTGCGCGACCTGCAGGTGATCGTGGACAAGCTCAAGACGAAAGGCGCGCATCTCTTCGCGACCGAACAGCCCGTCGATACGTCGACCGCCGCCGGCAAGGCCTTCTTTGACATGCTTGGTGTCTTTGCCGAGTTCGAGACCAATCTGCGGCGCGAGCGCCAGGCGGAGGGAATCGCTGCCGCCAAGAAGCGCGGCACATACAAGGGCCGGCCGCCGAAAATCGACCGCAACGAGATCCGACAAAGGCTGAAACAGGGCCACGGTCCGACACAAATCGCCCGCGATCTCGGCATCTCACGCGGCACTGTCTATCAGGCACGGAAGGACAGATGACGAAGGGCAAGCCGATAAGCCGTCTGACGCCAGCGGCATGCGAAGAGATCCAGACCCGCATGATCGAGGTCTGCCAGAAGATCGCTGAGGACCACGGCCTGGTCATCGAGGGCGCCGGATGGCGTGGCGCCGATACCGGTTTCTCCTTCGAGCCCGTGTTCCGCGTCAGCATTCCCGCCTCCGACGGCACGGCATTCAATCTTGAAAAAGACAGGTTCGAGTTCTTGGCAGAGCAATTCGGATTGGCCCCTTCGGACTTCGGACGCGAGTTCCGCACCGGAAGCGAACGGTTCCGGATCACCGGCATCGATCCAAAGCGGCCACGCTACCCGATCTCCGCTGAGCGAATTCCCGACCGCAGAGGATTCAAATTTACCGCCGAAAATGTCGCCATGCTCCTCCAAGTCAAGGAGAGCAAGCCGTGAAGTTCTCCGATTGTTCCGCAAGTTGGCCAAAATCGCAGCTTCGGGCCGATTAGGCCTGTAAGCAATACCAAGTCCCCTATCCCGGGTCGGGCTACTGGACCCGCAAATCTCTCGGCCTTGCGGCAGATCTGCTAGCCCTGCCGGAGGCACCCGATGAAACCATCGAGATCACGCCGTCGATCCCAAAGCGACGGCCGAGGAGGACGCCAGAAGAAATCGCGGCACGCAAAACCAGGCGCGTCGCAAAACCTGATCGGCCAGCACATCATCCGCTATTGTTCGGTGTCGAAGAGCATTTTCGAAAAACGCGCGACGTCAAGGACGGCGAGTTCCTCAGGCCCTACAAAAGGATCTTGCCGGATCTGATTTCATCGGTAACTGCGCTGCCGCGCGCTCTGTCGATCGCCAATGACCTGTACCTCACTCTGTACAAGCAGGGGTACAGAGTTCACATCGCTCAGGCTGCCGATGACTTTGGTCGCATCCACGTCAAGGAACAGGAGGTGGAGCGAAAGGATCGCAAATACGGACGCTATCACTCCGGAAGCATCTGGGCTCCGGATCGACCCACGGTCTTCTATATCGACTCGGTGCCAATAGGGCTCGCCATCACCGAGATGACCGAGAGAGTGCTGATGCGATACCTCAATGGTGAATACCATCGCGAGGACAGCAGGCTCATAAGATCAGCCAAACCTTGGCAACTGACGCATTCCTGGACGACAGAGCAGGATATGCCGTCGGGACGTTTTCGGGTGATTGCCTATTCCCCGAAAAAAGGCGTCGATTGGTCCGTCAGCTGGCAAGAGACGGATCAGAAGGCGCTTGCCACGTTGATCCCGAAGATCGTCGAGACTTTGAAAGCGGCGAAGGACAATTTGCAACGCCTCATGGTCGCCGAGGATCTGGCTGAGGCGAAGAGGAAAAAAGAGCGAGAGGAGGAGTGGGAGCGCTACCTAAGGCAAGAGGATGCCCGGAAAACAGCTCAGGCCCTTGCCGATAGCCGGCAGCAGCTTGGGGAAATTATCGAGCGGTGGGGAAGAGCAATGACTGTGGAGCGATTTTTCGCCGATGCGGAAGAGCGCCTGAAGTGTACGAACGGCGAGCGTGGGCAGCGTCTGGAGGAGCGTCTGACCCTCGCGAGGGCAATGATCGGAGGCGTAGACCCGCTGGATTTCATAGAAAGCTGGGTAGCCCCGGAGGAGAGGCACCGTTCAAAATACATCTAAGCGGTTTGGTTGACGGCTTTCGGCAACGGCGGCCAATTCGGACAGAGACGCGGGATCGTGGGCTGCGAAATGGATCGTATATCCATGGGTCAAGTGCCAGAAAGCATCCTCGAAATGCGGAGTGCGTAACGATCGGTCATGCCTGACGTAAAATCCGCGAGCGCGTGAAGCGCGTCTTCCGAAGTGTTTACGTTCCGCAGATCAAGACCCAATGCTCTGACCAAGTGGCAGGAATGGGCCGTCAATCCTGCCTCCTTCCAGCCGGATCGCCTAAGATCTTCATAGACTGGCAATATGCCCGTCATCACATTCCATATGATCTTGCGTCCAGAGATTTCGAGCTCAGTCTTCCGGCGAGCTGTAAAGACCTCATCTTTTGAAACTTTCTTCATCCGTTCGAACAGTGATTTCATGCTGCAGATGTCCGCGAGTGACCCTGAGAAACTCCCGCTCATGATGGCGGCGTAGTTTTCCTTGAATGCTTCCACGCAACTCTCTACCGCCTTTCCGATGCTGATAGCACGCAGCATCGCGATGTTTTCAGCCGCGGTATATGTGGAAACATCTCGGTTCGGCTTACCAGCTGCTTCGTACAGTATATCTCTCACGACGTCGTACCCCACTTCGCCAGTCGTAAAAGCATCCTCAAGGTCTACGATGTTGTAACAGATGTCGTCAGCCGCCTCGACAACGAACACCAGCGGATGACGTCGCCACCACGTTTTATCGCCCTGATTCTCCACCACCAGACCCAGAGTGCTGGCGGCGCCGCGGAACGATTCAAGTTCACTGTCGAAGATGCCGAACTTCTTGAGGCCCACGTATCCCGCGGCCGTTCCCGATGCCGCGGACTCACGCGTGGATGCCGTGACAGGATATTTCGTGAACGCCCCCAATGTGGCCTTGGAAAGCCGCATCCCACCATCATTCCGATACATCTCCAACCGGCACAAGATTCGGAACCCCTGTGCATTCCCTTCAAAGTTCTTGAAGGCCAGCTGCCTATCGCTTGGGACCTCACTGATCAGGTCATTTGAACTAGAGAATTGATCGGCAAACCAGTCCCCCATGGCCTCCTCGCCAGAGTGGCCGAATGGAGGGTTCCCGATGTCGTGAGCGACACATGCCGCCTGCACAATATTCGCGAGACTATGCGCCTCCCCGGCCTCAATCTCGTTCTCCTGCTCGAGCCAGTTTCCAATCGCCATCGCCAGCGAGCGGCCAACGCTCGCAACCTCGACGGAGTGGATAAGCCTGTGGTGCACGTGATCGTGCTCGTATAGCGGTTGCACCTGCGTCTTATTTGCAAGCCGCCTAAACGGTGCAGAGAATATGATCCGATCGTAGTCCTGTACAAAGATGGAACGATTTGGCTTCGCCTGGTAACCAGTGTCTCCCAAACGTTCGCTGCTGAGCAAGTGTTCCCAATCCATGAGCATTCCCCTCCCATCCCTACCCGAATTCAGCTCGGCGGCATCAAGCCTGATCATAGTATCCTGCGCTCTGAAAATTACTCAGAGTTGAAACGTGATCGCCTTCGCCAGATGGCTGAAGCAGATAACTTGAAACAAGCGACCTTAGGTTCACTTCGCTTTAGCTGACCCGGTCACCATGCCAAGTGATTTTGGCTCCGGCGGTGGGGTGCGAGTATCGGGCAAACTAGGCTGATCGGTGTTCGCGTTGTTGCCCCGTTCGAAAGTTAGGCCATAAGGTCCGATCTCCAGCCGATACCCAGATCCGGCGGCAATCACCACCAGCAAGATCAGCGCAGTAACCAAGACCAGCCTGTTGACGTCCAGTTTTGTCACTTGGTGTCGTCCCCGAGCGTCTGAAGCCACCAAGGAGTGCGCCGCACGAATGTACCGTTCTCGTTGACGTAATCATTGTTGAACGCGCGAAGGGCAGCGCTAAGGGCGTCTGACCGGCTCATATTGAATCGTTGCGCGGTCTCATCGAGTATGGCCAAGTCGTCTTCGGCGAGACGAAACGAGATGATTTTTTTGCTCATACCAAGAGCGTAATCGCCATTGGTAAATAAAGAATAAACTTTGTAATACGCGAAGGCCGGTGTTGCCATTGCCAGCTTGGGCAGCAATTCTGAGCCAGCGAGCCGATACTCGGTCTATCAGCGATCCACCCTTCGCCTGAGGCGCTGAGCCGAGGTCAAGTCATCTTCCGGGTCTTCCTCATCCTCATCAGGCGGGTTCATCGAAAGCATGATCATCGCGAAACCGTCACGCTGGAGCAGCACCTGCTCGTAGAGGGCGGGCGGTTTGCGGCCCCGCTGGACGTCGATCCATACCCCGGCATCGGTCTCATCGATGTCGCTCGGTACACCCTCCTGATGGGTTCGTCTGCGCAGCAGCGAATAGGGAGAAACCGGCCGGGCCCGTTCAGCCGAAAGACCCGGGAACTTGGCATAGTCACCGTAGACCCGAAGGACTTTGCCGTGACGGGCAATCACCACCGCCACCGGCTCCTCCCGGTAGCGCACATACGAGCGGCTGGCCGCTTCCTTGCTGACATCGTATTTGTCGGCAAGCTTGACCAGATGGCTAAGATCGGGATCCTTGCCCGCCGCCGCATCTTTTCGGAAAAGTGGGGCCGGCATCAAAATATTTGCCGCGAAGCGGTTCGCTTCGACTTCCATCTTCATGCGGCGGTCTGCCTCGTTGGCCTTCAACGCCAGCATATCCTGCAACCGGCACAAAAACCGTCCCTCAGCCGAGGGGACGTGGGACGGCATGAGGAAATGGCCGAGCTCGTGGGCGATCGTGAAGCGGCGCCGTCGCCGCGGGCTGGCCTGGTTGAACAGGATCGACCCGTTGAACTTGTCGACGGGCGTAATCAGCCCGCCCTCATAGCCGTCTGTTTCAAGCGGAAGGATATCGACAATGTCGAGCTGCCGGGCAAAAGCCTCGATCGGCACAGGAATCGCGAGGCCGGGCTCGTTCTTGAGAATCTCCAGAACAAGTTTTTCCGGAGTGGCCGCATCGGCCAGATCGATTCGGCTGACCGTCATGGTTTCCGACTGGCTTTCAACCGCTCCATCAGTAGCGCGATGGTTTCGCGGTCACCGGGCGAAAGCTCGCTAAGATTGCGGTACATCGCCACCAGTTCGGCATCTTCCTCCGGTGCTCGGGGATTTTCACCCACCAGATCCGCTACCCCTACCCTGTAGAAGTCTGCCAGGCTCTTAATAAGGGTCAACGATGGGTTTTTACTCGCGCCGCGTTCGAGATCCCACACATGAGCCTTCGAGGCCCCTACCGCATCGGCCACTTCCTGCAGCGACTTTCCGCTTCGCATTCGCAGCTGTTTCAATTTTACAGCCAACTCCACCATACAAATCCTTTCCACGAGTCATAGCGACGCGGTCGCTTATGCGTCCGCGCCGTCTGATCACAGCTTACAAGACCATAATATGGGACTTGACGCAAGTCGCCGTAAGATTTATCTTTACGATAATGTCTAGCAACTCAACTAATGGAGCTTTTTATGGGCAAGAATCAACATGTCGTACCTCACAACGGCCAGTGGGCTGTGCAAGGTGCCGGTAATAGCCGCGCCACTTCGGTGCATTCCACGCAGGCCGATGCGATTTCAGCCGCGCGTGAGATCGCCATCAACCAGCATAGTGAAGTCGTCATCCACCGGCCGAATGGCCAGATCCGCGATCCCAATTCCTACGGCAACGATCCGTATCCGCCGAAAGGCTAAACCCCGAAAGAACCCCTGCAATGAACGATAAGCCGCGCTTTCCTGGGGTCCTAGGGCCCGTCGAGCCCTTCCTCAATCCACTGGATGCAATTCTGGCCGACCTGGCCATCAGCGTTCAGTTGCCTGCCGGCCTGCACGCCAGGACCGGCGACCGCTACGAAGCCATTCGCAAGCACATCGAGTGCCCTGGCAGTCCGCTCCACGGGCGGGTCTTGTGCTTTTACCCGCAGGGTTCCATGGCAATCGACGCAACCATTTCGACGCGGGGAACCGACAACGAATACGATCTTGACGTCGTGGTCGAACTCGACGTGTCGGAGGACATGTCGCCTGAGGAGGTCCTTGACCTTCTGGAAAGCGCCGTCGCCGATTACCCCGTGCAGGCGGTCGAGCGCCAGAGCCGCTGCATCACGCTGCGCTACGCCGACAACATGCACGTCGACTTGACGCCGTCCCGCCGCCTGGCAACCCTCAAAGACCGCGAAAGCGTGATCTTCCATGCCAAGCACGGCGACCCGACCCATCTCCACAGGCCGGTCATGATGAACGCTTGGGCGTTCGGTCGCTGGTACAATGCGCGGACGCCGATGGAGGAGCGGTTCGCGCTGGCCTACAACAAGCGGCTCTATGAAGCCGACGGCATCGAGTTCGCCGTCGATGCGGATGTGCACCTAGTGCCGGCACAGACCCCCCTCATCGTGAAGAACACCGCCACAGTGGCGCTGCAGTTGATCAAGCGGTTCCGCAACGTCCTTTACGCTTCCACCACAGGCCGGATCCCGCCATCGGTAATGCTGTCGTGTCATGCCGGCAAGGCGGCCCTGCCGGGCATGCTGCTCTCCGACATGGTGATCCGGCAGGCGCGGTGGACGGAACGCGCTATCGAGGAAGCGTCACGCCAGGGACAGCTCCTCGATGTCCGCAATCCGGAGTGGGACGAAGACCGGTTCACCGACCGCTGGCCGGAGAACAAGATGCAGCAGGATGCATTCGCGGCCGCCCTGCGTGATCTGGCCGACGGACTGAAAGCAATCAAGCAGGGCAACGTGCAGCTGGAGGATTTGCAGGACTGGTTGCGTAATCGGTTCGGCGATCGGGTTGTGTCGTACACGCTGAAGACCTTCAACGACCGCACCGGCCGGGCGATCCGTTCCCT
Source organism: Mesorhizobium sp. M4B.F.Ca.ET.143.01.1.1 (assembly GCF_004792275.1). Classification (NCBI taxonomy): domain Bacteria; kingdom Pseudomonadati; phylum Pseudomonadota; class Alphaproteobacteria; order Hyphomicrobiales; family Phyllobacteriaceae; genus Mesorhizobium; species Mesorhizobium sp. M4B.F.Ca.ET.143.01.1.1. The sequence goes on from NZ_SRSR01000015.1 coordinate 117,054, forward strand.
GGATCAAAGCTATACCCGCAAGGGCGGTCTGTTCGTGCCGGCAGCACCGGCCGTTGTCGGTTCGATTGCCGTTGCGTCGCCAGTGGCCGCGCGCTCCCACACGAATATGGGAGAACGGCGGTGAGCAGCGAGGTTTTCACAATAGAACGTCAGATTTCGGCCATGGCCGACCGTTGGCCGCAGTTAGTACTAGCCACCCGTGAAGGCGCCTCCGCGACATGGCGGGGGCCGTTGCGGCCGCTGCTGCAGACCTTCCAGGTTGAGATCACGTTCCGGGCCCCTTCCATTATCGAAAAGCTCAACAATCGCCGCATGCAGCCGCGGGTGAAAATCCTGACCCCGCAGCTGCGGCCCCGGCGCGGCGACCCGGAAGGCCAGCTGCCGCACGTCTATTACATCGGCTGCGGCCCGCTCGATGTGGTGCTGTGCATGTTCGATCCGGATTCGGATGAATGGTCGCCCTTCATGTCGGTTGCCGAAACCACCGTGCCGTGGGCGATTGACTGGCTGACCTCCTATGAAGGCTGGCGCGCCACGGGAACGTGGACCGGCACCGGTAAACATATCGAACAGCCGCGAGCCGCGCTTGGCAGTGCAGTGAATAGATGACCTGCCTCCCACCTCGCCGCTCGGACGGCACCGCCCAGAGACGCCGCCTGCAACGCCCTTGGCCGAAGGGCCGGCCCTTCCGCATCTTGTCGATAGATGGTGGGGGTATCTGCGGCATCCTGCCGGCAGCTGTCCTCACCGAGCTCGAGCAGCGGTTCCTGGGCGGCAAATCGGTGGCGGGTTGCTTTGATATGATTGCCGGGACCTCCACCGGCGGCATTATCGCGCTGGGGCTTTCGCACGGCAAAACCGCGCGCGAGATCCGTGAAATCTACGTCGAACGCGGCGGCTTGATCTTCCCGCCGCCCAATCCCCTTCAGCGCGTGTTGCGCAGGGTGCGGCGCTTCGGCCGCTATGCCTATGATCGCGATAACCTCGAAAGCGAGCTGCTGCGCATTTTCGACGACACCCCGTTCGGGATGGCCCGCAACCGCCTTGTGATCCCAAGCTTTGAGGGGCGCTATGGCGAGCCGTGGTTGTACAAGACCCCTCACCATCCGGATTACAAAAAGGACCGGTTTGAGCGGATGGTCCGGGTCGGGCTTGCGACGGCGGCGGCGCCGACGTTCTTTCAGGCTCTTCCCAACAATGGCTACATGATGGTCGACGGTGGCCTATGGGCAAACAACCCGACGATGAACGCCCTTGTCGATACGCTGGCGTGTTTCGAAATCGACCGTGCCAATATCCAGATTCTGAGCCTCGGCTGTGGAGAGACTGCTTTCACGGTCGACGCTACCAAGTCCAACGGTGGGATCCTACAATGGCGCGACATCTACTTTGGCGCTATGCGGGCCCAATCACTAAATGCCCTCGGACAAGCATATCTGCTGGTTGGCAAGGACAATGTGATGCGGATCGATGCGCCCGAAGCCCCTTCGCCTATAGCCCTCGACGACCACCGCCGAGCAAGAACCGAACTTCCCGCGATGGCCAGGGTTTTGGTTGAAGCGGCAGGGCATCGGATTGAGCAAATGTTCCTTCATTCGCCAACGGACCCGTATGTGCCAGTTCCACTTCAGAGTGAAGCCGACTAGCTCTGATCTTCTATTTTTCTCAAGTTTCCTCAGTTAATAATGTGCGCGTATAATAATGATTCTCTATTGATTCTTCCGCAACGCATGCTTGGGTGCAAGCGAGATGGGTCGCACGATTGTAGCTTTCGACGGCCCCCGCGGCGTCGGCAAGTCAAGCTTGCTGCCGCAGGTCATCTCCCTATTGGCTGATCGAGGACAGCAGTACGAGCTGTTCAGCAATGTGGAGTCTTCCTCCCTCAACACGCTGATACGCAAGCTCGCTAGCTCCGCAACACCCGGTTTGACTCTCAGCTTGGCGCTTTCCACAGCTCGCGCAGAACTTATCGAAAGTAACATGGGCAACCTTCTGCTCGACAGATTCGTGCTGTCCGGCCTTGTCTATCAACCCATTTCCGGGGTCGACCAGGATTTCGTCTACGCAAGCAACGCGCCCTTGCTTGAAGGGGTTACAACAGTTGCTCTCGAGATCACCGCTATGGAGCTTGGCAAACGCAGGCGATCACGTGGACCGATGCGATCGGATTTCTTTAAGGACCGATTGGATATCGAAACAGAAATATCGCTTTTCGCCGAGCGTGCGGAGTTCCTTCGGTCCAAAGGCCACGTCGTTATCACCTTGGATGCGGGAGGAACCATCGAAGACACCGCGATGAACGCTGTGAATCTAATCACTGCTTGTGGCCAATGTCATGAATGATCCGCGCATTCTAGGCGCGGACGGCCGCCTTGACCTGCTGCTCGTTAATTCGCCGCTGAAGGACTACGGCCACGCGCGCCGCGTCAACGACTTCACTCTGCCAACCCTTGGGCTCGGCTACATCGCTACTGTAGCCGCGGCAACCGGTTTCAGCGTCGGACTGCTCGACAGCGAAGCGCTTGGGCTTGGGCTCTCAGAGACGGTCGGCATTATCAACGACGCACAGCCAGGTTGGGCGGGATTCAACCTGCTCGCGCCAACCTACGCCCATAGCCGCGCAATCCTTGCCGGCCTGGATCCGGGCATTTCTGTGATGCTAGGCGGTCATCAGGCGAAAGCAATGCCCCGGGAAATCCTGGAGGATCATTGCATTCCCCGTATCGACGCACTTGTTGTCGGCGAAGCGGAAACCCGGGTGCCGCTTCTCTTGGCCGATATCGAGTCACGCAGCAGCCTGCCCTCAATCGGCTGGCGGAACGGTGACGGTCTCACCATGCCGCAGATGCGCGGTGACAAGGCCCTCCTGGCACCGAACATCGATGCTATGCCGTTTCTGGATCGCAAGTATCTGGTGCAAGACCCTTACCTCGACGCCGGCGAACTGGAATCAGCCATGGTCGCTTCACGGGGATGCCCCTTCGATTGTTCGTTCTGCGGCGCCGCGGTGAGCGCGAATCCTGACGTGAGCATCCGCATGCGAAGTCCAGACAATCTTATCGCCGAGATGGCCACGCTACGCGATCGATACGGCGTTACCCGCATACGATTTGTCGACGACCTCTTTCTCGCCAACTCCAAGATAATTGTCAGAACGCTCGACGCCTTTGTCCGAGCCAATCTTTCGCTTCGTTGGGATGCGACCGGCCGGATCAACGTCCTCGACAAGGTTCCGAACGACACTATTGACCTTATGGTAGCGTCCGGTTGCCGCGAAGTTGCTCTCGGTATAGAGGCTGGCAGCGACCGGCTGCTCAAGCACATCGACAAGAAAATTTCCGTGGCGCAGACCATCAGAGTGGTCACCCGCCTCTGCAGCGCTGGCATTTCGGTGAAGGGCTATTTCATCCTAGGCTTGCCAACCGAAACCCGCGAAGAACATCGCGCAACGTTGGATCTGATCGAGACCCTTTGGTCGGTAACAGACGCCCTTCCAGGGCGTTTTCGTTGCAGTGCCTTTGAATACAGACCTTATCCTGGCACCCCGGACTGGCTCCGCCTCCTTCGCGCAGGTTACTCGCCGTCTGCAATGCTGGCCTATAGCTCACCCGAGTCCCCCGGAATTCAGGCCGTTGCGGGTCGCGACGAGTTCAATTTCTCGACTGGGATTCAGTTCGGGGAAGTTCCCGTGGACCAGGTTCGAAAGAACTTATACACCATTATGGCGTTACAAAATGCGAGATGATCGAGCAGAAGATTTTGTTTCTCGGACTGTGCGCCAAAAAGAACGCCGACGGCGGATTGCATGCGCCGCTCGCTCCCACATCCCGCTCGGGCAGTTTCCTAGCCTCTTTGTTGGCAGAATTGCCGCTAGGCGAAATTGCCATCGCGCGTGACAACATCATACCCGGCCCAGTATTTGGACAGAATGGCGTGGAGCGCAATCCGACGTGGGCAGAACTGTTACCCTGGCTGCGTGACCATTGGCTCTGGAGAGATGATACGCTAGCGGCGATTGTTGCGTTTGGCGCGGAAGCCGAACGCGCATTCGCTGCTCTCGCTGCAGAACGATCGTCCGATACACCGGTCTATTTTCTCCATCATCCCTCTTACGCGTTGCGGCAGCCGAAAAACCGCCGCGCAGAGTATGCGCGCAAGCTTTCGCAAGCGATTGTTGCTACCGATGCATCGATAGCTGCACGTCTCTAGAGCGTTTCATGTCTTGAGGGAATCGTAGGATTCCCAACGACGCTGGTTTGTGATTCAAGATGCTGGCTGGACGGAGGCCAGCGTCTGATGACACGAGCCCTTTCGAACGATCTTCGTGAGCGTGTTGTTGAAGCTGTCGGCACCGGCGAGAGCTGCCGTGCGGTGGCATCGCGTTTTGGCGTGGCAGTATCCTCGGTGGTGAAGTGGTCGCAGCGTTACCGTGCCACCGGCTCGGTTGCGCCGGGCAAGATGGGCGGGCACCGCAAGCGGGTTCTGGAGCCGCATCGGGCCTTCATCGTGGAGCGGATCAACCAGACCTCAGATCTGACGCTGCATCGGCTGAAGGACGAGTTGGCCGCACGCGGGGTGATGGTCTCGCACAACGCGGTCTGGGTGTTCTTGAGGCGCGAGGGCTTGAGCTTCAAAAAAAACGCTGTTCGCTTTTGAGCAGGCCCGGGCCGACATCGCTCGTCGCCGCCAGCGCTGGAAGTCATGGCAGGGTCGCCTCGATCCGGCACGTCTGGTCTTCATCGACGAGACGTGGATCAAGACCAATATGGCCCCGCTTCGTGGCTGGGGGCCAAGGGGACAGCGCCTGCGCGGCTTCGCCCCACATGGCCATTGGCGAACCCTGACCTTCCTGGGGGCGTTGCGCTGCGACGAACTCACCGCGCCATGCGTCTTCGACGGCCCGATCAACGGGGAATGCTTCCGCGCCTATGTCCGTCAGCAACTGCTCCCGACCCTGCGGCCCGGCGACATCGTGATCATGGACAATCTGGGCAGCCATAAATCCGCAGCCATCCGTCATGCCATCAGGGCCGCCGGCGCAAGGCTCTGGTTCCTGCCGCCCTATTCGCCCGATCTCAACCCGATCGAGCAGGCCTTCGCCAAGATCAAACACTGGATGCGCCACGCCCAGAAGCGAACCATCGAAGACACGCGGCGCGGCCGCTGCGAGAGGTTGGTCATAGGTCATGACCACTTTTTCCTTGTACAGTATTCGACTGTCCGCTTTGCGCCGCAAGCAGGCCATCCGACCAGCACGGCTCGATCTCCGTTAGCCTTCAGGATGCGCGAACTGCCGCAATGGTGGAAGGTTGTCGTCGACTCCAGGTCGCCGAACCGGCGTCGGCTAGTCACTCTTCACCCATAGTGAAACGAGTAGGCACCTTAAGCACCCTGATCAAATCATCGATCGCCCAAACCGGTCCACAGGAATGCGAGATCGGTCGGGGGCAAGAACATCAGGCTGGTAGTGGGGACTACTCCGCCGCTTCGGCGTAGCGCGCCGGCACATAGTTGAGGACCGGCCCAAGCCAGCGCTCGACCTCTACCAGCGGCATGGCCTTGCGCCGCGCATAGTCCTCGACCTGATCGCGCTCGACCTTGGCGACGCCGAAATAATGGCTTTCGGGATGCGACAGGTAGATGCCGGAGACGGAGGAGCCAGGCCACATGGCGAAGCTTTCGGTTAGGCTCACGCCCGCATTGCCTTCGCCGTCGAGCAGGCGAAACAGCGTCGCCTTTTCGGTGTGGTCGGGTTGCGCCGGATAGCCGGGCGCGGGGCGGATGCCGCGATAGGGCTCGCCGATCAGGTCGTCCGGGGCCAGGTTCTCATCGGGCGCGTAACCCCAGAACACCTTGCGCACCTTCTCGTGCATGCGCTCGGCGAAGGCTTCGGCGAAACGGTCGGCCAGCGCCTTGACCATGATCGATGAATAGTCGTCGTTGGCCCGCACGAAGCGCTCGGCGATCGCCACTTCCTCGATGCCCGCAGTGACTAGGAAGCCGCCCACATAGTCGGCCTTGCCGCTGTCCGCAGGCGCGACGAAATCCGACAGTGCGACATTGGCCTTGTCGCGCTTGGCCAGTTGCTGGCGCAGCGTGAAGAAAGTCGCCAGTTCGTGCGAGCGGGCCTCATCCGTGAACAGCCTGATATCGTCGTCGAGGGTATTGGCCGGCCAGAAGCCGATCACGCCCTTGGGCGCGAACCATTTTTCCGCGATGATTTTCGCCAGCATCGCCTGGGCGTCCTCGAAGAGCTGGCGTGCCGCCGGCCCTTGGTCCTCGTCGTCGAGGATTTTGGGATAGCGCCCCTTCAACTCCCAGGTTTGGAAGAAAGGCGTCCAGTCGATATAGCGGGCAAGCTCGGCCAGATCCCAGCCTTCGAAGACCTTCAGTCCAAGGAAGGACGGTTTTGGCGGCTCGTAGCCCGCCCAGTCGATTTTGTGGGCATTGGCCCGCGCCCTGGCGAGCGGCAGCCGCTGCTTGTCGGCTTCGCTGCGCGCATGCGCGTCGGCAACCTTCTTGTACTCCGCGCGGACGTTCTCGACATAACCGGCGGCCTTGGCCTCGTTCGATAGCAGTGCCGACACCACGCCGACGGCACGGCTGGCGTCGGCGACATACACAGTCTGGCCTTTCGCATAGCGCGGATGGATCTTGACCGCCGTATGCACGCGGCTGGTCGTCGCGCCGCCGATCAGCAGCGGAATGTCGAAGCCTTCGCGCTCCATCTCGGCCGCCATATGCGCCATCTCGTCCAGTGAAGGCGTGATCAGGCCGGACAGGCCGATGACGTCGACCTGTTGCTCACGCGCCGTCTGCAGGATCTTCGCCGCCGGCACCATGACGCCGAGGTCGATGATCTCATAATTGTTGCAGGCAAGGACCACGCCGACGATGTTCTTGCCGATGTCGTGGACGTCGCCCTTTACCGTCGCCATCAGGATCTTGCCGGCGCTCTGGCGCTCGCCATTGTCGATTCCGCTGGCGGCGTTCGCCAGCTTCTCGGCCTCCATGTGCGGCAGTAGGCCGGCCACCGCCTGCTTCATCACGCGGGCCGACTTCACAACTTGCGGCAGGAACATTTTTCCGGCGCCAAAGAGTTCGCCGACGACGTTCATGCCCGCCATCAGCGGGCCTTCGATGACATGCAGCGGCCGCTCGGCGGCGCGCCGCGCCTCGTCCGTGTCGGCGTCGATAAATTCGGTGATGCCGTTGACCAAAGCGTGCGAAATGCGCTGCTCGACCGGCCAATCGCGCCAGGCGAGAACGCGTTCCTGCGCCTCCTTGCCCGCCGTGCCCTTGAAGCGTTCGGCGAGTTCCAGCATGCGCTCGGTCGCCGTGCCGCCGCCCTTCGGCTCGCGGTTGTTGACGACATTCTCGCAGGCTTCGCGCAGTTCGGGGTCGATGGTGTCGTAGACGGCAAGCTGCCCGGCATTGACGATCCCCATGTCCATGCCCGCCTGGATGGCGTGGTAGAGGAACACGGCATGCATGGCCTCGCGCACCGGTTCGTTGCCGCGGAACGAAAAGGAGAGGTTCGACACGCCGCCCGAAATATGGACATGAGGAAGCGTCGTGGTGATCTCGCGCGCCGCCTCGATGAAGTCGACGCCGTAATTGTTGTGTTCCTCGATGCCGGTGGCGATGGCGAAGATGTTCGGATCGAAGACGATGTCCTCGGGCGGAAAGCCGGCCTGCTCGGTCAGCAGCTTGTAGGCACGGGTACAGATCTCGACCTTGCGCGCCCTGGTGTCGGCCTGGCCGTCCTCGTCGAAGGCCATGACGACGACCGCAGCGCCATAGGCCCGCACCAGCCTGGCATGATGCAGGAACGCTTCCTCGCCTTCCTTCATGGAGATCGAGTTGACCAGCGGCTTGCCCTGGACGCATTTCAGGCCGGCCTCGATGATCTCCCACTTGGAACTGTCGATCATCACGGGAACGCGGGCAATGTCCGGCTCGGCCGCGATCAGGTTGAGATATTCGACCATCGCCTTCTTCGAATCGATCAGCCCTTCGTCCATGTTGATGTCGATGATCTGGGCGCCGTTGGCGACCTGGTCGCGCGCGACATCGAGCGCTGCGACATAGTCGCCCGCCGTGATCAGCTTCCTGAACCTGGCCGAGCCCGTGACATTGGTCCGTTCGCCGACATTGACGAACGGAATCTCGTCGGTCAGCGTGAACGGCTCGAGGCCCGACAGGCGCATCTTCGGCTCGATCTTCGGGATGGCGCGCGGCGGATATTTCTTCACCGCCGCCGCGATGGCGCGGATATGGTCCGGCGTCGAGCCGCAGCAGCCGCCGACGACATTGACCAATCCGTCGCGCGCAAAACCCTCGATCTGCTCAGCCATGAATTCCGGGCTCTCGTCATACCGGCCGAATTCATTGGGCAGGCCGGCATTCGGATAGGCGCAGACAAAGGTGCCGGCGACACCCGAAAGCTCATCCAGATGCGCGCGCATGGCATTGGCGCCGAGCGCGCAATTGAGGCCGATCGTGAACGGGCTGGCGTGACGGACCGAATGCCAGAAAGCCGTCGGCGTCTGCCCGGAGAGCGTGCGGCCGGACAGGTCGGTGATTGTGCCGGAGATCATGACCGGCAGATGCACGCCCTTTTCGACAAAGATCTCGTTGCAGGCGAAGATCGCCGCCTTGGCGTTCAGCGTGTCGAAGATGGTCTCGATCAGGATGATGTCGGCGCCACCATCGATCAGCCCACGCAGCTGCTCGCCATAGGCATAGCGCAATTCGTCGAACGTCACTGCGCGGTAACCGGGATTGTTGACATCCGGCGACATTGAGGCGGTGCGGTTGGTCGGCCCGAGAGCGCCGGCGACAAACCGCCGCTTGCCGTCTTCCTGTTGTGCCCGGATCAAAGCACGGCGGGCAAGCCGAGCGCCGTCGCGATTGAGGTCGTAGACGGCATTCTCCATGCCGTAGTCGGCCTGCGCTATGGAGGTTGATGAGAAGGTGTTGGTCTCGATGATGTCCGCGCCGGCAATAGCGTACTGATAATGAATGTCCTCGATCGCCTTGGGCTGGCTCAGGATCAAAAGATCGTTGTTGCCCTTCTGGTGACAGGCGCAACCGACGAACCTGTCGCCGCGGAAATGGTCCTCGTCGAAACCGAGACCCTGGATCTGGGTGCCCATGGCACCGTCGAGGATGAGGATGCGTTCGCGCGCAGTAGCTTGAAGCGTAGCCAGGACGTCCGACCCGTCTCGCTTCTCGCCGGCCGGACCAAACAGATCGTCCAGGGAGGACGGACTTTGCGACATTCCTTGTCCTTGTAACGACCGCCAGCCAGTAATCACATAAAGACATCTTTATGTCAACATGCCATCGATGCGCACCTGTTTTCCGCGCACGGACTGCGCGCCGGCTACCTCACCGAAACCGCCCGCCGTGGCATCTCCCTCGTCGAAGCCATGCAGCAGTCGCAGCACCGATCCGTCCAGCAAGCTTCGCGCTGCTACTACAACGACGCGGAACGGCAGCTGGGACGCGCGGCGCGGCGGATTGTCTGACGCTTCCCCAGCCGTGCTCTCGGGAAAATTGCTGCCCGCACAAAGACGGCCCCTATGCATTATTAGGACACCGATTCACGGTAGCGGTTTGACAGCGCTCTTCCTCCTTCCAAGGGCCGATGAAGTTTAAGGACCCGACGCATCCTCCCGGCTCGGAACTGTTTCTATGGGACCGAGCGTCACCGTCCTACTTCCTTGATCCCTTGCCTTCCCTTACAATCCGTTCTGGATACAGAGGAGTTCCGCCATGAGCGAAGACGCCTTCAACATGTCGATCCGCAAGTTCCTGAAGGAAGTCGGTGTAACCTCCCAGCGCAAGATTGAGGAAACGGTGCGCGCAAGGCAAATCGGCGGCGAGAAGAAGTTGAACGTCCGCATGACGCTGACGGCGGAAGGCACCGGCCTCAACCACGTGGTGGATGGCGAGATCGAACTTCCGTAGGCCGGGAGAAGCGACCTAGCCAAACGTCCAACGCGGCCGAAGGCGTCGAGACGGATTAGCAGTTGGAATGGGGTCCGGTCGGATCCACGCAGTATCGCTCACCACGCTCTTGGCTATCGGCCCGACCGGTGCAGTTCGAATAGGCCCTTCTGACCCCACAATGCTCGATGAGCCTCCAGGGTGACGAGAACGCCTGCTCCGGATCTAGACTCTTGTCTTAATTTAGCACTTCCGAAAGGAAGAACAGGGACGGTATAGTCCCGTTTCCCTTTGCCGCCGATACAATGGCTCAAGAAGTAGATCCCATGATCATTGTGCCTGAGGATCCACAAATGGACACAGTCAGGGTTCCGGTGCTGAAGGTGTTCGACGGCGATGGGTTTCTAACTCGGGTCAGGGTTTCCGAGGTGACAGGAAACCCTAAGGATCAAGCCGAGATCGAGGTAACCGCAAGATTCGGATTCATCGACGCTCCGGAGATTGAACAGCCCGGTGGCCGCGAAGCCAAGGATTTCCTCACCGCCCTGATCGGCGGCAAGTGGGTCGAACTTGCCATCTTGATGAAGATGAATACCGGTCGGTCAGTAGACACGTACGGCCGTGTCGTCTGCGTTCCCTATCTGACGTTGGATTACGCCGCCGGCGAGTTCAGAACACCGTCGTCATGCATAACAACGTTTGGGGCGCCCTTCCGCGTGACGAGAAACATCGAGCTAGAGATGGTCGTGAATGGATGGGCTTGGGTTCTGGAGCGATACGGACCCGATCAGCGTTACCTCGATGCCCTCGAAGAGGCCCGACGCGCAAAGCGAGGCATATGGGCCTTCAAGGACAACATCCATCCTTGGGAATTCAAGAAACAGAAATATCGCAGCAAGGCGCCAAAGCATTCATGCCCGACAGAAACCTGTCGCGGCCACCTCGTTAGAAAGAGGGGCAGGTTCGGCGAATTTCTGGGCTGCTCCGAATATCCTCGGTGCAGGTATTCTTGTTCGGTGGCCGGCTGACCGTCCGACCACGCCAACTACCCCTCAATATAGGGCATCTACTCGAAAAAATGCCAATGATGATGAGGTCTCGATGAAGGGAACATGTGACGAGCGGAGCCTTTCGCTCTTCTCGTCTAGGCTCGCCTTAGGTTCAGGTCGCGCACCGGCACGAAGGCCCGATTGGTTTCTGCTGCACGCCGGTCCTTGTGGCGCAATACGTCGGTTAGGCTCACGCGGCCATCCAGCACTTCATAAAGATCGAGGCCATCAACGCAGATCAGATTGGTCTGGCGGCCGCGCGCAAACGCTTCGAGCCCCTCCGCGGTAAAGCCGGAATTGCTCACAAACAGGCCACGCGACCAGGATGCTTTTCCTCCAACCTTGCCAGAGAATGTCATCAGATCGGCGAAGCCGATCTGCGGTCCGTGCCACTTTGCCTCGACAAGGTACGTTTGCCCATCCAGTCGAAAACTCCCGTCAATTTGCTCGCCAACGAGCCGGAACGAGCCGCGCGGCGCCAACTCGAAGGCGCCGAAGAGTTCACTAAGGAAGCCCTCGAAACGCAGGCCGCGCTCTTGGGGATTTAGACGACCGATTTCGATTAGGAGTGAAGCGAGCACCTTGCTCCGCTCTATGCTGAGGGGGCCCGATTGCGGTTCGCGCCGTACCTCTGATGTGCCGCTCAGACTCTCAAGGAACGCGCGATCAAGCAGTTCGGGAATTTTGAACGAGACGCCCGGGAGCAGGCTATTCAGCCGTTCGACCTCGGCACGGGTCAACGGATTGCCTTTGCCACGGCGATAAGTCATCGCTTGGCGTACAATCGACATCACCAGCTTCGTGAACAGGTGACGGCGTCGCTCCAGAGTAGCGGTGAGAAGTTGAACGATCGCCGGACGCTTGCTGCCGGGAACCCACAAGTCGCCGACGCCGGCCTGCGCGGCTGCCAGTGGAAACGCCGTGCGATTATTTCCGCTTCCCGGCAAGAAGTCATAGAGGAGGTCTGCAAGATCTTCGACGGCCTGCGCCTCAGGAAAGCCCAGCATCGACTTACTCCCGCGAAGATACGACCGTTAACTCTGGCCGACGTTTCGGCGTGGGAGGACGGCCGGATCCGTTGAGACCGGTAAGGGCGAGACCGAAGACGAGCTCATCGACGTCCTCGGCATGCACATTCAGGGCGCAAGCAATATCGTGCTTCCCGATTCCGTCTTCTCGCAACGCTGCGAAGACCTTTTGAAGGATTTGCGAGACCTCCCGCGGCCCGCCGGCAGGCTCGGTCTTGCGATATCCGCGCGACGCGATCTCAATGTAGAGTTTGCGGTAATGCCAATCTGTCAGCAAACCAAGCTTGTGCAGACGATATGTGATGGCGGCGAGCGAAACGCCCCAGATTTTCTTCAGTCGGATAAGATTGTCGATGGTCGGGAAACGAGGCGCGTGTGCACGAACGCTCGCTGCTGGCATTAGGAATGCCGAGGCGAAGGAGTTGGCGTCCTGCTCCGCCTCTTGACCATTCGGCGCGGCATGGCGGTGCAGCACGAGATGTCCAAGCTCATGCGCCGCGTCGAAACGCCCATGCTCAGCGGACTTCAAAGTGTTGAGGAACACGAAAGGACGATCCTGCCGCCACATAGAAAATGCATCGACCTCAACGGCGTCGATGGCGAGCGAGTAGACCCGCACGCCCTTCGCTTCCAAAAGGTGGACCATGTTCTTGATCGGCAGTTCGCCGAGGCCCCAAGCTCGCCGCACAGCTTCTGCGGCGCCCTCGGGACTGCCGTCACGTCCAAGATCGGGAACATCGGCGTGAGGAAGATCGAAACGCCCTTCGATCCATTCGTTGAGTAGCAACGCGATCGCGCCGCTCCCGAGCGCTGTGTCCCGCTGTGAGGCGGTCATCTTCGACATCGATCGGAAGCTGGCGGTATCGAATGCAGGCTCCTCGAGATCGTCGCCGAAAAAGAAGTTCTCGGGAAACCGAAGCACGCGCGCGATTCGGGTCAGCTTGTCCGCTTCCGGAGCGAACTCCCCGGTCTCATACGCGGAGACTGACCGCAGATCGACGCCCAGTGAGACGGCGAGCTTCGTTTTCGTTAAGCCACGGCGGCGTCGCGCCCATGTCAATCGAGACGAGTTAAAAATCTCGATGGTGCTCATGCCTTTCGCTTCACGTCGATATCCAGATCGGGCCCCTCCGGTGCGATAACCTCGACAATATCTCCATCGAGCGGGATTGAGGACAGGATCAACCGCTCCTTCCAGCGACTGATCCTGCCATCGGGCGACATCTCGAGAGGCAAGGACAATTCGCAGCGAATTTCGTCGTGTGCACGGTGGAGGAGTAAGAACCAGGTCAGCGGTCCATCGTCTTCCGATGACGGAAGTTCCGGCACCGGCAAATCGAGTTCCAACTGGATTTGATTGACCGAGATCGCATCAGCTGTGCTGACGCCTTTGGGGGCCTTGTTGCTCGGGCTGGTATCAGGCCGGCCAGTTCCGGAGTCGCCAGTTGCAACACTGATTGCCATCGCGCCGTCGGGGCTGATCACAAGTGCATAGTTGCGCTCATCTGATCGCACCCAGCCCAAGGGCATAGTCGTCTCGCGCAATGCCGCCACCGCCTCCATCCAAGCTGCGATGCCGATTCCGAACGGCGGGTGGTTCGCCGTGAATCCACTCCAGGCTACATGCCAGCGGCGCGCAGCGTGCAGTAGGGGTTCTTCCGTCAGGCCGAGCTCCTGAAGACGCCCAATCACCTGATCGGGCTGCGACAGAACTAGCGGAGAAGGTGTCGTCATCGAATCCTCGAATCGCCCAAGTTCCGCTTTTTCTGCCTCAGATGAGGGAGAAAAACAAGAAGTGCGCGCCGATTTCCATCACTATCACGACGAAGGCCCGCAAATGGGAGGATCAAGTCGTGTCTTGTGCGTCAACGCCTTCAAAACAGTCGGGGATCGAGTGAGAAGGGTTCCTGGTCAACGATTCGGATGTCGGCCGCAGCCGGATGGCCGTGATTTATTAACACATTTACGTCCGGTGAATTGGCGACCGGCACAATGGCCGAAGGTACGCGTAACAACAGGGTGGAGCGTCCTTCATGCCATTTGTCTCCCCTGTCCTGACTCCAGGCCTCGTGACGACGCCAGTCCGGCGGCAAATCCGGGAGTCCAATGTCCTTTGTCGCTACCGAATCTGGCAGCTCATACGTGACCATGACAAGTTCCGGCAGGAGCGCCGGGTCCTCGACATGGACGAGCTTCTCGAGAACGCAGAGCGCAGGAGAGGTCGCGCAGTACGTGACCGCATGGCCGACAGTGTTCCAGCGTCCGTCAAAATGAAGACCATAGCCGCCGTCGAGTGCCTGAGCATACTGTTTGCCCGACAGCCGCCAGAGGAACATCAGGCAGCGGCGCCCCAAGCGATCTTGCCGAGGATGGTCTCGATGACACGCGCGCCCGCTTCGGTTTGCGCCACCACGAGCGGCGTCTCACCGCCGAGTTCGAGGAGCGGTCGACGAAGCCAGCGGTTCGCCTTCTCCTGATCACCGAAGGTCTGCTCGGCCAGAGATTGGACTCGCAAGAGCCGGACAGCGCGATCCGACTCATCCACGGTCAGTGGCTGCTGCTTGTCCGCGCGGTGACGGCGGGTGCGCTGCGGGATCACAAATGTCTCAATTTCCTGCTCGGACATCCCGGCCTGGCTAAGGCCCCGAAGGGCAGAGAGCGGTAGCCTATTGCGCACGGCCAAGGCCAGGTCGGCTTGCGAACGCACGACCCGGCCAAGCACGCTCTGGCCACCGAGCTTTCGTGCGACTTCCTCGACGATAGCGATCGACATGACAGCCTCCTTGCTGCAAATGGCAACTTGCCATAAATATAGACGGCAGATTGCCGTTGATCAAGGACGGCGGGCGGTCAGGAGGTACTTAAAGCATGCTCGGGACGGTCGGCATATTGGCGTATGGATCGCTGATCGGCGATCCTGGTGACGAAATCGAGCCTTTCATCACCTCTCGCATTGCCAGTCAAACGCCATTTCCCGTGGAGTTCGCGCGGCAGAGTCGAACAAGAAAAGGGGCGCCAACGCTGGTCCCTAGCGAACTCGGCTGCCCGGTAAAAGCCGAGATACTCGTGGTCAAGCTCGATGCCAAAGAGGCGGCCGACCGCCTTTACCGACGGGAACTACACGAAGTTGGATCGACCAAAAGCTATGCGCCACCAAAGCAGCCGACGCCCAACAGGATCATCATCGAGAGCCTAACGAATTTCGAAGGCATCGCGACGGTGCTCTATACCCGAATCGGCGCGACCATTCTTGATCCGACAGCGACGAGCCTTGCCGAGATGGCCGTGGCCAGCGCCAGAGGGCTGAGCGATGGGACCGACGGCATCTCTTACCTTGATGATGCCGTCAAGGCCGGCGTCGAAACCCTGCTGACAAAAGACTATGTCGCCGAGATCCTGCGCCTGACTGGAGGGAATGATCTTAGGGATGCCATCGAGCGCATACGAGATGGCCGGTATCAGGTGCAGCCGTGACCGTCAGTGGAGTGCTTGATTTGGGGCGGATCGAGATGACGACGATCGGGCTGGGCGGGCGAATATCCGATGCTGCATAATTACCCGCCGCCAATGCCTCTTCTTAATCGCTGGCTCCGAGGGGCCGCGCAGATGAACGGAAACTATGGACACCTGCTGTTCGAACAGGCGGTCGCAAATGACAACACTGTCGTCGAGGAGTTGCGCCCGTATTTCGAGTCCGCTCATCTCGATGCCCGGGATGTCTTTCATCGTGCCGCCAGAATCGACCTCCATCCAGACGCGGATGGCCCAGGCGCGGATGCACAGTATCCGAACTGCCTCCCAGCGACCGCGAAAAAAGGACTGTTCGGTGAGGTAATGGCCGGTCTGATGACCCAGGCTTATCGGTTCATCGGCGGCCACCAATGGACGATTCCTATCTTCCTGTTCCGGTACCACGCCGAAGTGGAAGCCTACATATTTGATCTGGCTCGCGACCCTGCTCGCGTTCGCGAGGTTTCTGGACGTCATGGGAATGACTTCATTGCGCTTGGAATTGATCCGGTCCGTGGTGAGGTCGTACGATTCATTGCCGGGGAGGCGAAGTGGCGCGCGGCGCTCACGCCGAGTGCCATGAACGACATGATGCTTGGCAGCTGGACTGGCCCGGCAGGGGCGAGAGTGCGAAGCAACGACGGCGTTTGGAATGAAATGAACCGCGGCCTTCCAGCGCCACAGGGCCTTGAGCAAATGCACCGACTGCTTTGCGAAAAGGCGCGCGATGAGTATGCAGAAGCGATCGTGTCTCTCGATCGGGCCCTGCTGATCGGGGCGGCACCTCTTCCTCGAACCGATCTGGTCTTCGTCGCCGGCAATCGGGCAGCGCGGAGAGGCGCGGGCCAAGCCTATCTTCCGGTGGCGGCGCCGCCGCCGGAATATACCGCTGGGCGGCCACTGCAGGTCGTCGAGCTGGTGCTTGAGGGCGGCGTCGAGCTCATCGAGCAAATCTATCGGTCTCTATGGAATAATCGCTGATGGCTCGGCTCGACGAACAGCGTCGCGAACTGGCGACGAATATCCGCCTTGGCCGGGCCGCCGAAAACGAGCTGACGCCGGCACAGGCGCGTCTGTTCGTTCGAAGTCTGCAGAACTCTTGGCACGTGCCACCTATCGGGTGGGCCCAGAGCGAGTCACATGAGCAGTTCGACGATGCTCGTCGGCTGCTACATGCCGCAGGGATCTTCCGGGAGATAGAGGGACAAGGCTCAGTGGATGCGCTCGGATGCTACCGACGTGCCGCCGAGTTACTCGAATGGCTGGCACGATCCTCTGACTCAGTCACCCGCGACGTGCCCGTCGGGTTGCTTGCTGCCGGCGCCTATCAGTTGGCTGGCCTGCCCGCGATGGCGACAAGTCTGCTGCGTCAAGGGGGGTACGGTCGGGGTGTTGCAGAAATCTTCGCTGCGTTTTTGAGTACCGACTTTGACCGTCTGCTCGAGCGTTCTGCCGCATTCTGGAGAGACAACCCCGCGCTTACGGGGCGGGACGGCTCGGGCTCGCTCCTTGCAGCGGAGGACGAGGCGGACATTGAGAGCGACGAACCGGCCGAGGACGGCGTCGAGGTCGCACGCGCGCCAGACGATCGAGACGAGGGCGTACCCGCGCCTCCCGCGAGCAAGATTGGCTGGTATGTCGTGGTCGAATTGGTGCGCGCTGTCGGTCTGATAGGCGACAGTCTCCGCAGAGGCAATAGTTCCCGGATCGAGCAGGCGGTGAACAAACTGTCGGGTCTGAGCACGTTGGCGACACGCCTCGCCAGCGACGAACTATGGATACTGATCAATCTGATCGAGGCGACCGCAAAGCGGTATTCCGACAACAGCCTTCATGGCCGCGTCTCGCGACTGACGGCAAACGTACCGGGACTGCAAGCGCGGATGTGGAGGTTCGCGCGTGAGCAGTATGCACGCGGTCGAGGTGTGTTGTGGACGTCGCAGGTTCAAGGTCTCGAACGCCTCATCACGAGCAACAGCTTTGCACTCTGCACTCCGACCGGTTCAGGCAAGACTCTGGTTGCCAATCTGGCCCTCGTGAAGGAACTCCTTTTGGTTCACACACAACCAGGGGCCGCACCACTTGCGCTGTACCTAGTTCCCTCACGTGCGCTGGCGAGCGAGGTGGAAGCAAAGCTGACGGCAGAGTTGGGTAGCGACCTGATTGTGACAGGGCTCTACGGCGGTGCCGACTGGGGGATCACCGACTACTGGCTCACCGCTGACCGTCCAGTGGTACTGATCGCCACGGTCGAGAAGGCCGAGGCGTTGATGCGCTATGTGGGTCACCTGCTGGTCCAGCGGCTGCGACTGCTCATCCTTGACGAGGCACATCAGGTCGTCAGCGAGAATGACGCTAACGCGCAGGAGGCGCTCGCCGCCCACACCAGCCGAGCGATGCGGTTGGAGGCAATGGTATCGCGGCTATTCTCGGTGAAGCCGGGAATGGCGCGAATAGCCTTGACCGCGGTCGCTGGCGGCGCGGCGGGTCCCGTTGCTCGATGGATAGAGGGGCGTGCAGACGCCATGCCGGTTGGCTTGGGTTATCGCAGCAGCCGGCAGCTGATTGGCGGCCTGCGGGTAAATCCACGACGCGCGCCTGAAGCCGTCCTCGATATCGTGAATGGTCAGCCGCTCTATGTCCGAGGACGAGACGCGCCAGTCTACCTTCCGCTACGCCTCCCAGCCATGCCGCTTCCTGCAGCCGGCATTCGGAACAGCTTGCCGCACTACAACGAGTTGTATGTTTTGTGGACGGCGCTGCACCTGCTTGAGGGAAACCGGCGCGTTTTAATTTCAGTCGCTCAATCGCCGGAGCGCTTGATGAAACGCTATGTCGAGGCGTTTGACCTTCCCGGATGGCAAAATGTTCCGCCCTTCGTCCCGCCGACCGACGCCGAGGGGCAGGCGCGCTTTCAGGAAGCCCGTGCAGCTTGCGTCGATTATTGTGGCCAGCAGTCGTTCGAACTCCGCCTGCTCGATCGCGGCATCGCGACGAGTCATGGTCAGATGCCACAGCGCCTGCGGCGGCTGATGACCGACCTTATCGATCGCAGGATCTGTCCGGTCACGATCGCCACGGCAACGCTGACGGAAGGCGTAAATCTGCCATTCGACATCATATTCCTGACCAGCCTGGAGCGTCGCAGCTACGACGCCCAAGCTCGTCAGCCGATCGTAGTGCCGATGTCGACTGCTGAGTTCCGCAACTTGGCGGGCCGTGCGGGTCGGCCGGGCGCAGCGGAGTCGATCGAGGGCATGACGCTGGTGGCGATCCCGGAAGCTATCTCGACCACCGCGCGCGGCCAGCGCAGAGAGCAATCGCGTCAAATCCGGCGAGCAGAGGCCGACTATAACAATCTGCTCGGCCGACTTCAGGCGGAGCAAGCGGCCGGTCCTGTGCACAGTCCGCTTGTCGTACTCCTGCGCTCCATCTGGCAAAAGGCTGCGGCGCAATCCGGACTTCGAACGGAAGAACAGTTTCTCTCCTGGCTGGAAGCGACACTGCCTGAAGGCGCCGGCGCCAATCTCGGCGTCGCATCGCGCATTCCGGCGGATCAGCTCGGCGACAGTCTTGACGAGCTGGACGGGTTCCTGCTCAGCGCGATCGAAGAACTCGCTCGGGCGGACCAGCAGGTTTTGGATGGGGCGCGAACCGAGGCGCTGTTGCAGGACCTGTGGCAACGAACATTCGCCCGCGTTGCCGCTGCCGAAGAGGCTTGGTTGGAACGAAGCTTCGTGAGGCGGGGACGGGCCTTTGTTGAGCGGCTCTACCCAAACACGGAGCAGCGTCAACGGCTGTACCAGTACGGCTTCACGCCTTACATCGGACGGCGCTTCGAACTTGTGGCACCTCAGCTGATCGCCGAGCTGCAAGGAGCCGTCGAGTATGGCGCGTGGCCAACAGAACAAAAATTCGCACTTTTCATCCGTCTCGGAGAACGCGTCCGGGCGGAGCCCGGGATTGGCTTTCGCGTGCGAGACACCGTCAACGACCAAGCTTCACTTGCGAATTGGCGCGGCATCATGGGCTGGTGGATGCAGCTACCCAGCTCTCAAGCCCCGGAGGCCGAGCGCTTACGCTCCTGGCAACGCTTTGTCGCTGACAACATCGAGTTCAAGTTGGGAGTTGCAGTTGGTGCAGCGGTGGCACGAGCCTGGGGCGAGAATGCGGCCGGTCTAGAAACACCCACTCTCGATACATGGCGGGCGACGACCCGCTTGCCGTGGGTTGGTTTTTGGTTCCGCGAACTTCTGCGCTGGGGCACGCTCGATCCCTTCGTCGCGTTCGCTCTCGCACAAGGGCTAGCGCAGACCCGCGAGGAGGCGGCGGCGAGACGTTTGGCATTCGAGGCATGGCTAGCACAAGAAGGCTACGATCGTGGCGCTGAGACGCTGATCGATCCGCAACGGTTCCTTGAATGGCAAAGGACGCTCGTGAGGCAAGGAGATGCTGCAGAGGCCGTACGGGGAAGCGCAGCCCGGCTCACGGCAACGGACGGTCGGCGCGGGTCCTACGATGTGCGCCCTGTAGTCCGCGACGACGGCATCGAATGGATTGACGCCGCCGGCTATTCAATTGCCCGAACGCAATACTCAGAAGCGCTACTGACGGCTCGCCCCGAGCGGCATGATTTCAGATTAAATGTTTGGCCGGCGCTAGAAGTGACAAGGACCTACTAAAAAATGGATGTGGCAGCGTTGATGCTGTCACTCTGTGCAGCAATGGCAGGAGATCTGTGCCTGCGGGAGACGTTTGATGATCATGTCGTAGACAGTCTCCAGGAGCTCATCTGCATTTCCAGAGGTGAGACGAAGTGGCTGCAATCCAAATCTATCGGCGATCGCTGCGATGTGCTCGCCAGCCGCAATACGAAATGCTTGATTTTCATCTCGCCCCTCGCCGAGGGGAATGCTTGGATCGAGTTCCGTAAGGAGAATGATGTCGTAGTCGCCAGCGTGAGCGGCGGCGATAGTCTGGAGCTCTTCGACTCGCCGAGGAGGAAGCGATCGGCCGGAAATCTGCAACGCAGCATCAAGATAGCCCAGAGCGTCGAAGACCGGCCTATCGATCAAGATAACATCTTCATTGAGAGAGGCTTCAGCTTCCAGCCTCATACCCTCTGCCATGATCCAGAGTGTACTTTCGAACGTGTGTTGGATCAGAATCGGAAAGCCCCGGGCGCGGGCGCGCGCTGCAAGATCTTCGATTTGTCCGGTCTTGTACCCACCATCAGACAGCCGAGACTTAAGCCTCTCCAGGAAAGTGGACTTTCCGGTCGAGTGTGTTCCTGCTAGCCCGATTTTCACGACGATTCGTGTCATAAGAAGCTGCTCTGTCGGCTAAAGAGGACATCGGCGTCGCGAAGGCAATCCTCGCGCGCGCTTTGCTCCAGTGGCATCAATAGGTCAGCAAAGATCAGCGCGGTAAGCATCGCATCAAAGAGGGCGGAATGATGCTTGCGGTTCGTTCGCCGGGCGGCCTCATCGATAAGCCCGAAGAATGAACCGAGCTTTTCCAAGCCATAGGAATCTAGGCCCGGTTTCAAGGACCGAGCCAGCTTGAGCGTATCTATCGCGGCGACCGGTTTCCACTCCGGAATCTGGCGCTGGATGGTCTCCAACTCGACACGGACATTGTGACCGATGATCCTCCCATTTTGAGTCCAGGTCAGAATTTCATCGGCTATGTCTGCAATCTCCGGCGCATCGGCGATGTCATCATCTGTAAGCCCATGGATCCTGGTCACCGCTGGTTGGATCGGCTGCGAAGGCTTCACCAGCCAATGGAATTGCTTTCCGGTCGGCACCAACGCTGAGAGCTCTATCATGGCCAATTCCACGATCTCCGGGGGGGAGGCGCCGTTGCCTTCGACGTCTATGACCCAATATCGGTCCGAACTCATTCCCAACCGACCTCCGCTCTGCCGTGACGATATGGTCGATGAGGTTGTGCGCGATCGTGCACCTGGTAGTTCAACGCGTGTTGGATGAAGTAGCGCTGATACTCGGTGCTGCCGCTCACCTCTACGGCCCGGTCCGTCACTAGAGCGTTGTCGGTTTGTAGGTTGACCATTTCCGCCAGTTTCCGCACCTCATCAATATCTGGGCGGCGATGCGCTTTGCCGCAGAGTGCTCGTTGGTCGTTGGGACAGATATCGCAGATCTCGCTGATCCCGAAATGACCGTTGTAATCCGCCGTTCCGTGGGCATATGCAACGCCACACGAGGTCTTGCGAAATATCGGGACACCTTCAAACGCGCGAAGCACGCGCCGCTCGACCGAGCTGGGAAGGATTTTGCGCCGAGCAACTTCCTGGTAAAGGTCAGGGATGCCGGCAGCCCGGAAATGTTCCCGGATTTCCTCCCTGAAAAACAAACCGGTAAAAACGGTCGCATCGGCATACTGCGCGAGTGTGCGCGCGCGCTGCAGATGGGCACACGTATCGTTCAATCCCGCTATCAACGGCCGCCAATACAGCACGATTTTCGTTCGGCTGGCCGCGCTCCGCAAGACCTCGAGCGATCGTTCCGCAATGCGTGACGAGACCGGTTCGATCCTGTCGTTGTCGATCCCCGACCACGTCACCAGGATCGTCAGCTTGACATTCCTTAGCGTCTCCAGCCAAGCCACGTCCGAGGCATCGATTTCCCATCTGGTGATCACGAGCACCGGGTTTGAAAGACCACGATCGTCGATCTGCTTCAAAGTGGCAAAGAGATGATCTTTGACACCGGGGAGAAATGGGTCTGTCGCCCGGTTGAATATCTGCAGAGGCGTTCGATGCGGCACGAACGCCCAATGACCGACCAGCTGCTCAACCGCCACCTCATCGTCCACGATCAGGTGAGGGCGTTTCATCTCGTAGTTTGCGAAGATGTGCCTGACGCAGTAGCCGCAATCCAAAGGACAGCCTACAATGTGATTAAGGCTCAGCCCGGATTTGCGGTAATCGATAATCTCTCGGAGTGCCGGGGGGAGATTATTGGGCGCAGACCGCACTCTCTTTTGTCGAACCCTTTCAAAAGCAATCACTCGAAGCACTCCCCTTTCCCGCTTCAGTACTGCCCGATACTGATCGTTTTGCAATAGGTGTTCTGTCCGCGATGAAAGATGGCGCCGATGGCTATCATGCGCATCTTGTTATCGGCGCTAACCGTCAGAAAAAATATCGCTCTTATCCGACTGTGCTCCTATGAACCCCAGAGAGGTGTCTCCTGCTAGGAGCTTTTCCTTGGACAGCAGGCCCGCGTCCTCGAGCGCCTCGAAATCCGGCAATTGGCGCAGCGTGTCGAGCCCGAACTGCGATAGGAAATTTTTCGTCGTCACGTAGGTGTACGGCGCGCCCGGCTGCGGGCTGCGCGGTCCCGAGGCGATGAGCTCCTGCGCGCGCAGCACGCCGATCAGATCGCGCGACACCTCCTTGCCGAAGAAGGAAGACAGCTCGCCACGCGTGATCGGCTGGAAATAGGCGATGCACATGAGGACAAGTGACTCCGACTGCGACAGTTCTTTTGTCCCCTGCCCCGCCGGCGTGCCGAAGGCGGCCTGGATGACGTCGCCAAAGACCTTCTTGGTCCGGTGCTGCCAGCCGCCGGCGACCGACACCAGTTCGTAGGGGCGGCCGGCGAGCTCGGCGCGGATGTCGTCGACGACCAGGTCGAGATTGCAGTTTTTTCCCACCACCCGCGCCAGCACCTCGCGCGGCACAGGCTCATTTGCCGCAAAGATCACCGCTTCGACGCGGCCCATCCACTCGCGCCAGCGCAGTTCCGGCGGCAGGTGCTCGAGCTCGATGTCCAGCAGCGCCGGCTGCTCGTTCGGCTTGCGGCGGACCGAGGCTTGGCTCATCGCTACAGCCCAAACAGCCGGAAGGTCGGACGGCCGGAGAGCTCGCGCACGGCCTCGAGCTGCTGCAGGCGCTCGAACAGGCGTCGCGCCGCAAAACGCGACAGGTTCTTTGTGACCAGCGATCCGGGTACGGCATCTTCATTCAGGAGCAAAAAAATCACGTCGCCGGCGCCCTTGGCACGGAGTTTTGGCGCCACCGCCAGGAGTTTTTCGGCGCGGCGCGACAATTCGCTGGCAAGCCGGCAGGCTTCGGCCGCCGCTTGCACCAGCGCAACGCAGACCGCTCGGTCAAAATTCTTGTCCCCGGGTCGGACCCGCTTGCCGCCACCACCCTCGGTGCGGAAGGCCGGGCCAAAAGCCTGCGTCATCAACAGCGGCAGCGGCAGCGGCCAGCGCAGGCCTTGCGCCAGCACCAGGTCGGCGAGCCACCAGCCAAACAGCTCGGCATCGGGGCGCATGGCGACGACGCGGGTGGCGATCGCCGCCGCGGCGAACGGCGCCGGCGGCCGCGACCCGGCTAAATCTTCAATTTGCGTGCACAGGTCGGCGAGCGCCTCGTCGTCCCAGGCGAGACCGAGCATCTCGGTCACTTTTGCCAGCCGATCGGCACCGACGGCCGGCGGCTGCAGCGCCAGCTGGCGCCAGGTCCCCAAAATGGCGCCGGCGGGACCGGGATCGGCGCCGGCCGGGCAAAGCTGCCAGGCATCGCGCAAGGCGGCTTCATCCTCGGCGCGGCCGGCGAGCCGCATGCTGGCGGCGGCAGATTTGAGCGCCAGCCGCTGGCGCCATGCACCGGCCCAGCTGGCTTGCGCGCGGGCGAGGCCGTCTAGCGCGCCCAAGGCGGCGCCGGCCTGGAAGGCGGCGGCGGCGTCGCTCGGCCCACCGCCGCCGGCAAGCGCCCAGGCCGGGACGGCCGGCGGCGCGGCGGAGCTGGCGGGCAAGGGATTGGCAGTAAGGGGATCGAGGCGAATCATGTGTTTTGAGGGTAAAGCGGCCGTGCGCTTTTGGCGATGATTTTCGCGTCAAAACGCACAGCTTGTCGCCAACACAAAACGAATGATAATGTTGCCTTATCGTTCGTTTTGGTCTTTATAGAAGAAATGGCCTCTGTCGCTCTGCCTGGATCGCTGGAAAAGCCCGGAAATGCGCGATTTCAGGCGTCTTTCTCGCCCTAATTCGGTGGATTCTCACCCTAATTGAGTGGACAGATCAGCCAGGATCAGTGGATTTGGAGCGGTTTTCGTGAGACTACGCACCAGATCGGATGGCCTTCGCTCTCCTAACCATATGAATTTCCTTGGGTTTGGTGGCTAACGTCAGTGCGCAGACGAGCGCGTTGTCGCGTAGTCTCGCTATTTCCGACTCGGCATCACGTAGTCTCATCAAATCCGCTACGCCCGCCGGCAAACAAGGCCAAATCGACGTTTCTGGTGCTCCGGCGCGGCTCCTTTGGGGTGTTCGGGCTCGAAACGGACAGTTTTGGGCTCTCTCGGCCGTAGCGGGCCCGTGGGCGCGATTTGGCCCTCTCTGAGTCCTCGGGCACCTCCGAATGCCCGGATGGCGCTCCACGGGCCTGCAAATCGGTCTCTAATACACACCTGCAAAGGTTCCTTTTCTGACACATTGCAACTTTGTAAAAACCGACCCAAAATGTGCCGCAAATGGCCAATCCACGCACCCAAGCTGCACCCCCTCCCCGCTCCCGCCGCCTGATCGGCTATGCCCGGGTTTCCACTGAGGACCAGCTCAACGACGCCCAGGTCGACGAACTCAAGGTCGCTGGCTGTCACCTGGTTCACCAGGAGCATGGCTCCGGCGCCTCGCGCTCCCGGCCTGTGCTGGCGAAGCTGATGCGTGAGATCGCCGCCGGCGACGTTCTCGTCGTCGTCCGCCTCGACCGCCTCGCCCGCTCGGTCGGCCATCTGCTGGAGGTCATAGAACAGCTTGAGGCGCGCGGCGCGCACTTTCGCTCGCTGCGTGATCCGATCGACACCTCGACGCCGCAAGGCGTGTTCTCGCTGCAGGTGCTCGGCGCGGTCGCTCAGCTCGAGCGCGCGCTGATCGCCGAACGCACCAGGGCTGGCATGAAGGCAGCCAAGGCGCGCGGCCGGCTGGCCGGCAATCCCGGACTTCGCGAACGCCGCCCCGAAGCTGTCCGGGCAATATCTGCTGCACGCCAGCGCGCCTATATCGACGATCTCATCAGCTCGGTGTTGATGGCGTTTCAAAAGCGCGGCTAAACGACGACAAGAGTTTGGTGCTTGTGGAGGGAACAAAAAAGGCGGCCTTTGCAGGCCGCCGAGTGTCGAGGGATGTGTGCTTCAGAACGAGGACGGGG
>NZ_SRSR01000159.1:0-363 GCF_004792275.1 Mesorhizobium sp. M4B.F.Ca.ET.143.01.1.1
GCCGCCAGCACGATCATCGCGCCATGCGCGAGTTGCCGGCTGGCGGCGATCCTGCTGATCATCCCGGGCTTCATCACCGACATTTTCGCCATCCTTCTGCTGCTGCCGCCGGTGCGCGACTTCGCCTGGCGCCTGCTCAAGAACCGCATCGTCATGGCGACCAGCTTCAGCAGCGGCTTTTCGGCGCGGCGGCGCGACACTGTCATCGACCTCGACGACAGCGACTATTCGCGCGACGATTATCCGAACCGGCCGGATCACAATTCGCCCTGGCGGCGGCTCAAGAACGACTAAAGCGCGTCGCGCTTTAAGATTTTTGTTTTTTGCATGTCGCCTCCCGAAACCGCTGCTCACTTTTGGTCT
>NZ_SRSR01000160.1:0-363 GCF_004792275.1 Mesorhizobium sp. M4B.F.Ca.ET.143.01.1.1
GCACGTTCTTCTGCACCTTGCCCATCGTGTTGCGCGGCAGTTCCTCGACGAAGATCACCTGCTTCGGATGCTTGTATTTCGCCAGCCGTCCGGCAATGGCGGCAGCAATGTCGACCGCTTGAATCGACGACCCCGGCTTGCGCACCACCACGGCCGTGACGCCTTCGCCGAAATCCGGATGCGCGATGCCGATCACCGCACTTTCGGCCACGCCGTCGAGCGCGTCGATCTCGCTCTCGATCTCCTTCGGATAGACATTGTAGCCGCCCGAGATGATCAGGTCCTTGCCGCGTCCGACGATGTGGACATAGCCGTCAGTGTCGACCAGCCCGAGGTCGCCGGTGATGAAGAAGCCGTCATCGC
>NZ_SRSR01000161.1:0-363 GCF_004792275.1 Mesorhizobium sp. M4B.F.Ca.ET.143.01.1.1
GCGCCCGCAAGGCTGCGACCGGCCCGGTCGACGTGGTGTTCGATCCGCGCGTTGCCCGCGGCATTGCCGGCCATCTCGCCGGCGCCATCAACGGCGCGTCGGTCGCGCGCAAGACCAGCTTCCTGCGCGACATGATGGGCAAGCAAGTGGCCTCTGCTGCGATCACCGTCACTGACGAGCCTTTGCGGCGGCGCGGCCAGGCCTCGCGCCCCTTCGATGGCGAAGGCGTCGAGGGCGACAAGCTCCTGATGGTCGAGAAGGGCGTGCTCAATCACTGGTTCCTGTCGACCTCGGCCGCGCGGGAGCTCGGCCTTGTGACCAATGGGCGCGGCTCGCGCAGCGGCTCGTCCGTCTCGCCGTCCT
>NZ_SRSR01000162.1:0-362 GCF_004792275.1 Mesorhizobium sp. M4B.F.Ca.ET.143.01.1.1
GGACTGATTCAGTTTATGAGGCTAACTGCGGAGGGATTGGGGACATCGTTGGAAGCTCTGGCACAGATGTCTCAGGTGCAACAACTGGGTTATGTCGAAAAATACCTTGCCCCTTACGCAGGGCGCTTCAACAGTCTGTCGGATATGTACATGTCTATTCTATATCCAGCCGCGATTGGAAAGCCGGAAGCCAATGTCCTGTTTTCCGCTGGCACGAAGGCTTATTCGCAGAACTCGGGACTAGATGTGAATAGCGATGGCGTTGTGACAAAGGGGGAGGCAGCATCGAAGGTCCAAGCCAAGCTCGACAAAGGTTTGACGGCCGGGCTCCTCGGCTAAATAGTGATAGGGAGATAGAGAGG
>NZ_SRSR01000163.1:0-361 GCF_004792275.1 Mesorhizobium sp. M4B.F.Ca.ET.143.01.1.1
CGCCGACCAACCCGAAGAGCCTTTCGCCGATCTTCCTTATCCCGCCGGGTATGGTCGTATTCGGTCTCGTTGGCGGCGTCTTGATTCTCTTGCAGAGCCGCATGAACCGCACAATGCGCGGTGAGGCTGAAACAGAAGCAGCGCTCGGCTTCCCTTCGGTTGGGCTGTTGCCCAAGATATCAGGAGCCAGCGCCAAGCGGCTGCAGATCCTCACTCTCGGCCAGAAAAATTCCGTCTATGGCCGCTCTGCATTGTCCCTGTTGATCAATGTGGCACCCGAACCGGCGCCTGGACGATCCTCGCAAATAGTGCTCATCACCTCCAGCGACAAAGGCGACGGAAAAACAGAGCTCGCATGGAG
>NZ_SRSR01000164.1:0-360 GCF_004792275.1 Mesorhizobium sp. M4B.F.Ca.ET.143.01.1.1
ATGCTCTCGCAGGTTCTCGACGTCATAGGCGAGGAACCCGTGCGCCTCGAGATTGCCGAGCGTCATGCCGATCGTATCGACCTCGCCGCCGGGAAAGATGTATTTGATCAATGCCTTGTATTCCGCGCCTTTGCGCAGTGTCGTCCTGGTGCTGCCGTTGCCGCGCCGGGTGATGGCATGGTGCAGGTAGATGCCGCCGGGCTTCAGCAGCCGGTGGACCGCCGAGAAATAGGCCGCGTGATTGGCAAGGCCCAGATGCTCGAACATGCCGATCGACGAGATCTTGTCAAAGGAGCCGGAGAGTTCCGCATAAGACTTTATCTCGATGGTGATACGATCCTCCAGTCCTTCAGCGCGGAT
>NZ_SRSR01000165.1:0-360 GCF_004792275.1 Mesorhizobium sp. M4B.F.Ca.ET.143.01.1.1
CAAGAGTGGAAGACGGGCCGCTTCGATATCGTTCCCGGCGATGAGCAAGAATTCATTCCGCTGCCGGAAGGCTGAGCGGATCGAGAGGCTGGCCGTCCGCGTCACCGACACGCATTTACTTTCGCCGGCCGGCGGCCTATCCCGCCGATGAACAGAAAGTCTGGGCCCACCGTGAACGCAACGCCGCATACGCCGCTTCTCGACAGGATTCGCATCCCGGCCGACCTGCGCACGCTGGCCGAGAGCGAATTGCCGCAATTGGCATCCGAGCTGCGCGCCGAACTGGTCGATGCCGTGTCCCGCACCGGCGGCCATCTTGGCGCCGGCCTGGGCGTGGTCGAACTGACAGTGGCGCTGCAC
>NZ_SRSR01000166.1:0-360 GCF_004792275.1 Mesorhizobium sp. M4B.F.Ca.ET.143.01.1.1
TCGCAATATCCGCAGATCGCGCCGACCACGGTCAACATCAGCGCCACCTATCCCGGCGCCGACGCGCAGACGGTCGAGAATTCGGTGACCAAGGTCATCGAGCAAGGCATGACCGGCATCGACAATCTCGACTACATGACGGCGACGTCGACCTCGACCGGTTCGGCCTCGATCACGCTGACTTTCACCAGCACGGCCGATCCCGACACCGCGCAGGTGCAGACGCAGAACAAGCTGCAACTGGTGCGGTCGCAACTGCCGCAGGTGGTGCAGAGGAACGGCATCACGGTTTCAAAGTCCTCGACCGGCTTCCTGCTGGTCATCGCCTTCGTCTCCAGCGCCGACAAGCAGAACTCCACC
>NZ_SRSR01000167.1:0-360 GCF_004792275.1 Mesorhizobium sp. M4B.F.Ca.ET.143.01.1.1
GGCGGCCTGATGCAGGCGCGTGCCGGCACCGCGCGGCACGACGGCGTGGCCTGGGGCTATGCCCGCGGCGGCGACAGCCATGGCGTGGACCTGATCCAGAATTGCGAGGTGACCGGTTTCCGGCTCGATCGCGGCAAGGTGCGTGGCGTGGAGACATCGCGTGGCTATATCGCCGCCGACAAGGTCGGGGTGGCGGTGGCGGGCTCATCGAGCCGGGTCATGGCAATGGCTGGAATGCGGCTTCCGATCGAAAGCCACGTCTTGCAGGCCTTCGTCACGGAGGGGCTCAAACCCACCATTCCCGGTGTGATCACGTTCGGGGCAGGCCATTTCTACATCAGCCAGTCCGACAAGGGCGGG
>NZ_SRSR01000168.1:0-359 GCF_004792275.1 Mesorhizobium sp. M4B.F.Ca.ET.143.01.1.1
TCGTCTTGATCGTCGCCGTCATCGCGCTCGGCGTCGGTACCTATCTGGGCGTCATCATTCCCAATCTCAGCCAGCAATGGGTCGGTGTGGTGACGATCATCCTGGCCGGCGCTGTCGCCGCCATGCGCATCAAACTCAACGCCTTCGTCACCGGCATCTTCCTCGGCATCGAGATGCTGGCATTGCTGATCCTGACCGGGCTCGGCTTCGCCCATGTCGAGCGGCCGCTCTCCAGCCTGTTCACCGCGCCGCAACTGCTCGATGCCACGACCAACGCACTGGTTCCGGCCTCGGCCGCCGTCATCCTGGCCTCCACCGCCGTCTCGCTCTTCGCCTATAACGGCTATGGCGCGGCCGCC